>NZ_MAUD01000049.1 GCF_001700515.1 Streptomyces lushanensis
TCGCCGCCAGCAGCAGCGAGGTCAGCGCCGCGGACCCGTTGAGCGCCTGAAGGCTGATCATCCGCTCGATCAGGTTGTGGTGCGCGAAGCCGCCGACACGGTCGGTCGCCTCCGAGATCGCCAGTACGGACACGAAGAGCACGTACGGCGCGCTCCCGGGCAGCTCGAAGCGGAGAGCGGCCCAGATCAGCACCGGGAAGACCAGGAAGAGCAAGGTCAGCGGACTCATGGTGGCCAGCGGTGTGATCACGGCGGCGGTGATCACCAGGGCTGTCACCTCGGGCCAGCGGTGGGTCGGCAGGGGCAGCCGGAGCCTGCGCAGCACGAGCAGGAAGGGAGTGACCACCAGTACGCCCATGGCATCACCCGCCCACCACGCCGACCAGATGGGCCAGAAGTCCCCCGGCGCCAGTCGGCCCGCGACGACCATCGTCGCCGCGCCCGCCGTCGCGCTGATCAGCATCCCCGCGAGGGCGCCCAGGAACACCAGGGCCACTCCGTCCCGCAGCCGGTCCAGCTCCGGCCGGAACCCGGCACGCCGCAGCAGCAGAAACGCGCAGACCGGGGCGAGCGTGTTGCCCGCCAGGATCGCGACATCGGCGGGCAGGAACGGGCCGACCGTCACCACGCTGAAGAGGGTGCCCAGGGTGATCCCGGGCCAGACGCCGGTGCCGAACAGGAGCAGCGCGGTCAGGGCGATACCCGTGGACGGCCAGAGCGGAGTGACGATCGCGCCCTCGATCCGCACCTGCTTCAGCAGCCCGAGCTGGCCGCCCGCGTAGTAGGCGACGGCGACGCCAAGGATCCGAAGAGCGGCCAGGGACAGTCGTCGGATTTCCTCACTGCGCACCACACCAGCCATCAGACAATGCCTTCCGTCCGGGTCGGCCGTGACACGCACTGCCGGTCCGGCACATCACCCGGTCCTGTGCGCCGTGGCGCCGCCGGGCACCGGCGCGCAGGACGCACCGGGCGGCCCGTCGTAGCGCAGGACGAGTACGGCGGCGTCGTCCGTGTGGCCGGTCAGCTCGGCCACGGTCATCACCTCCGCCGCCAGCTCGCCGGGATCGGCACCGGCGCCGGCGGCGACCATCTTGCTCACCCGGGCCATCCCCTCCTCTATCGGGAAGGACGGCCCTTCGATGACACCGTCCGTGAGCAGCACGAACGCTCCCGGGCTCGACAGCCTGCGGCGCGTCACCGGGTAGGTCTCGCCCGCCACGATGCCCAGCGGAGGACCGCCCGCGTCCTCCGCGTATCCGGACCAGCCCTCGACCGTGGCCCATACCCCCGCGACATGGCCGGCGCGGGCGCTCTGGATCTCCCAGCGGACCGGATCGAAGCGGAGGAACGTACAGGTCGCGAAGAGGGTGGAGTCCACCGACAGCAGCAGATCGTTGGCCCGGCTCAGCACCTCGCCCGGATCGCGCGCGGTGCTGGCGACCGCCCGCAGCCCTATCCGTACCTGTCCCATGAAGGCCGCCGCCTCGACGTCGTGGCCCTGTACGTCGCCGACGCAGAACGCGAGCGAGCCGTCGGAGAGCGCGAAGCCGTCGTACCAGTCACCGCCGATGTCCAGGCCGTCACGGGAGGGCGCGTAGCGCGCGGCGGTGCGCAGCCCCGGCACCGCGGGCAGCCGCGCGGGCAGCATGTCGCGCTGCAACGCCTCGGCGAGCTCCACCCGGGCATGCTGGATCTCCGCGCCTTTCCGCGCCTGGGCCGTGAGGCGCCCAAGTGTGGTCAGCAGATCCTCGGCGCTCGTCGAGCGCGGGGGACGACGCCGGGTCATGCACCGCCTCGCTGCCAGGTAGCCCTGCGTGGTCCGTGCGACTGCACAAACCTCCACATTCATCATATTTCCGGTACGTGACTTGCGCCGGACAGCGGATGCGGAACGGTCGGAGGCGCGGGGGCCGCGGGCGCCGCGGGACCAGCCGGAGGGGAAGAACCCCCAGGACCTCCCGGAGCCGCGGGAGCCCCCTGACCTCCTGAAGCACCCGGACCCCCCGAAGCCCCCGGAGCCGCAGGGGTCTCCGGAGTCGCCGGAGCCCCGGGAGCCGCCGAGGCCGGTGGACGGCTCGTACTGTCCGCCGCGCCTCCCGCGCCCAGCAGCGTCGCCGGAGCCTCGGCGGCCCGTGGCTCGATGACGGGCATGAGCGCGCGGGTATGACGTCCCACGAGGGAGGGCAGGACGGTACGCACGAGCCGGGCCGCCCGCAGCCACGGCTGTCCGTAGACATGGCTGGCCCGGCGCTCGACCCCGGCCGCGAGCCGGTCCACCGCCGGGCCCAGCGGATAGGTGCGCCCGGCCGGCCAGGGCAGCCGGGAGCGCAGCTCGCGCAGCGCGGCCACCTGCTCACCGCCCCGGACCATGTCGGTGTCGGTCCAGCTCAGATAGCCGACGCCGATCCGTACGCCATGGTGCGCGACCTCGGTCCGCAGGGTGTGCGCGAAGGCCTCCACACCGGCCTTGGACGCGCAGTAGGCCGTCATCATCGGCGCGGGGGCGAGAGCCGCGAGCGAGGCGATCTGGAGGAAGTAGCCGCGCGAGTCCAGGAGCGCCGGGAGGAAGGCGTGCGCGGTGTTGGCGCTGCCGATGAGGTTGACCTCGACGACACGCCGCCATACGTCCGGGTCGCGGTGGCGGAAGAGACCGCTCGCCGCGACTCCGGCGTTGGCGACCACCACATCGATCGTGCCAAAACGTTCCTGGACGCTCCGTGCCGTACGGACCATCGCGTCCGCGTCGGTCACGTCCGTGTACCAGTGGGCCGCCTCGCCGGTCAACGACGCCGCGACACGGGCGAGTTCGGCCTCCTCCAGTCCGACGAGGGCCAGTCGCGCGCCGCGCGCGGACAGAGTGCGGGCGAGGTGCTCGCCGACACCGCGCGCGGCGCCGGTGACGACGGCGGTACGGCCGAGGAGCGGCGGGTGTCCGGGCATGGGTGGGCGTTCTCCAGTCGAGGTCGGGGAACCGTCCCCCGGCGCCGGGGGGACCGGTGGTGGGGGACGGCGTTCCGTACGGCGGTACGACACGTTCGGCACGGCGGTACGGCGCGCCGCGCACGGCGGCGGGTACGGGAGCGTTCCGTACGTTCCGTACAGTCGTACAGCCGTACGGAGAAACGGTCAGGCGCGTTGCAGCGCCAGGACCGCGTTGTGGCCGCCGAAGCCGAAGGAGTGGCTGACGGCCCGGTCGATCCGCCGGAGCAGCGGCTGCTTGGTCACACAGTCGATGTCGAACTCGACCGCCGGCGCGTCCAGATTGGCGATCGGCGGGATCACCCCGTGCTGGAGCGTCAGTACGGTCAGTCCCGCCTCGATCGCGCCGGCCGCGCCCATGCAGTGCCCGAGCACGCCCTTGGGGGCCGTGACCGAGGGCCGGTGCGGGAAGACCCGGCTGATCAGCGCGGCCTCGGTCGCGTCGTTGAGCGGTGTCGACGTGCCGTGCGCGTTGACGTGCTCGACCTCACCGGCGTGCCATCCCGCGTCCCGCAGCGCCGCCTCGACCGCCCGCTGGGCGACGGCGCCCGAGGGATGCGGGCTCGTGGGGTGATGGGCGTCGGTGGTGGCTCCGGCGCCCGCCACCAGCGCCCGTGGCTTCGCGCCGCGCGCCCGCGCGTCCCTCTCCCGCTCCAGCACCATGATCGCGGCTCCCTCGCCCATGACCAGCCCGGCGCGGTCCGCCGCGAAGGGCCGGCACAGCACGGCCGGATCGACACCGGGTCCGGCCAGGGCGGCCACGCCCGAGCGGGCGAACCCGGTCATGGCCAGCGGGCAGATCATCGCCTCGGTGGCGCCGGCCACGGCGATGTCGCACTGTCCGGCGGCCAGCAGATCACGCGCCACGGAGAGCGCCGTCACACCCGAGGAGCAGGCCGTGCACGGTGCCATGCTCGGCCCGGTGGCCCGCATTCTGACGGCGATCTCGGCCGCCGGCATATTGGGGATCGTGAGCAGCACGCCCGACGGCGAGGTGGCCTCGGGACCTCGCCGGTCGAGCGCCACGGCCTGTTCCGCCACGCTCGCGGAGCCTCCGCTGCTGGTCCCGACCACGACGGCGACCCGGGTGCCGTCCCAGGACTCCGGGTCGAGCCCGGCGTCGGCGACCGCCTCACGCGCGGCGATCAGCGCGAGTTTCACATATCTGCCCATGCGGAAGGCCGTCCGTCCGCCGACCGCGGAGGCGAGATCGATGCCCTCGACCGTACAGGCGAAGTCGACGGCGCAGCCGGTCAGTTCGGGGAGCCTGCGGGCGGGCGAGACTCCGTCGCACACGCCGTGCCAGGTGGACTCGGTGTCGTTCCCGACCGGCGTGATCATGCCCAGACCGGTGACGGCGACGGCGGGTCCGGTCATCGGCCGACGCTCACGGCCGCATCGTCGAGGAACGCCGTGATCTCGGCCAGAGTGGCGCCCTTGAGGAGCGTGTCCGAGTCGGTGTCGATACCCAGCGTCTCCTTGATGATCACGGCGAACTCGGCGACGGCGAGAGAGTCCATCTCCAGGCTGTCCATGGTGGCCTCGGGGACGATCTCGGCGGCGGGCACCTTGAAGGTCTCGGTGAGTACCTCGTTGATCCGCGGGTGGATCTCGCTCATGGCATGTCCTTGCGTTGTTGGTGGGTGGGATCGCGTGGTCGGTGGGTGGGACCGGTTCCCGGGGCCGGTGGATTCAAGCGGGTACGGAGTGCCAGGAGGCCTCCGCGTCGTCGTACGCGTCGACGTAACCGGCCCCGGCGATGGGCCAGTCGGCGAGCATCTCCTCGGGCAGCGCGAAGGCGTCGACCAAGGTGGGCGCGTGCGCGGCCAGTTCGGCGATGAGCCGTTCGACGGCCTCGGGAAGCCCGTCGACATGCCGGGGGGCGAGCCGGCCCGCGGCCAGCAGATCGCCGCTGTTGCGGTCGATCCACTGGAGCGCGAACAGCCGGTGCAGCGAGCGCAGCAGCTCACGGGCGGTGGTCCCGGGCGCCAGTTCGGTCACCGCCGCGGCGAGGGCCTCGGCCGCGCGGCGCCGGGCATGGGCCTCGACGGCCCGCAGCGCGGCGCCGGAGGCGGTGTTCCAGCGCGCGAGCGAGTCGCCGCGCGGGGCCTGGCTCATCCGGCGGCGGGCACGGGCCAGCCATACGTCCTCGACGCCCGCGAGAAGAGCGCCCAGAAAGCGGGGATCGGTGAGCTCACGGGCCGCCACCGGTCCGTCCGCGTCGTCTCGGTCGGCGCCTTCCCCGTCGCCGGAACCGGCGTGTCCCGAGCCGCCGCGCCCGGAACCGCCGTGCCGCGAGCCGCCGTGTCCCGAACCGCCGTGTCCCGAACCGCCGCGCCGGGAGCCGTCCGTGCCGTCCGCCTCCGGGGATCCGGCCGAGAACAGCATCTCGGCCGCCGCCTTCGCGTAGATCGCGAGATTGTCGCCCTCGGCCGTGATGGCGCCCTCGGCCCCGGCCATCAGCTCCGCCAGCCCGTTGCTCTCCAACAGCCCCTGCGCACCGCACCGTTCCCGGCACTCCAGGATGACCGCGCGCGCCTGCCAGGTGATCCAGCCCTTGGCGACGGCCACGGTCCGCTCCGTCTCCCCCTTGTCCTCCTCGGTGTGCGCCACCCACGCGTCGAGGGCCGCGCGGTGCAGCAGGCTCATCGCGTAGACCGTGGCCAGGGCCGAGACCAGCGGGCCGTGGTGGCTGCGGTGGGCGAACACCGGTACGCGGTCCGCCGCCCTGGCGCCCGAGATCAGCCGGTGTCCGCCGTAGCGCACGGCGAGCGCCAGCGCGACCCGCGCGCCGCCGAGGGCGCCCGCGCTCATCGAGAGCTTGCCCGTGGTGACCCGGCCGATCGAGGTCAGAAAGCGCCGCCTGCGGTTGCTCTGCTCACTGATGAACACACCGTCCGCGCCGAGCCGGCCCTGCGCGCCGCCCAGCAGCGCGTCCCGTGCCACGAAGACCTGGTCGAACGAGGTCAGGGAGTGGTCGACCGGGCTGCCGAGAAGGGCGGGCAGTCTGCGCACCCGTACCCCCGGAAGGGCGCGTTCGCCGTCGGTCAGCGGCGCCAGGAAAAGAAAGACGCCGTGGTCGGTGCCGTCCACGAGCAGCCGGGCCGCCACCACGCCCGACTTGGGGCCGCCGACCGGGCTGGTGTTGGGCATGAACTTCTGCGCGCCGGCGTGCGGCGTGTGCAGGACGAAACCATCCCTGGCTCGGTCGTAGACGGCCGTCGTCTCCAGGGCCGCCGCGTCGTTGCCGTGCGCCAGCTCCGTACAGAGGAAGGTGCCGACCCGGCGCAGCGCCAGGAAGTCCGCCAGATCCCGCGCCTGCTCCGGCTCCCGTCCGTCCGGCCCCGTCCGTCCGGACGGGGAGGGCGCGCCGGCCGGAGTGGCGTGGTCGAGCAGGCTGCCGAGGAAGAGGTTGTAGTGGATGCCGGCCACGGTCGTCAGGCAGGAGTCGACCGGGCCCAGCCACTCGTACAGGGCCGCCAGCCGGCGCGGATCGGCCGCCAGCGCCAGCGGGCTGTCGAGCGAGTCGTTGAGCGTACGCAGCCGCGCGTACGCCAGGGCGACCCGCGCCCGGGGCGAGGCGTCCGCCGGGCGGCGGAACGGTTCCGCCGCCACCAGCCGTCGCCAGGGTCCGTGCACGCGGGAGAACTCCTCTCCGAACAGCACACGCGTCAGCCGGGCCGCCGTGGTGTCCGCCGAGCCCGCCGAACCCGCCGCATCCACGGCGCCCGTGGACTCCACACCGTCATGGTCGATCAGTACGCTCACGCGAAAAGAACGATCAAGGAGTGGCGAAGAAACGACTCTTCCCCACCCCGAACCTCAAAACATTCATTCGAAAGGCCCCCCGGAGGGCGCCTTCGCCGCCCTCATGCGCCCTCATGCGCGGCAGAACGCCAGCGCCACGTTGTGGCCGCCGAAGCCGAAGGAGTGGCTGATCGCGGTCTCCACCCTCTGCCGCCGGCACTCCTTGGTCACACAGTCGAGCTCGAACTCGACGGCGGGAGCGTCCAGATTGGCGACCGGCGGAATCACGCCGTGTTCGAGCGTCAGCACCGTCGCCACCGCCTCGATCGCTCCGGCGGCGCCCAGCGTGTGTCCCACCACTCCCTTGGGCGCGGTGACCGGCGGCCGGTGCGGATAGACGCGCTCGATCAGCGTGGCCTCCATGGCGTCGTTGAGCTGCGTGGACGTCCCGTGCGCGTTGACGTGCTGCACGTCGTACGCGCTCCAGCCCGCGTCCCGCAGCGCCGCCTCGACCGCCGCCTGCGCCCCTCTGCCGTGCGGTTCCGGCGCCGTCGGGTGGTACGCGTCCGTACTGGCGCCCGCTCCGGCCAGAAGCGCGCGCGGCGCCCGGCCCCGGGCCCGCGCGTCCGCCTCCCGTTCCAGTACGACCATGGCGGCTCCCTCACCGAGGACGAAGCCGTCCCGGTCTGCGGCGAACGGCCGGGACGCCGAGGCCGGATCGTCCAGCCGCGTCGACAGCGCGCCCATCCGCGCGAAGGCCGTCACCACCAGCGGTGTCAGCACGGATTCGGCGCCGCCGGCCACCACCACGTCGCACTGGCCGCCGATCAGCAGATCCCGTCCGAGCGCGATCGCCGTGGCCCCGGAGGCACACGCGGTCACCGGCGCCAGACTCGGCCCCTGCGCCTTGAGCGCGATGGCGACCTCTCCCGCGGCGGCGTTCGGGATCATCATCGGCACCAGCAGCGGAGAGACCGACTGCGGTCCCTGCTCGCGCAGTTTCAGCGCGCCGTCGACGAGTACGGAGACACCTCCGACGCCCACGCCGAGCACCACGCCCACCCGGCCGGGCTCCCAGGCCGCCGGGTCGAGTCCGGCGTCGGCGACCGCCTGTCTGGCGGCGATCAGCGCCAGCTTCACGAACCGCGCCATCCGCCACACCGAGCGCCCGCCGACCGCGGCGTCCACGTCCAGGTCGTCGACCGCGCAGGCGAAGTCGACGGGGATACCTGCCAGTTCCTCCCGCCGCCGGGCGACGGACCGCCCGGCGCGGAGGCCCGCCCAGAAGGCCCGCTCGTCAGCGCCGGCCGGAGTCACCACCCCGAGCCCGGTCACCGCGACCGGGCCGGCGCCCTGTCCGGGCTCCCGGCCGGAAGCCGTCCCGTTGCGCTGCGTCATGATTCGTTCCTTCCGTCGTGGGCCGCGGCCCGTGGAGTACCGGGCCAGCGGAGCGCCGCCGTGCCCCAGGTGAGACCGCCGCCGAAGGCGGTCAGCAGCACGCGGTCGCCCGCGCGCAGGCGCCCCCGGGCCTCCGCGTCGGCCAGGGCCAGCGGGATGGAGGCCGCGCCCGTGTTGCCCACCCGGTCGAGGTGTATGACACAGCTGTCCGCGCCGATGCCCAGCCGCCCGGCGACCGCGCGCAGGATCCGCGCGTTGGCCTGGTGGGGTACGAAGTGGTCGACCTGGGCCGCGTCCCAGCCGACCGTGGCCAGCAGGGAGCGGCACGAAGCGGTCATCCGTTCGACCGCGTGCTGGTAGACGGCCCGGCCCCGCATCCGGAAGAACTCGTCTCCGTCGGCGGCCGGCCGGCCGGTGGCACGGGCCCGCGCGCCGCCTGCGGCCACGGTGATCAGGTCGTATCCGGCGCCGTCGCTGCCCAGGTCGAAGGCGAGCAGCTCACCGGGGGCGCCCGACCGGCCCGCGCCGATGAGCGCGGCTCCCGCGCCGTCGCCGAACACCACGCCCGACGAGCGGTCCCTCGGGTCCAGCCAGGTCGAGTACACATCGGCGCCGACCAGCAGCACCCGGTCGTACAGCCCGGACACCACCAGGCCCCGGCAGACCGCGAGGCCGTAGACGAAGCCGCTGCACACCGCGCCGATGTCGAACGCGGGCACCGGCCCGAGCCCCAGCCGCGCCGCCAGCGCGGGAGCCGTGGCGGGACAGGGATGATCCGGGGTGGCCGTGGCCAGCACGACGGCGTCCACCGCCGCCCCGGCGGCCGAACCGCCCACGGGCCCGGCACCGGCACCGGTCCCCGCACCGCTCAGCCGCCCGCCCACCGCCCCGGGCTCCGCGCGCGGCCCTGCCGCCGCTCCCGGGCCCGTGCCGCCGAGCAGCCGTCGGGCCGCCTCGTACGCGAGGTCCCCCGTCGACTCGCCCGCATCCGCCCGGTGCCTGCTCGCGATACCCGTGCGCGTACGCACCCACGCGTCGTCCACTCCCCAGGCGGCGGGCAGCGCCTCGTTGGGGACCGGCTCCCCGGGAACCCAGCCGGCGACGCCCTCCAGCACCGCCGTACGTACCCGCTGGGCCTCCCGGGGCTCCGGGGCGCGCGGCGCCAGCCGCTCCGCGCGCCCGTACAGTGCGTATCCGCTCGCCACCCACGGCCCCCGTCCGGTAGACATTCACCTTGACCGGATGCCAAACGCCGTGGTGCACAAGCGAGTTACTGCACCATATGGGGGACCAGTCGCACAGATTCCCAGCCGGGCAGCGAAATCCGCGCCGCCGAGGTGCCGATTCCCTTCGGTACGGGCGGGATCCAGCGGGTGATACCGGCCCGGTCGTGGAGCAGATCGGACTCCTTGTACCGATGGCAGTCCTGGTGCCAGACGAGAATGCCGGAGAGCCAGTTCTCCAGCTCCTTCACATAACCGTCGAGCACCCGCCGCGCCTCGTCGTCCAGACCGAAGTCGTCATACAGCACGGGCAGTTCATCGGCGACGACATGCTGGAACTGACTCATACGCGACTTCATCAAATCGTCGACGACGGCGAGGGCGGTCGGATAGTCGCAGTCGAAGAAGTCCTGCACGACGAGAACACCGTTGTGGATCTCGCCCTCGAACTCGATCTCCTTCTGGTACGAGAAGACATCGTTCAAGAGGCAGGCGTAATCCTGTGCCGCGTTCTCCAACGACCTCATCGGCCCGGTCCGGTAGATCTCCGGCGGCACCACCCGGCCATGGCTGAGCCGGGACAGACTCATCGTCATGTTCGAGCCGAAGGTCCGCCGGCGCATCTCCATGTAGTCGACGGGATCGGGGATCCGGTGCTGCGCCTGGTTGACCAGCTCCCAGTGCCAGCTGGCGATCATCTCCTCGACGGCGTCCCGGAAGGTGCGCCGGGCCTCCCCGTCCATCGGACCGGCCGTCCGGATCCAGAGGTCCGCGAGCCCGCGCTCCAGAGCGGTCGCCGGCACCGGGACCGTGTCGATGTCGAGCGGCATGAACAGCAGCAGCCGTTCGTTGCAGGCCTTCGCGCCCGCCACGTCGCGGGCGTTGCCGTAGACCACCGGGTAGTAGTCGTCGCCGTAGGTGCCCCAGGTCAGCCAGTCCGAGGTCAGATCGAGCGCCTCGGGTGTGGCGTCCGGGTGGATACCGGCGGCGCAGAGCGGCAGATCGATGCGCCGCAGCCGCTCCTCGTCCCAGACGTCCGAGCCCGGGATGCCGGGCTGCGCCTTCAGGATGCCCATCCGGTGGGACCACTCGACGACATGCTCGCGCGAGTGGTCGAGATGCGGGCTCAGGGCGGCCTCGAACGGCATGTGGAACTCGGGCAGCCTGGAGGGACCGACCTTCTGGAACAGCTCGTGGCTGTGGCGGCGCAGCCGCGCCGGAGCGCCCGCGCCGGTCGTCCAGGCCCTGGTGATGTCGGCCGCGGCCGTGCCCAGACCGACGGGAGTCATCGAGAACGACGTACCGGACGGCCCGACGCCACCGGGCAGCGCGTCCTGCGCCCCGGCGCCCGCGCCGTTCATGTAGCGGCTGGAGCGCATGTGCCATTCATGGCCGCCCGACTGCCAGTCCTGAAGGCCCTTCACATAGGCCAGGGTGTCCGCGCAGAGCCGCGGGGCCAGGCCCTTCTCCGCGAAGAGCGGGCCCAGCTCGGTCAGCACGGTGTGCTCGAACTGCTGGACGCGCGAGGTGAGCAGATCGTTGACCGCGTCCGCCGCCTCCTGTGTCGTACAGCCGAGGAAGGTCTCCAGCACCAGCACGCCGTTGCTCAGCTCGCCCTCCTCCTCGATCTCCCGCTGGTACGAGAAGAGGTCGTTGCGCAGATGGACACCGTCGGAGAACGTGTCCTTGAGGACCCGCAGCGGACGGGACCCGGCGATCTCCGCGGGGATCTCGGCGCCCGCCGCGTACTCGATGAGCCCGGCCGACCACGGCGCTCCGCCGACCTTCCTGCGCATCTCGATGTACTCGACGGGATTGGCGATCCGCTCCGCGTTGATGTTCGCGAGCTCCCAGTCGGACTCGTTGAGCAGATTCTCCGTGCTCTCCGCGAACCGCTCACGCCAGGCCAGGGACATGCTGGGGACCGTACGGGCCCAGAGATCCGCGAGGCCCGCCTCGACCGGATTGGTCGGCTCGGGAAATCCGGCGGCGAGATCCATCGGCATGAAGGCGGCCAGCCGCTCCAGATACGCCTTGCCGCCGGCCCGGTCCTGAGGCCGTTTGTAGACCTCCAGGAAATGGTCGTCGAAGAAGAACACCCACACATACCAGTCGGTGACCAGGGAAAGCGCCGGACCGTCGCAGTCCGGGTGGGTGTACGCGCAGAGCAGGGCGTAGTCGTGGGAATCGAGGTCGTGCTCCTCCCAGATCCCGGATCCCTCCAGCATCCCCATGTCCCTGGCCCAATTCCTGGAGTGCTCCCTCGCCTCCTCCAGATGGGGATTGAGCCGGGCCGGATGAGCCATGTAGAAATCCGGCAGTTCAAAGGGCTGTGTCACGGGCGAGCGGCCTTTCCCGACGGTTCCGGAATATGTCCCTGCACCGGAATGGCCGGTCAGGGAACGCCGACTCCACTCGTACCGCCGCCCCCCTGCCGTGTCACCCGGTCGGCCCAGACCTACCCGTCCTCCGGTTGAGCCATCCGCACCACAAATTAGTCATATGAACACACCGCGCATGCGTGGTGTACGTGCGTCGCGCCGAGGGCAGGGTGATCATCGGAGAATGAGCACCAGAATTCGGCTCGCACAACAGCCCGAGGCCGATGAACTGCTCGGCCGCAGTCCGCTGGCCGCGCTGGTCGGCATGCTGCTGGACCAGCAGATTCCCATGGAATGGGCGTTCTCCGGGCCCCGCACGATCGCCGTACGGATGGGTGGTGACGACCTCGACGCACAACAGATCGCCGCGTACGACCCCGAGGCGTTCGCGGCGCTGCTCTCGGAGAAGCCCGCCGTACACCGCTATCCGGGATCCATGGCCGGACGCGTACAGCAGCTCTGCCGGTTCCTGGTCGAGCACTACGACGGCGACGCCACCGCGATCTGGCGTGATGTCGCCACCGGCACGGAGGTACGGGAGCGGCTCAACGCGCTGCCCGGCTTCGGGAGACAGAAGTCCCAGATCTTCCTGGCCCTCCTGGGCAAGCAGTACGGCGTACGGCCCGAGGGCTGGCGGGAGGCCGCGGGCGCGTACGGCGACGAGGGGTCCTACCGCTCGGCGGCGGACATCACCGGACCCGAGTCGCTGGCCAAGGTCAGGGCGTTCAAGCAGGAGACCAAGCGGGCGGCGAAGGCGGCGAAGAGCGCCGGCCCTCCTCCGGACGGACGCTGAGCTCCCGCGCACCCCACCGGTCCCTTGCCGGTCCCCTGCCGCTTCGCGGCCGGCCGGCAGCCGATCCGCGGCCGATCCGCCTCCGTACGACGTGACCTGCGACACATCTGTTCACAGGCGGCGCACCGGTCGCTAGCTTTCCCTCACGCTCGCTCACATCCGTTCGCGCCGGAAGGACCCTTGTGAAGGCAACTCCCCGCAGGTTCATGGCCGTTGCAGCAGTCAGCGCGCTCGCCGCGCCGCTTCTGCTGTCCGCCTCGCCCGCCGTCGCACGAGCGCACAACCCGGGCAAGGAAGCGGCGAAACTCTCCCGGAAGCTGGTGCGCGAGGCCTCCGCCAAGGACGCCTACAAGCACCTCAAGGCGTTCCAGGCCATCGCGGACTCCGCCGACGGCAACAGAGCCGCCGGCACACCCGGTCACGAGGCCTCGGCCGCCTACGTTTACAACCAGCTCAAGAAGGCCGGGTACCGCGTCTCCTACGACACCTTCGACATCACGTACATCGAGACGCTCGCCGAGAAGCTCTCGGTCGTCGCACCGGCGCCGCGCGATGTCGCCATAGTGGCCATGTCGTACACGAAGTCCACGCCGGAGGGCGGCACCCGGGCCGCGCTCGTCCCCGTCCCCGTCGACGCGACCACGGGCTGCGAGCCCGCCGACTACGCCGCCGGGACCTTCACCGGCAAGATCGCGCTGATCCAGCGCGGCGGCTGCGACTTCGCCACCAAGCAGCGGGAGGCCGGAGCGGCCGGAGCGGCCGGGGCGGTCATCTACAACAACACCGCGGGCTCGCTCAACGGCACGCTCGGCGGCCCCGACGCCGGGGTGATCCCCACCGGCGGTATCACCCAGGCCGAGGGCCAGGCGCTCCTCGCCGAGACCGGGTCCGGCCCGGTCACGATCTCGCTGGAGCTCCGGCAGCTCCAGGAGGAGCGCACCACCCGCAATGTGATCGCCGAGACCAAGGGCGGCGACGCCGACCGTACGGTCATGCTCGGCTCGCACCTCGACTCGGTCACCGAGGGCGCCGGCATCAACGACAACGGCTCGGGCTCGGCCGGACTGCTGGAGGTGGCGCTCAAGCTCGCCAAGACCCATGACAGGCCCACGAACAAGGTGCGCTTCGCCTGGTGGTCGGCGGAGGAGCTGGGACTGCTCGGCGCCGAGTCCTATGTCTCCCGGCTCACCGCGAAACAGCGGGCGGACATCGCGCTGTATCTGAACTTCGACATGATCGCCTCGCCGAACGCCGCCCAGTTCGTCTACGACGGCGACGACTCGGACGCCACGGGAGCCGGACCGGGCCCCGAGGGCTCGGCCCAGCTGGAGAAGGGCATCACCGACTTCCTCGACCGCCGGGGCCTCCCGCACGAGGGCACGGACTTCGACGGCCGCTCCGACTACGGCCCCTTCGTGGAGGCGGGCATCGCCTCCGGCGGCACCTTCACCGGCGCCGAGGGCATCAAGAGCGAGGCCCAGGCCAAGAAGTACGGCGGCGAGGCCGGAGTGGCGTTCGACAAGTGCTACCACTCCGCCTGCGACAACCTGTCGAACATCGACATGAAGGCCTTCGGCGTCAACATCGGCGTGATCGCGAATGCCGTCGGCACCTACGCGCACGACCTGAGCTCCCTCTCCGCCCCGGCGCGGAAGCAGTCCGCGCCGGCGCGCGGCAAGGCCGAGAGCGCTCCGGCCGCGCACCGCACGCACAGCCGCGGACACGCGCCCACGGCGTGACGAAGCACTGAACGTGTGAGGAAGCACTGAACGTACGCCGTGGGTACGGAGCCTCCGCACCCACGGCGTACCGCTTCCGGGGCACGCGGCCCTGATCCGGACCGGCGGATCAAGGGGTGTCCCGGATCAGCCCGGATCTGCTCCGATCAGCCGTGACCGAAGCGGGAGACCGGGCGGACGAACAGGTTCCGTTCACACCTTGCTCCCGATACGACACGGAATGCCACCTTTGTCCTCCGGCGCCATGGCTGCGCCCGGAGCCGGTCGCCCGGTAGGCTTTCCGTGTGATCTTCAAGCGCATCGGTAACGGGCGGCCGTATCCCGACCACGGCCGGGAAAGCACCCGGCAGTGGGCGGATGTCGCGCCGCGCCCGGTCCGCCTCGATCAGCTCGTGACGACCAAGGGCCAATTGGACCTGGAGACGCTGCTCGCCGAGGACTCCACCTTCTACGGAGACCTCTTCGCGCATGTCGTGAAGTGGCAGGGCGATCTCTATCTGGAGGACGGGCTGCACCGCGCCGTCCGCGCCGCGCTCCAGCAGCGCCAGGTGCTGCACGCGCGTGTGCTGGAGCTGGATCTGGGCTGACGGCGGGTCCGTACGGGTGATGACTGCGCCTTTCGGTGCCTTTCACACCCCGGACAGCTCAACCCGTTGATCATTTAGTAGGACCTGGCCATCGGCGCGCACTACGCTGCGCTCATGAGCATGCTCACTCCCCCTGGTCTGGGTGGTAAGTACCGCATCACGGGTGACAAGTACCCACGGATGCGCCGCCCCCGGCACCGCCGCAGGTTGGTACTCGCGGGCACCTCCGTCGTCGTCGCCCTCGGCCTGGCCGGCTGGGGAACCATGCAGCTCATCGATGTCTTCTCGGGCGAGAGCGGCAAGAAACTCACCGCCGCCGGCCGGAAGCAGGGCTGCAGGACCACCTCGACAGCGGCCATGGCGCTGCCCAAACCGGGCCAGATCACGGTCAACGTCTACAACGCGACGCCGCGCGCGGGTCTGGCAAAGACCACGGCCGACGAGCTGAAGAAGCGCGGCTTCCTCATCGGCAAGGTGGGCAACGCGCCGGCCAAGTACGACAAGAAGATCCAGGGCGCCGGGATACTGCTGGGTTCCCCGGCCTCCTGGAACAAGGCGCTCACGGTGCTCGGCACCCAGCTGAAGGGCGCCGCGACGAAGACCGACTCGCGCAAGACGGGGGACGTCGATCTGCTCCTCGGCAAGACCTTCACCCGGCTGAACGTCCAGAAGGACGCGGACGAGGCGCTGGCGACACTGGCCAGCGCGGCGTCCAAGGCCTCCGGCTGCGCGGCGGACCCGGCGCAGCAGCCCAGGAACTCGGTGCCGCGGCCCCAGAAACAGTGACCGCTTCCCGGCGGGGGCCGTGGTTCGGGGTGCGTTCCGGCGGG
>NZ_MAUD01000489.1 GCF_001700515.1 Streptomyces lushanensis
CTCGTCACCCGGGGTGGCGGGTGGGGGAGCCCGCCACCCCGGGTGACGAGCCCGACCGGGCTGTCACAGAAGGCGGATCAGGAGGGTCAGGAGGGTCACACGGCGGCGTACGCCTTGTCCCTCATGATCCACTTGGCCAGCTCACGGTTGGCGGACTCCGCCTCCAGCGCGGTGAAGGTGACGCCCAGCTTCACCGACCCGGTCCGTGTGAAGCCCATCTCCTCGGTCTCGGTGACCTGCCCGCGCGGCAGGATGAAGCGGTACACGGCGTCCGTGCCGTCGGTGAACTCGATGCCCAGGGCCCGCTCGTCCTTGAGCGGGGTGCTCGGGATCAGGAACTCGTACGTGTCCACCACGGCGGTACCGCCCACCGAGGTCTGCGTGATGCTGCTCGCCGGGATGCCCATGAAGAAGGAGAGCGTGCTCTTGTTCATCTGGAGGAGCTGGAACTTCACCGTCAGATCGCGGTCGGAGTAGATGAAGCGCCCCGGGCTCGCCGACTGCCAGGTGTCGACCGGGTCGATCTTGTCCTTCTTGTTGAGCTTGATGCCGTCGACGGAGGTGTAACCCAGCTCCACCCAGCCGGTCGGCCAGGCGTCGTCGGACTTGGCCGGCGCGGTGGTGCCGGCGGGGGCCACCAGGACCCGGCCGGTACCGGCGACGCGGATTTCCTTGCCGTTGTTCGTAGCCATGCGAACTCCTTGTGTACGAGGAAGGGTTGAAAGCCTCGGGGGCGGGCGCGGGCTCGGCACGCGCACAGGTACGCGCACAGGTACGAGTACGAGTACGGGTACGGGCTCGGCATGAGCAGCGGTACGGGCACAGGTACGGATGCGAGTGCGAGTACAGGTACGAGTGCGGGTACGAGCCGGTCGCGCCCCGGACGGACGGCTCAGCCGAGCCGGAGCAGCAGCCGGATCGTGGACCGGTAGCGGTTCGCCGCGGACCGCGTGTAGTCGGGCAGCCAGCGCGGCCCGTCGGCCTCGGAGACGTCCACGACGACCGCGCCGCCGTAGACGGTGTCGGTCAGCTCCAGCACACAGGCACGGGCGGACAGTGCCACGGTGTGCGCCGTGGGCTTGTCCGGGCCGTACGCCTCCAGGTCGAGCAGCGGCTGGTCGAGATGCTGGTCGTCGACCCAGGCACCGCCCATGTGCGAGACGAGGACCGCCTTCTGCGTGCCGTCGAACCCGGCGGGCGGGCGGCTGTCGACGGTGACACCGGTCAGCTCGGCCCGGTTCTTGAGGAAGTCGACAACGAGCTGCTCGGCGTCGGGAAAGGTCAGGATGGCCACATGGACGCTCCTTAGGGGAGGTTCGAGAGGCGGGGCCGGAACTCAGGGAATTCCGGGCAACACAAAGCGGCAGGTCCGTCGCCTCCCTGGGGGTAGGCGCAGCTCTGCCGCTGCTTCGAGTGTGACGCGGCCCGGCGGATCGTGCAACTGGCTTGTGCCGGAGGACTGTGCGGGTACGCGAAAGGGTCCCGCCGCGATGTTCGCGACGGGACCCTGGCCTCGTGACCTCGGATGGTCCTTGCTCGGAAGGTCCTGACCTCGGATGGTCCTGACCTCGGATGGTTGTGACTTCTGCGTCGTACGCAAGGTGATCAGCGGTGGACGAGGAGATCCACCACGTACGCGTGGCCGCCGACGTACAGGTCGGCGCGGACGTACACCTCGGCGCGGGCCCGCGGGAGGATCAGCGGCGTCCGTGCGCGCGGTGTGTCGTGCGCTCCGCCGCGAACACGTCCTCCAAGCGGTACAGCCGGCGCCGCCCCTGCGTGCCCGCCGGGCGCAGATGGCCCCGCTGCACCCACTTGCGGATCGTCGCGGGCGACACCCCCGCCTCGTCGGCGGCCAACTCGACGGTGATCAGAGGTGAGTCCGTCATGCCTCCACCTCCGCCTCCATCTCCGTCTCCGTCTCAGCCCCCGTCTCCATCTCCGCCTCCAGCACATGTCGGCAGACGGGATTGACGCAGCGCACCTCGGCCCGCTCGGGAAACGCCCGCAGCGAGACGGAGTCGCACCTCGGGCACCGCCCCGGCAGCCGGACCATCTGCTCGGGGTCGCCCAGCGCCCGTGCGCACCGCGCCGCCATCCGCCGTGTCTCGTCCGCGACATGACCGGCGAGCACGGGATCGTCCGCGATCCGTTCGAGCAGCCCGGCGATCCGTCGCAGCCGTACCGGCACGGGTGCCGGCGCGATCGCCCATAGCCCGAGCCGCTCCCTCACGGCCTCCTCCAGTTCGACCACCCCGTCGGTGATGTCCCGTACCGCGTCGGACACATGCAGCCGTACGGGCAGCGTCGTACCTCCGACGGGCCCGCCTCCACGGCGCTCCCGCAGCCCCCCGCGAGCGGCGGGAGCCAGTTCGTCGACGAGGTCCGGGAACCGGCGGATGAGCGAGGTGATCCAGACGGCCGCGCCCGCGGACTCGTGGCTCATCGGGCCACCTCCCGCGGTGCGCGAGCGTCCCGGACGGCGTCAGGTACGCCGCCCCGGTGCCGGTCCTGGCTCCGTTCCTGATTCCGGTGCGGGTCCTGGTTCCGGTGCGAGCCCTGATCCCGGTGCGGGTCCTGGTTCCGTACGGCGTCGAGCCCGTCAGGCCCGTCGAGTTCATCAGGCCCGTCGAGCTCGTCAAGCGCCTCGAACCCATCGCGCTCACTCCCACGGACACGGACGCCGCCGGACGCGACCTCCCGCGGTACGGCCTCTCGCCGTACGACCTCCCGCCCGTTACGCCACAACCGTCCCCCGCTCACGCCGTCGAACCAGGTGTGCGCGGGATCGACCACGGCCTCGCACTCCCGCCGGATCGGGCACTGATTGCAGGCACGCAATACCGGCTCGGCCTCGGAGAGGATGCGGGTGAATACGGAGTGTTGCGGCAGATGGGCGCAGGCAGCGGCCAGACGCCAGTCCAGTTCGCCCGATGCCACGGGAAAACGCCAGGTTGTGATGGTGGCGGATGCGGTCGGCTGATTCGGCACGTGCAACCCCTTCCCACATATGGGAACATACGTTCGACAGTTGCGAACGCGCGATCAGAGTTACATGGTGCGAGCGCGTGCGCAAGCGACTACGCTCCGAGGTCGATCCCGTCGGGGAGGTGTCAACAACGCCCGAAGCAGCCGCACATGCATCCGCTTTGCCAGATCTTCACAACTGCGCGCGAGCACGCACGCCCGCAGATGCGCGCGCGCTCGGTACTCTCTCCTCGCGACGAGGGGAGAGCCACCACATGGGTGCCAGCTCGTGGGCCAACGCCTACAACGGACAGGGCCATCGAGCCGACAGTGGCCGCGGCAGAGCCGACGGCCTGGAGGAGTTCGCCGGCTGGATAGAGAGCCTGATGCGCCGGCGCGGCTATGACATCGACAGTCCGCGTGGGGGCGGCAAGTCCAAGCTCGCCGACGACGCGGGGGTCCACCGGGCGGCGGTCAGCCGGCTGTTGCAGCGGCAGAGCATGCCGGATCTGGAGACCATGCGCCGACTGGCGACGGTTCTGGCCGTTCCGTTGCGCGACATGCTGATTCGGTCCGGCCGGTTGTCGGCGGACGATCTGCCGCTCGACGCCGGGACCGGTGCCGGCGCCGATGAAACCTCGAAGGGTCCGGTCGCGTCACTCAGTCCGACGGAGGCGGCGCGGCTGCTGGGGGTGCCGTCAGAACTCCAGGACCTCTTCGTCAGGGTGGTGAGACAGTTCCTTCCGGAGGAACACAGCCGGGAGTGACGCTTCGCCAGGCGGGTCCGGAACAGCCGTGAAGGGGGTGTGCAGATGGGGCACGAGGGGGGAGAGCCATACGCGTGCGATCCGGATCCAGATCCGGATCTGCGTCCGCGTTCGCGTTCGCATTCGCGTTCATCGCGCGACGAGGCGGAATGCCCGGCCGACGGTACGCCGGATTCCGTGGCGTACACGGTGGGCGGACTGCTCATCGAACTGGGCGAGAAGATCCGGCAGGCCGGCGCGGAGGGTGTCCGTATCCTCACCGACGACGAGCTCCAGCGCGACCAGCTCGCGTGGTTC
>NZ_MAUD01000490.1:0-254 GCF_001700515.1 Streptomyces lushanensis
TTCCGAGTTGAACCACTTCACGGTGCCAGTAGCCATGTCATTCTCCTAAAACAGGTGCAGAGCCGGAAATCCGCACTTTACGAATTCCTCGTCGCCGCATTGAGCCCCATCCGGAGAAGCCGGCAAAAACAATAATGCGCCTGAGGAACATTCCCGTCAGGCGCACATAAAGTTCATGGGTACCAAAACTGCAACGCTGTCAGCCTAGCACGCCCGGGCGCCGGACAGCGATCAGGCGTCCACCTCGCGCGCCG
>NZ_MAUD01000490.1:265-546 GCF_001700515.1 Streptomyces lushanensis
GATCCCGGGCCTTGAGGGAATTGGGCATCATGCCGAGCCACAACTCCCCGAAGAGGAAGGGCACTTCGAGTCCCGATACACGCGGCGAGCCGTCCTTGCGGAGAGTCGCGAGGACTTGGTGGGGATGCTTCTGGAATCGCCGCCGCACGGTGTCGGCGAAGTCCGGTTCCGCGGATCGGAAATCCGCCCAGGTGAAAGTCATGGCCCCAGCCAACCGTCCATACCCGACATCTTCTGTCAGGTTTCACCGGGGGTTCCCGCGGAATTTCGCCGGCGCCCGG
>NZ_MAUD01000491.1 GCF_001700515.1 Streptomyces lushanensis
GTCTCGGTGCCCAGCCGCGGCGGTGTGAAGGTGGCGAGCGCGCCGCCCGTGGCGGCGTCGCGGATCGTCGCGGTGGGCTCGATGCCCTGGAAGCTCTGTCCGGCGGCGTCCGGGCTCGCGGTGACGACGATCTTCTCGATCCCCGGCGGCAGTGCGGTGGTGTCGACGACGATCGCGTCCGGCGCCGCGCCTCCGCCCGAGCGGTAGGTCACGCCCGGGCCCGCGGGCTGGTTGTAGAAGATGAAGTCGTCGTCCGAGCGCACCTTGCCGTCGGCGGTGAGCAGCAGGCCCGATACGTCGAGCCGCACGGGAGCGGCGACGTCCACCGCCACATGGGTGGTGGGAAGGGGGATGTTCGAGCCGGGGGTCATAGCTGTCATGCCTGACGTAACGAACGACCCCGCTTTACCGTTCCCTTACCTACGCCATTCGCGTGCCGTCCGCGTCAGTGCGGCCAGCGCGGCGGGTCGGTGACGAACCGACCGCCCAGATACGCGTGGTCCGGATTGGCCGGATCGAGCGGTCCCTGGTCCGCGAGGAGTTTCTCCGCGAACCGCTCCGAGTCGTCCCGGGGCTCGTATCCCAGCGCCCGCGCGCTCGTCAGGTCCCACCACAG
>NZ_MAUD01000492.1 GCF_001700515.1 Streptomyces lushanensis
GGAGGATCGTTCTCGTACTGGACGTACTCGGACGACTCCGACAACGCCGCGAGGTGCCGTGCCGGGCGTCGCGGACCCGCGAAGACCCGCCGGACAGGGCCTAAGCGTCACCTTAGGCCGCCGTCGGTTTTTCGCACGCCGGAGAGCGTTCCGAGGGAACGGGAAGGACGGGAAGGACAAAGGACAGAGGGGAGGAGAGGACAGGGGGAGAGGGAGGAAGGCGGCCGTCAGACCGGTCCTGCGGCACCTCCCCGGGTGACGGTGAACCGGGCGTGCAGCTCACGGGTGTGGTCGACTCTCCGTACCGGACCGGTCAGCGTGACGCCGGCGGTGAGCCGTACATCGGCGCTGGACGCTCCCAGCCGCAGTTCCAGCGCGCCCGGCTCCACGATCCGGCGCCCGTCGCGGCCGGTGAAGGACGCGAGATCGGCCGGTACGGTCACCGCGACCGAGACCCGCTCGGCCGGCTCCAGCGGGATCCGGGCATAGCCGATCAGCCGCTGGACCGGCTGGACGACCGAGGCGACGGGATCGTGCAGATAGAGCTGGACGACCTCGGCGCCCGCACGGCCGCCGGTGTTGCGGACGGTGAAGGACAGCTCCAGGGAGCCGTCCGTACCGGCCGAGCCGGTCGCCACCACCAGGTCCGACCAGTCGAACGAGGTGTACGTCAGACCGTGCCCGAACGCGAACGCCGGGGTGGGATCGATGCTGGAGACCTCGCTGACCCGGGCCAGCGGCGCCGCCAGATAGGTGGACGGCTGGGCGCCCGGGAGCCGGGGAACGCTCACGGGGAGCCGGCCCGACGGGCTGATCCGTCCGCTGAGCACCCCCGCGACGGCGGACGTGCCCTCCTGGCCGGGGAAGAAGGCCTGCACGACGGCACCGGCCTGGTCGGCGGCCCGGCCGAGGGCGTACGGCCGTCCGGCCAGCAGGGTCACCACCAGCGGTGTGCCCGTGCCGTCGAGCGCGTCGAGCAGGGCGTCGAGGAGCTGTCCCTGCACGCCGGGCAGCCCCAGGTTCTCGGCGTCGCAGCCCTCTCCGCTCGTACCGCGCCCGAAGAGCCCCGCCCGGTCGCCGAGTGCCACCACGACCACGTCCGCGTCGCGGGCCGCCCGTACCGCCGCCGGGAAACCGGAGGTGTCGGGCGAGTCGATGCCCGCGCCGGGCACGGCGACGATCTCGCTGCCGGGAAACTCGGCGGCGAGGGCCTCGCGGAGGGTGGGCAGCTCGATACCCGCGGGTGTGTCCGGGTGCTGCGAGCCGACATGGACGGGGAAGGAGTAGCAGCCCAGCACGGCGGTGGGCGTCTCGCCCTGCGGCCCGATCAGCGCGATACGGAGCGCCCCGGAGCCCGGGGCGGCGGGCTCCGATGCCCCGAGGCCCGGTGCGGTGCCCCCGGCGGCCGGCCCGACCCTCAGCGGCAGCGTCCCGTCGTTGCGCAGCAGGATCACCGACCGCTCCGCGAGACGGCGCGAGATGCCGCGCCGCGCCGGGGAGTCGAGGTCGACCGTGCCGCGCAGCGGGGCCGCGTCGGTGTACGGCGCGCGGCCGGCCAGGGCCGGGGGCACCGGGCTCCACTCCGGGTCCAGCAGCCCCAGTCCCGCCTTCTGCGTCAGGACGCGCCGCAGCGCGCGGTCGATCAGCTCGCGCGGCACCTCGCCGGCCTCGACCGCGTCCCGCAGCGGTCGGCCGAACGTCTTCACCGTCGGCAGTTCGACATCCACGCCCGCCGTGAGGGCCGCCGTGGCCGCGCCGCTCCAGTCGGCGGCCACTCCGTGCAGGGTCTTCAGGAAGGCGATGCCGAAGTAGTCGGCGACCACCGTGCCCTCGAAGCCCCAGGTGTCCCTGAGCAGTCCGGTCAGCAGTTCCTCGTCGGCCGCGCCCGGCACGCCGTCGGTGTCGGTGTAGGCGTGCATGACGGACCGTACGCCGCTCTCCCGTACGGCCATCTCGAACGGCGGCAGGATCACATCGGCCCGCTCCCTGGCGCCCATGCTCACCGGCGCGAGATTGCGTCCGCCGCGCGAGGCGGAGTAGCCCGCGAAGTGTTTCAGGGTCGCCACGATCCCGGCGGACTCCAGGCCCTGGATATAGGCGGTGGCGACCGTGCCGACCAGATACGGGTCCTCGCCGATGGTCTCCTCGACCCGGCCCCAGCGGGCGTCGCGCACCACGTCGAGTACGGGTGCCAGCCCTTGGTGCAGTCCCACCGACCGCATGTCGTGGCCGATCGCGCCCGCCATCTCCCGTACCAGCTCCGGGTCGAAGGACGCGCCCCAGGAGAGCGGGACGGGATAGGTGGTGGCGCCCCAGGCGGCGAAGCCGGCCAGACACTCGTCATGGGCCATGGCCGGGATGGAGAAGCGGTTCGCGGCGACGATGCGTTCCTGGGTGCGCATCAGCGACAGCGCGCCCAGCGCGGGATCGACGGGAACCGTGCCGAAGGGTCTGGTCAACTGGCCGAGACCGTGCGGGAGGAGCTCGTCGAGCGAGGGCGGGCGGTCCATGTCGTGCTGGTGCGGGGCGACCTCGGCACCGTCGGCCGAGGCGCCCGCCCACAGGCCGTAGAGCTGTGCGAGTTTCTCCTCCGTGGTCATCGCGGAGATCAGATACGCGACCCGCTCGGCGCGGCGCCGCTGAAGGCCGGCGGACGCGGGGGTGGCCGCGCCGCCGGTCGCTTCCGGACCGGTGGTGGCGGGATCGATCGTGGCGGGATCGACGGCGTGGGGATCGATGGCGTTGGGATCGGCCGTCGGACGGTCGATCGCGGTGTGGTCGGTCACTTTCCTCCCACGCCCATCAGCCCTTGGACCAGGGCACGACGGGCGAACAGGTAGACGAGCAGAACAGGCAGCGTGGACAGGACCACGGCCGCCAGCAGGCCCGGGATGTCGATGCCGTACTGGGTCTGGAAGTTGTAGAGCCCGAGGGTGAGCACCTTCGTCTCCTCCGACTGGGTCAGTACGAGCGGGAAGAGGAAGCCGTTCCAGGCCTGGAGCGCGGAGAACACGACGACGGTCGCCAGTCCGCTCCTGGACAGGGGAACGACGAGCTGGAAGAAGACCCGCCGGGTGCTCGCGCCGTCGAGGGCCATGGCCTCGAAGAGCTCGTCGGTGATGTCGCGCATCGTGCCGGTGAGGATGAGCGCGCAGACCGGCAGCGAGAACGCGGCGGTGGGCAGGATGACACCGATGAGGTTGTCGTACAGGCCCGCGTTGCTGATGACGTAGAACATCGGGACGATCACGGCCTGCGCCGGGATCGCGAGACCCAGCAGGAAGAGCCGGAAGACCCGCGAGGTGGCCCGGCCCCGGTTGCGCACGATCGCGAAGGCCAGCGGTGGTACGAGGATCAGCACGATCGCCACGACGCTCGCCGTGACCACCATGGTGTTGAGGAAGTAGCGCCCGAAGCCGTTGGAGAAGTCCTGCACATAGTTGGTGAGCGAGAAGGCCTCGGGGAAGGAGAGCGGACCGCCCGCGCCGTACTGCGCGCGGGACTGCACGCTCGCGCCGAGCATCACGTACAGCGGCAGCGCCACCAGACACAGCCACAGCAGCACACCGAGCCCGGCCGCGTAGTTGGGACGGTCGCGCCGGCGCCGGGTCGTGGCACGGCGCCCGGTGTCGCGCGGCCCGGCCGCGCCACGCCGTCCGGTGTCGCGCCGCCCGGTCGTGGTCCCGCTCTTCTCGGACCGTGGGTCCGTCACCGACCGTCGGTTCATCACAGACCGTCCTTCGTGCCGGCCATCTTGTCGTAGCCCGAGATCCGCACCACGGCCAGCGAGACGACCGTCGCGACGACGACCAGCAGCAGCGCGATGGCCGCTCCCGCTCCGAAGTCGAAGCCCTTGAAAGCCTTTTGGTACATGTAGTAGGCGGTGATGGTGGTGTCGCTGCCCGGCCCGCCCTGGGTCAGGATCAGCACGGTGTCGAAGGTGGTGAGCCCGCCGACCACCATGAGGATCACCGACGTGATGATGGAGTTGCGCAGCTGCGGCAGCGTGATGTGGAAGAACTGCCGTACGGTCCCGGCCCCGTCGATCGCCGCCGCCTGATAGAGCACCTCGGGGATCGCCCGGGTCGCGCCCTGGTAGATCAGCGCGTGCAGCGGAGTGAACTGCCAGGCGCTCACCAGCACCAGCACACCGATGGCCCCGGTGCGCGAGCCCAGCAGATTGCCGTCCCCGAAGAGCCAGCGCGCCTGCGCGGGCACCCCGAAGTTGGGATCGAGCAGCGCCCGCCAGAGCACCGAGACCGCCGTGGCGGACAGCAGCAGCGGAACGAAGAAGACCGCGGACAGCACGGCCCTGTTGCGCTGGGGCCCGGCGGCCCAGACACCCAGCAGAATGCTCAGCGGGGTCTGGACCAGCACGCCGAGCCCGGTGAGCAGCACACTCAGCCAGAGGCTCTTGATCATCACAGGGTCGTGGAACAGCGCGGTCCAGTTGTCGAGACCGGCGAACTCCGGCGAGCCGAGACCGCTCCAGCTCGTGAAGGAGAGTACGGCGACCAGCACCAGCGGAACGATCGCGAACAGCCCGAAGAACAGGACGGCGGGCAGGGTCCAGCCCAGACCGGGACGGGCGACCGAGCGACCGGGGGAGGTCTTCGGGTTCCCGTCCGCGGGGCCGGTTCCGGGGCCGGCGCCCGGTCCGGAGCCAGGTCCGGGTCCGGAGCCGGGGCCTGTGACAGCGGCGGCGGTCATATGGGGTGTCATCCTCGGACGTCAGACGGTGGTCAGGGCCTGCATGGCCTTGATGAATCCGTCGGCGTCGAACTGCCCGTTGAAGAACTGCTGGACGGCCTGCAGCAGGGGCGTGGCATTGGTCTGGACGTACGCCTGGTCCCAGGAGAGCTGGAACGAGGGCGCCTTGTCGACCAGATCGAACTGGTACTTCAGATACTCCGCGTTCTCCGCCGAGTCCAGGAACTTCCCGGTGTTCGTGGTGGTGGGCAGATTGCCGATGGCCAACTGCGCCTCGACGAAGTCGTCCGAGTACATCAGCTTCAGGAACTTGGCTATGTCGTCGGCGTGTTCGGTCCGCTTCAGCACCGAGTAGAAGTTGTTGGTGTTGCCGACGACGGCGGCCGGATCGCCCTTGCCGCCCGTGACGGTGGGGAAGGAGCTGTAGCCGAGATCGTTCTTCGCGAAGTCGGGACTGGCGTCCTGCTGCGTGGAGTACTCCCACGAGCCCATCAGCTCGAAGCCCGCCTTCCCGCTCGCCAGCAGCGCGGCCGAGCCCCCGTCGGTGAACTTCACCGAGTCGTAGTTGGTGCCGAACGCGCCCGTGTCGACCAGTTCCTTGAGCATGCTCAGCGCCTTCCTGCTGTCGGCGCTCTCCCAGACGCTCTTGTCACCGGAGAGGGCCTTCTGGAGCAGTCCGGGACCGGCGATACGGTCGTACAGGTACTCGAACCACATCAGCGTGGGCCACCGGTCGCCGCCGCCGAGCGCGATCGGCGTGACGCCGTCCGCCTTCAGCTTCTTCACCGCGCCGAGCAGTTCGTCCCAGGTCTTCGGCGGCTCGGCGACCCCGGCGTCCGCGAGCACCTTCCGGTTGTGGAAGAGCAGTACGGGCTGGGTGCCGCGCATGGGGATGCCGTACGCCTTGCCGTCCACCTTGGCGGTGTCGTAGACCGACGGCAGGAAGTTCGAGCGGAGCCCGTCGAGGCCCTCCGGGCCCGTGCCGGGGCTCTTCGCGATCAGATCGTCGATCGGCAGCAGAAGATCCGCCTTGACGAAGGGCTGGATGCTGCCGCCGCCCCAGTTGAAGAAGACGTCCGGGGCCTGCGGTGTGTTGATGACGGTCTGGAGCTTCTGCTGGTAGTCGGCCCCGGGAACGGTGTCCAGGACCGCCTTGACCTTCGAGGTCTTGTTGAACTCCGCGACGATCTGCTTCTCCACCTTGTTCGCGGCGTCCCCGTACACCAGTACGTGGAACTCACCGGCGCCGCCGGCGGAGTCGCCGCCGCTGCCGCAGGCGGTCAGGGTCAGTCCCAGGACGAGCGCCGCACCGCTCGCGACTGCTTTCGAGAATCTCACGCGTGACATCCCTGCGCTTGTCTTCATCGATAGACCTCTCGATCTCTCGAAAGTATCGGCCACATTGCCGAAACTATTCTGCCGAGTGACCGTAGGACCCTGCCCGGGGGCGGTCAACAGTGCGGTCACGGCGCGACCAAACCGTTACCGGACGCCGCTGCCCGCCGGTGCCTTATCCTTCGGTCCATGCGTGATGACAGGAGTGCAGGCCGGGTCACCCTGGCCCAGGTGGCTTCGCAAGCCGGGGTATCGCTTTCGACAGTTTCGAAGGTCCTCAACGGGCGACCCGATGTCGCGGCTCCGACCAGGGTGAAGGTGGAGGAGTTGCTGGAGGAGCACGGCTACCGGCGCTCCGCTCCCAGCGCTCCCGAGGCGCCGCTCATCGAGATCGTCTTCCACGAGCTGGACAGCACCTGGTCGATGGAGCTGATCAGGGGCGTCCAGAACGTCGCCAAGGAGACCGGCGTGAGTGTGGTGCTCACCGAGACCGGCACCCGCCACTCGCCGGGCGCGGACTGGGTCGAAGGCGTCCTGCGGCGCCGTCCCCTCGGTGTGGTCCTGGTCTTCTCCACGCTCCCGGACGATCTCAAGAAGAAGCTGTGGTCCCGGGCCATCCCGTTCGTCATCATCGATCCGGCCGGCGACCCGGAGCCCGATGTGCCCTCCGTGGGATCGGCCAACTGGGCGGGCGGACTGGCCGCCACGCGGCATCTCACCGAGCTGGGCCACCGCAGGATCGCCGTCATCACCGGGCCGGAGGACATGATGTGCTCGCTCGCCCGGCTGGACGGCTTCCGTTCGGCGATGAGCATGGCCGGTCTGGACGTCGATCCCGAGCTGGTGCGCTTCGGCGACTTCCATGTCGAGTCGGGCCGTACGCACGCGATGGAGCTGCTCGGGAGCGAGAACCGGCCGACCGCGGTCTTCGCGGGCAGCGACCTCCAGGCGCTCGGGGTGCTGGAGGCGGCCCGGGTGCTGGGGCTGCGGATCCCGGCGGATCTGTCGGTGGTCGGGTACGACGACATCCCGCTCGCCCAGTGGTCGAGCCCCGCGCTCACCACCGTGCACCAGCCGCTGGTGGCGATGGCCGAGGAGGCCTCGCGGATGCTGCTGCGGCTGCGGAAGTCCGACCAGGCCGACGCCCGTATCGAGTTCGGCACCAGGCTGGTGGTCCGGGACAGTACGGCGCGGTGGGAGGGATGAGCGGGTGCCGCCGGGCGGCGGGCGGAGCG
>NZ_MAUD01000493.1 GCF_001700515.1 Streptomyces lushanensis
CCGGCTCGCTCCCGGCATCGACGTACGCGGCGCCGGGGGCTATCTGGTGGGGCCCGGCTCGGTCACGGCCCGCGGCGCCTACCGGCCGGCGCCGGGCACGGAGGGCCTGGCGCCCGCGCCCTGCCCTCGCGCGCTGCTGCGCCTGCTCACTCCTCCGGCCACGGCTCCGGTCACCCTCTCGGCCCGCCCGAACCACCGCCGGGACCAGCCCGCGCGCGGCGACGGCCTGGTGCAGTTCGTACGCGCGGCACACGAGGGCCAGCGCAACACCCGGCTCTTCTGGGCCGCCTGCCGCGCGTACGAACACGGCTTCGGTGACGCACTCGTGGAGCCGCTGGTCGACGCCGCCGTACGAACAGGGCTGGACGAACACGAGGCGCGCGCCACCATCGCCTCGGCGGCCCGCCTCACGGCCCGCCCGTAGCGCACCCGCCCGCACCCGCCGTACCAGCCCTACGACGCGGAGCCGCACGACGGGACGGAACCGAAACCGATACCGGTACATGCGGAGCCGTGCGACGCGGAGCCGCACAACAGGACCGGAGCCGTACAACGAACGGGACCGGACCGCAGCCCGGCGAAGGAGCCCGACGAAGGGCAGCCCTACGCCGGAGAGCCGTAGGACGGAGAGCCGTAGGACAGGGCCCCTCCCCGCACCTCACCCCACGACGAGTTCAGCGATGTCCCGGGCGGTCCACGCACCGGCCGCACCGGGGCACGCGGCGATGTAGCGCGCGACGGCCGGAAGGTCCCAGGCGCCCGCCTCCAGCAGCCCTCGGCACAGAACCCTGAGATAGGAGGCGGAGGGCCTGTTCCAGCTCAGATCGCGCACACGCCACGGAGCGGTGAACGTGAGCACCGGCAGCCCGTCCATCGTCCCCGGGCATACGAGCGTCTCGTACCGGCCGCAGCCGAGCTCCGCCCTGCCCCGCCTCAGCACCTCGGACAGATCCAGATCCGCCCCAGGCTGGCGGTACATCTCCTGTGCGGCAATGTCCGAGAACTGTTCGGCGGACACCAGATGCGCCCTGGCGAACACCCGTCCCGAAGCCTCGGGATCGTAGAACGCCCTGCCCCCCGTCCACACGGGCGACTCGGTGGCGAAATACACCACCCCCGCAAGCTCCACGGGAACCGAAACCTCAGGCATTCTCGGGTCCCGACATCCCGGACAGTCCCTGGCCGCCCCCGTCGGCCGACCGCCGACGACATAGCAGGAGAAGCGCGCCAGATCCATGTTGGAGCCGTACGCCACATACCAAACCCGCCGTGCGGGCGGCAATCCTGGACCCTCACGGGTCATATGCTCTCGAATTACCCGGGGCCTGATCACTGACGCACCGTTCGACGGGCTGACGCGACGACAACCATCAGAACACCAACATCACACATTCACCCCGCCCCCACGCAAAGGCGCGACCCCGATCCGGAGCCGCGCCTTTCGATCTGCCGAACCTCTTGGACCAGCCCCGGGGCGTCAGCCGGCGCGACGCGTCTTGACGCCGTCGACCTCGAAGTCGTAGATGTGGTGATTGATCCTGAGGCCGTCGACAGCCCCGATCCACATGAAGTCGCGGCCCTTGCCCACCGCGGCGGTGTAGATGGTCGGCTGCGCGCCGCCGTCGTTGAGCGAGGCCTTGAGCTGCGCGAAGGTGCACCTGGCGGCCTGGGTGCAGGCGGTCTCGTTGCCCGTGAGGTACCAGAAGCCGGTCGAGGTGGCATCGATGAACGGGCTCCACCGGTCCGTGACCGGGGCCGCGTCCGGCACCCACACCATCGTGGAGTAGTTGTCGGCCGGAAGCGCGCTCAGATTCGGATCGATCTCGAACCGGATGTTCGGCATGTTGTCCGCGCCGCCGTAACCGATGTTCTCGTTGGTCTGGAAGACGCGGAAACCGAGCTTCTTCAGGCCCAGCACCGGATCGCCGAAGAAGTCGACCTCGTTGCCGAAGTCGACCTTCTCACTCGGAGGATTCAGCGAGGTGGAGTCGTCCGCTACCTCGATTCCCAGACTGCCCCGTCCATAGGGCGGCCTGGCGGAGGGTCCCTGCACACCGAACGAGCCGAACGGGCCGTCCCGCAGAGCGGCGACGGGAGAGCCGATCGTATTACGGGTGATCACGCCCCAGTGTTCTGAGCGAGATCGATGTCCGTCTGCGGCAGCAGACACAGATCCTGGGACGGTCGAGGCGACGATCGCGGCCAGCGCCGCGACCGCAAGCGCCTTTGCCCGAGTCACGCCAAAGCGAGCGTTCACACTCACTCCTTCCGGGTAGCTGAAGGGCCAGAAATACGCCGACGCCCGGCCGACGTACCAGGCGTCACCGTATCTGACCCTCAGTAGCCGGAGCGGCCACGACATACTCCACACATATACGGCTATTCATGCACTCAATACTGTGACCAGCCTTAAATATTTTCACTCTCCGTGTCGTCGACGCCGCAGGCCATGACACCAACCGATCACCCGCGCCGATCAAGAGGCCGCCGCCACGGGCCGCCCCAGGACGACGACACCCGCACGGCAACCGCAGCCTGCCCGCCGAAGCCGGACGTCCAAGAATCAGCGAACCCGAAGCACCTGAGCACCTGAAGCACCGCGAAAGCCGGCAGCGGTACCGCGCCGCCGCCATCCCGAATGGTCACCAGTCGCGCCACTCATCCGTGATCTCGTGCGCGCCCATACCGTTCCTCGCGGCCAGGGCCGGGACGTCGATGCCGTGCTCGGTCAGAGTCCGGTCTATGTACGCGCACAGATCCTCCCGCTCGCCGGTCTCGTATCCCGCGCCGCCGTGCTCCTCATTGATCGAGTTGAGCGCCAGGACGACCCGCCTGACCGCGCCGAACACCAGCTCGTCCGAAGGCCCCACCCACGCGTGTACGTCAGCCTCGAACGACCGCAAGGTGGCCTCCGTCGCCTCCAGCAAGGAATCCGGGAAGAGTTGATCCATGAACGCACACCCCGGATCCAACTCCCCGGACGCCACGTCCCGCGCCTCTTGAGCCACCCCGGCACGCCAGTTCTGTGATGGTTTGATCGCCATGACCGAGACGGTAGACCCACCCTCCGACACTCGCCCCGCACCCGGCTCAACGCCAGGATCCAAGCATCCAAGGCGAGACCGACCAAGCACAGAAGGCACGCCCCCACCCCGGAGACGCGCCTTCTGACCTGCTGGTTCTCTGACCTGCTGCGGTGGGTGTGGGATTTGAACCCACGGTGACATCGCTGCCACGACGGTTTTCAAGACCGTTCCCTTAGG
>NZ_MAUD01000494.1 GCF_001700515.1 Streptomyces lushanensis
GTCCGCCGCGTGATCCGGTGGACGCCGACGGACGGCACCCGGTCGCGGGAGAGCAGCAGCAGCGCGATGTCGTCCTCGCGGCGGTCCGCGAGCGGCCCGGGCGTGTAAGGCGAGGTGGGACCGTGCACGGCCTGGACCAGCGCGTCCGCGAGCTTCTCCAGCGATTCGCCGCCGTCCTCCTCCAGGACGGGCCGCAGCCGCGCCCAGCCGGTCGTGAGATCGTGTCCGCCGGTTTCGAGCAGCCCGTCCGTGCAGAGCATCAGCGTCTCGCCGGGCTCCAGCAGGGTCCGGTGCCGGGCGCAGGCACCCGCGGCGCACCCGCGGAGCAGCCGGGCCAGGACGAGTTCTCGCTCAGCGGTCAGCGCTTCGCGACCTGTCTCTATCTGGAGGTCGACCCGGACTCCGGCACGCTCGACATCGCCCGCGCCGGCCATCCCGATCCGGTGATCCGTACGTCCGACGGGACGGCGGTCGTACGGCAGACGGCGGGCGGGCTGCCGCTCGGGGTCGAGGCGGACTCCGACTATCCGACGACGCGGCTCGGTCTGGAGCCCGGCGAGACGCTGATGCTCTGCACGGACGGGCTGCTCGAAACCGGCGGACACGATCTCACGACCGGCTGGGCGCGGCTGCGGCCCGTCCTGGAGGAGGACGGCGGCGAATCGCTGGAGAAGCTCGCGGACGCGCTGGTCCAGGCCGTGCACGGTCCCACCTCGCACTACACGACCGGGCCGCTCGCGGACCGCCGCGAGGACGACATCGCGCTGCTGCTGCTCTCCCGCGACCGGGTGCCGTCCGTCGGCGTCCACCGGATCACGCGGCGGACCGCGCTGACCGTCGCGCAGGCCGAGCCGGAGCGGGTCGCGGGCGCGCGGCGGCAGGTGCGCGATCTGCTGCACGACTGGGCGTCCGGGGAACAGGTCGACTCCGCGGAGCTGATGGTCTCCGAGATGCTCACCAACGTCCTGGTCCACACGGACAACGACGCGCTGCTGCTCGCCGAGGCGGTCGGCGAGCAGGGCAACCGCCGGCTGCGGGTCGAGGTCGCGGACACGAGCGACGAGCTGCCGCACCGCAGGCGGCCGGGAGAGCTGGCGTCCAGCGGGCGGGGACTGGTGCTGATGGAGATGCTCGCGGACGCGTGGGGGGTGGATCCGCGCGGCGAGGGCAAGTCGATCTGGTTCGAGCTGTACGAGTGCGGGAACGAGGGCCCGGAGACGGCATCGGAGGTACGCGGAACACACCGGTGAGGCGGGTCCGTACACAGCCCGGGCCACGGCCACGAAGGACTGGGCGTACGAGACCCCGGGCGTACGGGACAGGGGCCCGCGAAAACGGAGAGCCACGGGTCGTGGCTCTCCGGGCAGGAGCTCACCCGGCACACAGGTCGGCACACAGGGCAGGGGCTCACGAGGCGGGGCCGTAGCGGGTGCGCAGCTCGGAGAAGACCCCGAACACGGCCGCCGTCAGCGGCACGGCCAGCAGTATGCCCAGGATCCCGGCGACGCCGGCGCCCGCCGTGATGGCCAGTATCACCACGGCCGGATGCATCTGCACCGTACGGCTCTGGATCATCGGCTGGAGCACATGGCCCTCCAGCACCTGCACGGCGAGGACCACCCCGAGCGCCCAGAGCCCGGTCACCCAGCCGCGGTCCGCGAGGGCGACCAGCACGGCGACGGTGCCGGAGAGAAAGGCGCCGAGATACGGGATGTACGCGCCGACGAAGACCAGCGCGCCCAGCCCGACGGCGCCGGGCACGCCGAGGAACAGCAGGCCGACGGTGATGCAGACCGCGTCGATGAGGGCGATGACGGTGGTCCCGCGCATGAAGCCCTCGACGGCCCCGAACGCGCGGCGCGCCATGGCCTCGACGGCTTCGCCGGTCTCGCTCGGGGCGAACGACCGCAGGGAGTCGGCCACCTTGTGGGAGTCCCGCAGGAAGAAGAACATCAGCAGCAGCGCGAGCACGGCGGTGGCGATCAGCTCGCCGACGACACTGATTCCGGTGAGCACGCCGGAGGCGGCGGTGGCCCCGAACTTCCCGAGCAGGGACTTGGCGTGGCCCGCCACGTCGTCCAGCGAGGTGCCGGCCGCACCGAAGTGCCTGCTGAGGTCCTTCCCGGCCTGTTTGAGCGAGGAGACGATCTGGTCGCCGCTGTCGACGAGCGCGCTGACGACGATGTACCCGGCCCCGCCAACCACGGCCACCACGGCGACACAGGTCAGCCCGGCGGCNNCGCATCGCGAGCAGCCGCCGGTAGAACGGGCCGAGCAGCGCGGTGCCGAGGACGGCGAGCAGCACGGGCGTGACGGCCGTCTTGAAGGTGATGGTCAGCCAGATCCCCACGGCCCCGACCCCGGAGACCACCAGCGCCACCGCGCACCACGCGGCCAGGCGCCGGGCACTCTCGGGGAGGACGGACGGCGAAGGCATCTCCACCCCTTTACCCGACCACGCCCCATCCCTCCTGTCCCCCGCACCTACTC
>NZ_MAUD01000495.1 GCF_001700515.1 Streptomyces lushanensis
CAGGCGTACGCGTACGCCTGCGCCTTCTGCGGCTACGACGGCGCACTCGGACGCAACCCCGTCGGACTCGAAGCCGCACACGTCCGCTGGCACAGCCAAAACGGCCCCGACGAGGTCAACAACGGCCTGGCCCTGTGCTCCCTGCACCACACCCTGTTCGACCTCGGCGCCCTCGGACTCACACCCGCCCTGCACATACAGGTCTCCCAGTCATACACAGCACGCAGCCAAGCGGGCAGAACCATCGACGCCCTCCACGGCCGGCCCATCACCCCACCCCGCCCCGGACAGCCCGGCATCAACCCCGACCACATCGTCTGGCACGGCCTCCAGGTCTTCAAACGCCCAGCCACCCAGGCCGCCTAGACCCTGTCCGGGCCTGGAGACGCGCGGATCAGCCCCCGACGCCGAAGCCCACCCCGTTCTCCAGATAGACGGTCACCGAACGCGCACGGGCACCGATCGCCGCGTGGACACGGCGGGCCAGCCGGGGGATGAGCAACCCGTCGATCTGGTCGGCCCGGTGGAACGCGAACCGGTCGACTTCCACCCCGTCCAGGACGATCCGGGCCCGCTCATCGGCCGGGAGGACGCCCCCGTCGAAGACGAACAGCAACTTGTCGCCCTCGGCCGGGTGCGGCGCCCAGTCCGCGACGAGGAGGCGGCCGATGGGCGGGGTGATGCCGATCTCCTCCCTGACCTCCCGAGCCGCGCCCTCGCTCGGCGTCTCGCCCGGGTGGAGGTAGCCGCCGGGAATCTCCCAGCCGGGCTTGTACGTCGGCCTGACCAGAAGCACACGACCGACCTCGTCGAAGAACAACACCCCGGCGGCGGTGCGCGGCCGGCCCACCGCCTCGTGGACTTCCGAGTCGCTCATGACAACGACCGTAGCCGTCGCGCGCGGATCACCCGAAGACGCGCAGCCACTGAGCCACGCCGACCAGCAGACGGCCCGGCTTCCACCGCTGCTGCCGGACCCAGGCGGTCACCAGGCGGCGGGAGATGAAGTGGCAGCGGACCTCGGCGTGGATCTTGACTCCCAGATCCTCAACCTGTCTTCAACGTCGAAGCGATCCGGCCGCCGAGGCGCCCGTCCCGATCGGCGCTCCTGATGCCGACCCCGGCGCCGGCCCGCCGCTGGCGGCCGGTGCGGCGGCACCCGTACCGTGCGGTGGTCGTACGGGTGGTACGGCTGGTCGGTTGCGGACGCCGGACAGGTCGTGTGCGGTCACGCTGTTGCGGTCACTGACGCTGCGGCCGAGGGCGAACTGCGGCCAGATCCCGGCTGCCTGGCGGCGGCTGCGTTCGCTCCACTCTCTCGCCGGGCCGCTCCTGGTCTTGTGGTAGTTGAGCGCGTAGCCGCCCGAATGGATCCTCAGCAGGCAGAACCCGCCGGGGTACTCCTTCACCGCGCCGACCTCCTGAAGTGTCACGCCGGGCGCCTGCGGGACGACGGTCCGCTTGTTGCGGTGGGTGTGGCCCGCGTGGTGCAGGAAGACCCCGGGCGCCGAGGCGTAACTGTCCAGGATCGTCCGGGCCTGGCGCCTGTCCAGCCGCTGGCCGCTGGTCACCGGGAACGGTGAGTTCGGTACGGCAAGCGGGTGGTGACCGAACACCACCGTCGGCTGGTCCTTGTGCTGCCTCAGACCCACCCGGAACCAGGACAGTTGCTCTTCCGAGAGCCCACCGGCGCCGGCGCCGTTACCCGGCTTGTCGTAGGTGTCCAGGCCGACGATGCGCAGACCGTGCAGGTCGCGGGAGAAGTACGTGGGCCCGTCGCCTTGGAAGAAGCCGTCGCGGAAGCAGTCGTGCGCCCTGGGGCGGTCGTGGTTGCCGCGGGCGACGAAGTAGTCCTCGCCGTGGGTGCCGAACCCGTCGAGGATCTCCTTCGCCCTGCCCAGGTCCACCGCTCCGCCCTCGGCGGAGATGTCCCCCGCGGCCAGCAGATAGTCCGCCCCGCACCGGGCCGCGTCCTCCACCAGGGCCCGGCTCATCACCTCGGGGTACGGCGCGAGCCCCGGGCTCTGCGCGATGCCCCGCAGCAGTGGGATGCCGGCGATCCGCCCGGCGGTGGTCTCCCCGAGGTGGAGGTCGTTGCACAGCGCGATCGAGAACAGGTGACGCCCCGGCGGTGGCTGGGGCGTGGTGAAGGAGTACGGCCCCGCCGAGCCGAGCCCGTACGCGGAGGTGCCCACCGCGTTGCCCGAGACGAGGTGCAGCGGGGTGGGCGTGGCCGCCCTGCCCCGGGAGCGAGCACGGTAGTAGTACGTCTGGCCCGGTTCGAGGCCGGTCAGTTCCACATAGTGGTACGCGCTGCGGCCGTCCTCCACCGCGGTGCGGTCCAGCCGGGCGGGATGCGTGCCGTAGACGACCTCGCCCTCGGTGGCGGCGGGAAGCATACGGCCGAGGCCGTCGTGACCTGGTACACCGGCGTGCCCGAAACCGACGACGGCCTCGGCCGTATGC
>NZ_MAUD01000496.1 GCF_001700515.1 Streptomyces lushanensis
GGGTGGGCGAGGGTGAGGTGGGGCAGGCGGGCGAAGAGGGTGGTCAGCGCGACATGGGTTTCCGCCCGGGCCAGGTGGGCACCGAGGCAGAAGTGGGGGCCGTGTCCGAAGGCGAGGTGTTCCTTTTCGCTCCGGGTGGGATCGAACGTGTCCGGGCTGTCCGGGTGGATCTCGGGATCGCGTCCGGCGGCGGCGAAGGCGATGATGACCGGTTCGCCCCTGCGGATGAGAACGCCTTCACCGAGGTCGATGTCCTCAATGGCGTAGCGCATCGGGTGGTGCATGATCGGGCCGTTGTGACGCAGTGTCTCCTCGATGACGTCGTCCCAGCCGATGGTGCCCCGGCGGAGATGGACGAGGTGTTCGGGCCGGGAGAGCAGGGCGTGGACGGCACTGGTGATGAGGTTGACGGCCGTCTCGTATCCCGCGGCGAGCATGAGGAAGAGATGGTCGAGCAGTTCCCTGTCGGTCAGTGACGCCTCACCGTCCGGGGACAGGGTGAGCAGGTCGCTGGTGAAGTCGGAACCCGGCTGCGCCCTCTTGTGCTCCAGCAACTCGACGAGCCGTGTGTACAGTTCGGCCATGCGGGCCTGTCCCTGCTCGGGGCTCGCCGTGGTGTCCATCAGCGCGTCGATGGAGGCGCCGAGGTTTTCCCGGAGGGCGTCGGGGACGCCGAACAGGTCGCAGATGACCGTCATGGTCAGGGGCAGGGACAGTGCGCGCCGGATGTCGGCGCTCCGGCCGGGCGGCAGGGAGTGGAGCGCTTCGACCAGACGGTCCGCGGTCGCCTGGATCTGCGGGCGCATTTCCTCCACCCGTCGCGGTGAGAACGACGGGGCCATCCGGCGGCGCAGCCTGCGGTGTTCCTCGCCGTAAGCGTTCAGGAAGTTCTGCATGAGGGCGGAGACCGCAAGGGGCCAGCCCTCGGGCACCTCGGCGAGGCCGGGCCAGTGCCGGCGGGGATCGCGGGAGACACGTGGGTCGCCGGTCAGTTTCTGGATGACGCTGTGGCGCGTGACCGACCAGGCGCGGACCCCTCCGGGGAGTTCGACCGCGGTCGCCGGACCCATGGCGCGCAGGACAGCCGCGTCGGCGTGGGCCGCGCGGGCGGTGGGATCCAGTACAGGACACCGAGGATCGGACAAAGCAGGCATCTGATGCTCCTCTCGGCTGCCGTGCCCGCCGCACGCGCATCACAGCCGTCGATGTCGGATTCGGCAAGGCCCGGAAACCGAACCGCCGACCCGTGCGGCGTCGGACTTGCCCTCTTCTTCTACGCGTCGATCCGGAGCCTGGCAACGGTGACGAACGCGCCATGCCCGGGTGCCGGACAGGGCCTCGGCCGCCCGATCCGCCGTGGTCCGCGCCGCGGTTGTGGACCGGGGTCGGCCGTGCGGCCCTCACTTCCCCGGAAGATCACCGGGCCTGGAGCGGGCCGGCTCGGAGGCTTCCGTTCACCGTGGTGACGGGTGAGCCGCCGGTCCGCATCGGGAACGCCCCCTTATCCGGCGCTGCCCGTGAGGATGGGGCGGGTCCGGCCGTTCTCCGGGCAGGTCCAGGAGGCCACGGTGTCCACCACCTTGGCCACGGCGGGGTGACTGTGCCCCGGGCAGGGCGGGAGCGGGGCGCCACCGGTGTGCTCCAGCACACCGTCCTGCAACTGTTCGGCCAGCAGGGCCACGGCTTCGGCTTCGGTCATGGACGGCTCCAGAAGCACGCTGATGGAGGAACCGTCGTCGAACGCGAGCACGACGAGGACCGAGCAGGGGTGAGGCGCGGAGGACGGCTCGACCGGCCCTTCGCCGTCGTGGATCTCCAGTCGCGAGGTGAACGCGGTGTCGCCGAGCGGCACTTCGGGCTCGCGATCGGTGACCGGCCCCGTCACGGTCAGAGTATGGCCGGGGGGATCACCGAGTTGCCGAAGAATGTCCTCCGCCCACATCAGGGCTGAAGTGGTGGTCGGTTTCATCGTGCCGCTTCGCTACTTCTTCGCCTTGACATCCGCCGCCCAGGTGATGGAGCCGGTGCCGGTCCTCCCGCCGATATTGACCCGGAAGGTCATGTAGTCCTGGAACTGGACATGATCGCCGTGCCTCACGGGCTTGAGAGTGCCGTGGAAATGGTAGCTCTTTCCCACCACATGACCCGCGTTCCTCGGTTTCCTCGTACCGTTGTTCCACCACGAGACCCCCCGCTCATTGACCTTCGAGGTGATGAAGGACTTCACCCGGGCGGAGATCTTGTAGCCCCAATTGATGGTGCTGTACTTGCAGTTGAAGCGGGCGTGCAGCGTACCGTTCGCATCGCTCCAGCTCGGGTTCCTGTCGCAGCGCAGGGTCGCGGGCGCCTTCCTCTTCTCCGTCGGTCCCGCCGGGTGCACGGCGGCGGCCGGGGCCTTCTGCGCGGCCTCCCGGCCGGCCGTCGGAGCGCCGACGATCGCGGCGATCCGGTCGCGTTCCGCGCGGCTCAACTTCAGTGGAGAGCCATCGGGATTCGCGTCGAGCGTCACACGCAGAGTCGTCTCCGTCCCATTGGTGGCCGTGGTCGAGACAAAAGTCCTGTCGTCGGCGGGATGCGTGGCAGGCGTGTGTGTGGCTGTGACGGTCTGCGTACCGCCCACGGAGGCGCTGTTCGCCACGCGCACGCCGGGCGCCACTCCCATGGCGGTGGCCCCCGTACCGGAAACCGTCACCGCCAGCGCGGCAAAGCCGGACGCCGCGGCGTTCTTCCACGAAAGACGCATTCCTTTGGTCTCCTCCACTCGCTGCCGCGGCGGACCGGAGGCCGTGCCCCATGTCCGAATGTCCGCCGCGGTCGGAACAGGAGAATTTCGCATCCCCGGCGATTCCGGAGCGTCTTCCCAACCCAATCACCTGATGGAGTGAGGCGGCCGGATCCGCGGGGCGGAATCGCGCCGATACTCGGCGAGCTCCCGGCCTCGGCCCGGCGCCCTGATCAGACGGCGGCCCGCCAGCCGAGTGCCGGGCCGAGACCGGTGGCGATGTCGGTGAGGATCTGGACGTAGTCGTCATGGTCGAAGGTGAAGGGCAGCGCGAAGGCGACCTCGTCGATCTCGCGGAAAGCGGCGTGGGAATAGAGGCGTTCGGCGATCTCCGCGGACGTTCCGACGAGATCGGGCGCGAACATCATGCGCGCCGGTCCCTGCGGCGCGGCGGTGCGCGGCGTCCGTTGCCGGGCGTATTCCTGGTATTTCGCGCGCTGCTCCGGCGAGGCGGTGTCGGTGGGGATCACCACGAGTCCCTGGGAGACGCGGGCGCGGTCGCCGTCGGGGTGATGGGCGCGGAATGTCCGTATGTGCGAGAGCTGGATCTCGGCGAAGTCCTCGGACTCCTCCGCCTTCACCACGCTGCTGGTCAAGAAGTTCATCCCGTTCTCACCGGCCCACTGAGCCGATCGCAGGCTCGCGCCGCCGTACCACATACGACGGTCCAGCCCCTGGGCGTGGGGCTGGACACGGTCGGAGAACACCTCGAAGCCCTCGACACCGCTGAAATCGGTGGCCGGTTCACCGCGTACGAAGTCCAGGAGCCGCCGCACCCGGCCGTAGCCGAGATCCTCGATGTCGGCGGTGTCGGGATAGAGCGCGTGTTTGACCTGGTCGTAGTGCATCGGCGGGCCGACGCTGACACCCGGATTGAGACGCCCGCCGGAGAGGATGTCGACCGTCGCCAGGTCCTCCGCCAGCCTCAGCGGATTCTCCCAGCCCAGAGGTATGACCGCGGTGCCCAGCTCGATACGGCTGGTGCGCTGCGAGGCCGCCGCCAGGACCGCGACGGGAGAGGCGATGCCGTACTGAAGATGACGGTGCCGCATCCACGCGCTGTCGAAGCCCAGCTTCTCGCCGAGTTCGATGATCTCAAGTGTCGACTCGTGGCCGCGGCGAGGATCGGCCCCGTCGAACAACCCGATGGTCAAGAAGCCCAGCTTCCGCAACGGTTCCGAAGTCAGCGGCACAGGGATCCTCCGTCGTCCGCGGCGTGCTCCACCGCACACCGGCACGGTTCCGATTGTCGCAGGCGGTCCTCCACGGGCCTTTGCCGACGTCACGCCGCTCGGATCGCCGGGAGAGCGCCGTACGGACTCCCCGCTCTCCGTGCCGACGGCAGCCTAGGCCCTGTCCGGTCGATCTTCGTGGATCAGCCCGGGGCGGCTGGTGGAGGGGGTACCTCCCGTGCCGTTCAGGCCACGGGGGAGCATCGCAAGGCGGAGGATCGGCGTCGTCGACGGCCCGGCCGTACTCGGGCGACTCCGACAACGCGGCGAGGTGCCGTGCCAGGCGTTCCGGGCCCGCGAAGACCGGCCGGACAGGGCCTAGGTGATCCGGTAGACGAACGAGGGGAACGGGTCGGTCGTGGCCCGCCGCCATGCCTGCTCGACCTCGTCGCGGGCCTGTTCCCGGGCTCGGGCG
>NZ_MAUD01000497.1 GCF_001700515.1 Streptomyces lushanensis
GTGAGGAGGGGGCGGCTGGGCGGGGCGTCAGCACCAGTGCGGTGTCTCACCGAGGCTGCGGATGTACTTGGCCGATCCCCAGGCCCAGCTGCCGTCGGCGAGCAGGTACCAGCGGTTGTTCCCCTCCACGTCGCCGCCCTCCACCTTGCAGAAGATGCGCACGATGTCGCCGTACTCGAGTTCGCCGACGACTCTGCTGCTGCGGGTCGGCTTGTCCCGCAGGAGAAGACCGGTCCTGGCGACGACCTTGCCTCTGTATCTGCCGAGGCCCTGGTCGTCGGTCTGCGGCTTCGACGGTGGATTGCCCGCCGGCTCGTCGGCGGCCACCGGTACGGGTACCGGTCCGGTGGCCGCGGAGGAGGCGGCGGGGGGCGCGGCGAGAGCGGGTGCGACGGAGACGGTGGCGAGAGTCGTGGCGGCGAGCGCGGTGACGGTGAGGACGGCGGCGGTACGGCCGGACGAACGCACGGGCATGAAGACTCCTGGGACCTGAGGGCGAGGAGCCGGTGATTCCGGCATATGACTCGCGTGGTTCACGCTAGGTTCGCTACTCAATGTCCGCAATTCATGACTGTGGGTGTTCGCGCCATATGGGCTCAGCGCACAGGCTCAGCGCACAGGCTCAGCGCACAGGCTCGGTGCGGGGCTCGGTATGGCGGTCCGGTGTGGTGGCTCGGTATGGCGGCTCAGCGCTGGTAGGGGTTCTGCTGCGCCGTGTGGTGGTGCGCGGCGCCGCCCCCTGCCTGGCCGGTGCTCTGGGCGAGCAGTTGATCGGCCTGTTCCTTCGTCACCCGCTGCTCGTCGCCGCAGAACGTGCACTGGGTCATGTATGTGGTGGAGAACGCGAAGAGCGGTATGAAGAACAGAGTGAACTTGGTGACGCGCTTCTTGAGCGTGTGCGCGGAGGGATTGCCGCAACGGCCGCAGACCAGCGTCAGTATGGCCAGTTGATGGAGGTAACCCTTGGTGCCGAAGATGATCATCTGAGCGATTCCTTCCGCGAGACACGCGCCCGGGACGGGAGCGCCGGGGAGAGTCTGCCCCCTCTGTCCAGACTGCCGTACGGAGATGACGACGGCGGTGGCGGTCGGCGGTGGCGGCGGGCCGGCGGGCCGCGTGACCTCTTGCCTCTGCGGGCCGGTGGCTGTTCCCATGGTCTCTCTGGGGGTGAGGCGGCATGACGATCCGATTACGTGTCACGCCGGTCCGTGTCCGAGGCCGTGACCGGCTCTTCGTGAGCCTGCCGGACGGTACGGCCGTCGCCTGGTACGACGGCGCCGACGACGCGGACGGTCCGGTCGACGGGCGGGCCGGCGGGCGGATCAGTGTGCTCCCGGGCGCGGCGCGCGAGGATGTGCTGGCCGCCCTCGCGCCGTACATCACCGGTGAGGTGGCGGTCGGGCCGCCGCCGATACCGACACCGGCCGATCTCGACCGGCTCTCCCTCCACCCGGACGACGACCTCGCCCCGAACCGTCCGGGCGAGGCGCTCCACGCGGAACTGGACGCGTCCGCGGCGTCCGAACGGCACGGGTGGTTCCGCCGGGGCACCTGGGGCGGAGGCACATGGGGCCGGGACACATGGCCGCCGGATACATATCGCGGGGACATACATCGCGGCGACCGGCATCGCGGGGACGCGCTCCACGGGGAACTCCTCGCCCAGCAGCTCCTGGGCGACCGTCTCGACCGGCTGGAGGGCGCGGGCTGGCGGGTGCTGCACTCGATACCGCTGCCCGGGGCGGGCGCCGGCGCCCGGGTCGACCATCTCGCGATCGGCCCGGCCGGAGTCCTGGCCGTACACACCGTCGCCGCGCGCGGCCGGCGGGTCCGTATCGCCGACCCCATGGTCCGTACGGGCCGTGCCGAGCCGCGGCCCCATCTGCGCTGGGCCCGTCGCGCCGCCGAGCGCGCCTCGTTCGCCCTGGCGACCGCCGTACGCCCGGTCCTCGCCGTGGCCGAGGCGGCCAGGCTGGACGCGGTGCCGTCCTCGTCGGACGTACGGATCCTGCGTGACACCGAGATCCCGGCGCTCGCGTCCCTCGGCGGCGTACTCAAACCGGCGGACATCGAGGCCCTGTACGCGACGGCCCGCGACCGGCGCACATGGCTGTCGGTGTAGTCGGAGTGGCTGTGCCGCTGTGCCGCTGTGTGACGGTGCTGTTGTGGGGCTGCGGGCGGGGTGGCCCGGACGGAGTGGTGGGCCGGGCCACATGGCCGGGCGGGGTTGTGTGTCCGGGCAGGGCTATGTGTCCGGCAGTGGCCCCGCGCGGCCGGGATCGAGGAGCGGGGCGAGGAGGTCTCCGTGGCGCTCCAGCCGCCCGGGGATGTCCGCCGAGCGGAAGACCAGGTCCTCGGCCGCCGTACAGGCCGTGATCTCGTCCCAGGTCACGGGCGTGGAGACGGTCGGTTCCCGCCGGGCCCGCAGGGTGTAGGCCTGTCGCCTATACACAACT
>NZ_MAUD01000498.1 GCF_001700515.1 Streptomyces lushanensis
GAGACCATGCCCGAGGTGGTGTGCATCTGCCGCACCACCTCGGGCATGGTCTCCAGCGCCGCGTCCGGCGGGCGGATCACGATGTCCACCCCTTCGCCGAGCACGTTCAGCTCCGAGTCGGTGACCAGGGCGGCCACCTCGATGAGTGCGTCGTCCGTCAGCGAGAGCCCGGTCATCTCGCAGTCGATCCACACCATGCGGTCGTTCATACGCCTTACCCTACGGGGCGCTCCGCTGGCCGGGCAGACTCGGACGGCCCGGACCTGTCGCATACATGTCGGAGCCCGGTTTCCCGTGCTCCTGCACCGCCGCCGACGTGGCCGTCTGGCCCGGTACACCGGCGGCAGCCGCCGCCCGTCTGGCGTGCGGTGAGGCCTGGGCCGGTACGACCGACTCCATGACCCCCGGCGCCATCGGCTCGCCCTGCGGGCGCCTGGCCCGGTAGGCGGACCGGTAGGCCGCGGGGGAGGAGCCGAGCTGGCGCCGGAAGTGGCCGCGCAGCGCCACCGGTGAGCGGAAGCCGCAGCGGCCGGCGACCTCGTCGACGGAGTAGTCGGAGGTCTCCAGCAGCCGCTGTGCCTGAAGCACCCGCTGGGTGATCAGCCACTGGAGCGGCGCGCTTCCGGTCAGCGAGCGGAACCGCCGGTCGAACGTACGGCGGCTCATGTACGCGCGGGCCGCGAGCGTCTCCACGTCGAACTGCTCGTGCAGATGCTCCAGCGCCCAGGCCACGACCTCGGCGAGCGGGTCGGAGCCGATCTCTTCTGGTAAAGACCTGTCCAGATAGCGTTCCTGACCGCCACTTCGTCGCGGAGGTACGACCAGTCTGCGCGCGAGCGCGCCCGCGGCCTCCGCACCGTGATCCGTGCGGACTATATGCAGACACAGATCGATTCCGGCCGCCGTACCCGCCGATGTCAGCACATCGCCGTCGTCGACGAACAGTTCACGCGGATCCACATGCACGGACGGATAGCGCTTGGCGAGCGTCGGCGCGTACATCCAGTGTGTGGTGGCCGGGCGGCCGTCCAGCAGACCGGCCGCGGCGAGCACGAACGCGCCGGTGCACAGACCGACGATTCTCGCGCCCTCCTCATGCGCCCGGCGCAGCGCGTCCAGCGCTTCCGGTGGTGGCGGTGATGTGATCGACCGCCATGCCGGCACGACCACGGTGCCCGCCCTGCTGATCGCCTCCAGGCCGTACGGCGCGCTGAGTTCGAGCCCGCCGGTGGTGCGCAGCGGTCCGTCCTCCCCGGCACACACAAGCAGGCGGTAGCGGGGAACCCCGGCGTCCTGGCGGTCGATTCCGAACACCGAGAGCGGAATTGAGCTCTCGAAGATGGGGCCACCGCTGAAGAGCAGCACGGCGACGACTTCTCGTCGGCGACGCCCGGAAAGCTTCCGTGCTGACTCCGGTGCGGCAATGGAGTCCTGGCTCATGGCGCTAAGCCCCCCTCGGTGTTCGCGTCTCCCCGTTCTTGTCGGGCCTCTCGCTCCTGCACGATTCCCCTCGGTTTTGCACGGGTCCCCAGCCTTCGATACTCATGATCGAATCTACTGTGTCCCGTGGTGCCGGCGTGACAAGTTCTCCATCCGGCGCTATGTCGACAAGGCAACTTGGCGCGAAGCATTCGATCACGAAGCGTTCCACTCGGGAGCCGAGAGTGGAAGTGGGCCTCACGTGCATGGCCCGTCCCCGTAGGGTGCGGAGGACTGGGTCGGTCCTTTCTTCCCTGGTGGCAAGGGGGTTGGCAGGCCATTTCCCCAGGGGTTCTCTCCCAGTGTGAAGTTGGCCGAAAAGCGATGGGTGCGTCTGTGCGAAGCTTTCAATCTCCCGGCGCACTACCTTCACGCTCGCATGCGCTTCGGCGCGCCCCCCGACCGCCCGAGGACCGTCGGCTTCCGGACGTTCCGTACGTTCCGTACATCCTTACCTCGTTCCTCGTCGTCCCGCGCGCTCTTCCTCTCGCGCCCGCCCGGTCCTCCGCGCCCGCTTCCGTTCTCCCGCCCGCGCCCTTCGGCGGCCGTTCCCCCATCTTCGCCTCCGCCGCCCGCGGTTGGACGGCGGGGCGCTCGGAACGGCGCAGCAGCAGCCGGCAGACGGCGGTCACCGCGGCGAGGCCGAGCGTCGTGGCGATCGTGCCGCCGAAGGACGCTCCGTACACGGCGAGGACCACCGGGACCAGCAGACAGCTCAACGACGCCCAGCGGACCACCTCGCCCGCCGGATCCCCCGACGGCGCCCGCGCGGTGTCCGCGGCGGGCTCCCGGCACGGCTCCCCGTACGGGGCGCGGGACCGCTCCGTACGGCTCCCCGCCGCCGGGTGCCGCGGCGGCCCGGCGGCCGGCTCCACGGGCCGGTCCGCGGGCGATCGCGCACCGGACACGGTGAGTCGGCCGCCCGCCGGTTCCGCCCCGGCCGTCGCCGAGGCCGCGCGAAGCGTCTCACGCGCGCCTTGGCGTGGAGCGTCCGGAGTGGCCTGAGCGGTCGGTGATGCGGGCACGGGTGCTCCCTCGAAGTGACGATATGACCGATGGCCAACGAGGAGCGGAGCCCTCCGGTCACTCCTCGGACAACTGTAGGGGCCATCCGGCATTGCGATCCCGGGCGGCCTCGTGCATGCTCCCTGGAACGCCGCGTGTGGGGCGGCGGGCTTTGGGCATGAGAAGAGTGTCGCCGTACCCTTATGGGTACGGATTGGGAAGATGATTCCCGGACACGGCACCGCCCACCACGACACCCGCCACGACCATTGTTGTCCCTTCCCAAGAGGACCTCTTTAGCCGAGACGCCATGGCTGGTCACGAAATCCCCGAACCCGCAGACCGCAAGCGCGTGGCCGACCCCCTGTCGGACCTGCGAGCGGCGGAACAGACAGACGCCTCCTGCGATCCCGCCTTCCGGCACGGAGTGGTCGTCGGCTTCGACGGCTCGACCTCCAGCGAGCGGGCACTCGCGTACGCCATCGGCATGGCCAAACGGCTGGGCTCCGGCCTGATCATCGTCCATGTCGCCAACCGGCTCCCGACCACGGTCTGGGCGGGCTGCGAACCGCCGGTCTTCGTGGACGTGCCGGACCACCGCACCGAGGTGCTCGGACTCGAACTGGCCTGCGCGGACTATCTCGCCGAGGTGCCGTGGATCCTGGTCGAGCGCGGCGGTGACATCTGCCACGAGCTGGAAGAGGTGGGCGAGGAGTATTCGGCGGACGCGATCGTCGTCGGCTCCACGCACGGCATCGTCGGGCGGATCTTCGGCTCGGTGGCGGGGCGGCTCGCGCGGCGCGCGCAGCGGCCCGTCGTGGTGATTCCCTGACGCCCGGGCCCGATTTCCCGACGCCCGGCCACGATTCCCCGACGCTCGGCCCGGTCCGGCGCGCCCCGGGGCGGTCCGACCCCGGCATGGTTTCGCCGCCGCACTTCACACTATCTGAGTAAGTGTCAACTCCCTTGCGCCCAACGTGAATTTACTCACGCGTGGAGGTGCATCGTGCGCTTGTGAAGGGTACATAACGGTCGCTGGGACACAGCACACCCGCACATCATGAAGGGAGCCCGCCGTGGACAACGACGTCTCTGCGGGAAGCACCACCTCGACTTCGGTTCTCGGCCATCTCGCGCTCGGACTCACCCTGCTTGCCTTCGGCATCGGCCACACCGCCGTCATCGACGGAGCGACGGCGGCCGACGCCGTCCCGCTCGCGCTGTACGTCGGCGGTGTCGCGCTCTTCCTCGCCGGACTGCTCGAATTCCGGTCGGGCCACTCATTCACCGGTACGGCCTTCGCGGGCCTCGGAGCCTTCTGGTTCACCTGGGGGACGGGCGCCGGCGATCGGATCTCCGCCGACGCGGCCGGCCTCTTCCTCCTCCTGTGGGCGCTGCTGGCGCTCAGCCTCACCCTGGGCGCGGCGGACGCGGGGCCGCTGTTCCAGGGCACGTACGGACTGCTCACCGTCGCACTGCTGCTGCTCGCCGTCGGGCAGTTCGCCGACAGCACGGGGCTCGCGAAGATAGGCGGCTGGGTCGCCGCCGTGGCGGGGCTCGCCGCCTGGTACGGAGCGACGGCCGCGCTCGCCAAGTGGCCGGCCGCACTGCCGCGCCGTCGTGCTGCCGGCCGGGGGGTGACGGCCACCGGCTGAGGCAGCCGCGGGCCGGTGCCCGGGCAGCGC
>NZ_MAUD01000005.1 GCF_001700515.1 Streptomyces lushanensis
GTTCTTCGGCGGTGTCTCGGAGATCCAGAACGATCTCCGAGACACCGCCGAAGAACTGGAGCTGGATACGGCGCACCGGCAGCTTGAAGCGCAGCGCGGCGACCGTATGGGCCAGTTCATGGACGAGTACGGAGGCGTAGAAGGCGACCGCGAAGAAGAGGGAGACCAGATATCTGAGGCCGCCCAGCTCGGGCAGGACCCGGTCGAGCTGGCCGCCGAAGATCCAGGTGATGAGCGCGGCCACCAGGAACCAGCTCGGGGCGACGTAGACAGGTACGCCGAAGGGGCGGCCCATGAGGATGCCGCCGCCCGGGTCCTCGCGCTTCGACGGCTTCCCGTCGGGACCCGTGTTCCCGTCGCCGGGCCGCGGCTGCCTGCTCTCGCCGCTCTCGTCGTCCTCTTTCACGGGTTCCCTTCGTTCGCGGCAGCGTCACTCGCTCGATCATGCAGTGCGAGTGGCTCTGGAGTCGATGGTATTCGGATCGCTGTCGGTGTCGGGCCATAGGGTCTGCGTCATGAGTACGAGCCTGCCGCCCACTTCGCTGTCTCCGTCGCGCGCGAGCGACTTCATGCAGTGCCCTCTGCTGTACCGGTTCCGGGTGATCGACAAGCTGCCGGTGAAGCCGAGCGAGGCGGCCACGCGCGGCACACTGGTGCACGCCGTGCTGGAGCGGCTCTTCGACGCTCCCGCGGTCGAGCGCACGGCGCCGCGCGCCAAGGCGCTGATCCCCGGCCAGTGGGACCGGCTGCTGGAGTCCCGGCCCGAGCTGGGCGAGCTGTTCGCCGAGGACTCGGAGGGCGAACGGCTGACGCGCTGGCTGGGCCAGGCGGAGGAGCTGGTGGAGCGGTGGTTCTCGCTGGAGGATCCGACGCGCCTGGAACCCGCGGAGCGTGAGCTGTTCGTGGAGACGGAGCTGGAGTCGGGGCTGCGGCTGCGCGGAGTGATCGACCGGGTCGATGTGGCGCCGACGGGTGAGGTGCGGATCGTCGACTACAAGACGGGCAAGGCGCCCCGCCCCGAGTACGCGGAGGGCGCGCTGTTCCAGATGACGTTCTACGCGCTGGTGGTCTGGCGGCTGAAGCGGGTGGTGCCGCGCCGGCTCCAGCTCGTCTATCTGGGCAGCGGCGAGGTGGTGACGTACGACCCGGTGGAGGCGGATCTGAAGCGGGTGGAGCGCAAGCTGCTGGCGCTGTGGGACGCGATCAGGGCGGCCACCGAGACAGGCGACTGGCGGCCCCGGCCGACCAAGCTGTGCGGCTGGTGTGATCATCAGGCCCTCTGTCCGGAATTCGGCGGCACACCTCCCGTATATCCGCTCAGCGTGCGCCCCGCGGACGGGACCGACAGCGCCGACGGCGGCGTGTAGCGGGGTTCACGCCCGACGGAATCACCCAGGGGCGCTCAGGGCAGAATGGGGCGGGCCCTAGTGAAGGAGTTCCCCGTGACTGTCCGCGTCCTACTGGTCGACGACCAGCCGCTGCTGCGCACCGGCTTCCGGATGATCCTGGAGGCCGAGCAGGACATCGCGGTCGTCGGCGAGGCCGGGGACGGCCTCCAGGCCATCGACCAGGTCCGCGCGCTCCAGCCCGATGTGGTGCTGATGGACATCCGGATGCCCCGGATGGACGGTGTCGAGGCGACCCGCCAGATCACCGGACCGGGGCGGGACGGTCCGGCGAAGGTGCTCGTCCTGACCACCTTCGACCTCGACGAGTACGTGGTGGAGGCGCTGCGCGCCGGGGCCAGCGGCTTTCTCCTCAAGGACGCCCCCGCCAATGAGCTGGTGCAGGCGATCCGGGTGGTCGCGGCGGGCGAGGCGATGCTGGCGCCGAGCATCACGCGCCGGCTGCTCGACAAGTACGCGGACCATCTGCCCTCCGGCGAGGAGCCGGTGCCCGACACCCTGCACACGCTCACCGAGCGCGAGGTCGAGGTGCTCAAGCTGGTCGCGCGCGGGCTGTCGAACGCGGAGATCGCCGCGGACCTCTTCGTCAGCGAGACCACGGTCAAGACGCATGTGGGCCATGTACTGACCAAGCTGGGGCTGCGTGACCGGGTGCAGGCGGCGGTGTACGCGTACGAGAGCGGCCTGGTGCGCCCCGGCGCCCAGTAGGCCCGGCAGGCCCAGCAGCCCCGGCAACGGCGCGGAGCGGCGCAAGAGGCCGGGACAGGGATACGGCTGAGGCCGGCCGGGGCGCGCCCCGGCCGGCCTCACGGTCCTGCCGCTCGGTCAGGAGGCCGAGCCCGTTCCCCTGCGCAGCTCCCACAGCTGCAGTTCCGCGGACGAGTTGACCGCCCACTCCACGCGCGTGATGTCGTCGCGGGCGGCCACGTACTGCTTGCCCTGCCACAGCGGAAGCACCGGCACGTCCTCGGCGACGATGTCCTGGATCTTGGCGAAGGTCTTCGAGGCGGCGCTGCGGTCGGCCTCGCGGCGCGACTGCGGGATGAGCTGATTGCGCAGCACGCTGTTGTTGTACGGGCTGTTGAGGAAGTTGTCCTTGTCGAAGAACGGCCCGATGTAGGTGTCCGGGTCCGGGAAGTCCGGGAACCAGCCCATGCCGTAGATCGCGTAGGCCCTCTTGGTCTGGTTCGGCCGGAAGGTCTTCCACTCCTCGCCCTTGATCGAGACGTCGAAGAGCTTGCTGCCGTTGAGCTGGTCCCGGAGGGTTTCGAACTCCTTGACCGTGACCTCGCCGTAGTGGTCGGTCGTGTAGTTCAGCGTCAGCTTCACCGGAGTGGTGATGCCGGCGTCCTCCAGCAGCTGGGTGGCCTTGCCCAGATTCGCGTCACCGTACTTGTTGAAGAACGAGTTGGTGTGCGTGGCGACGCTCGACGGGATCGGCGAGTACAGCGGCTCGGCCATGGCCCCGTACACCTTGGTGACCAGCTCGCCGCGGTCGATGGTGTACGCCATGGCCTGGCGCACCGCCTTCTCCTTGGCGCTCGGGGCGTCGGTGTTGAAGGCGAGGTAGCGGATCTCCAGCCCCGGCATCTCGGTGAGCTGGATGGTCTCCTTGGGGTTCTCGATCATCGACTGGACCTGCTCGGGCGTCATCGCGCGGGTCATCACATCGATGTCGCCGGTGTCGAGCGCCTTGCCCATGCTGTCGGCGTCCTTGAAGGGCCGCAGCTCCACCTTGCTGTTCTGGAGCGTCAGATCGCCCTTGTACTCCGGATTCTTGGTGAAGACCGCCTTGACGACGGTGTCGCCCTGGACCTCGGCCTTGAAGGTGTACGGACCCGAGCCGTCCACCTCGAAGCCGTCACGGAGCTTGTCCGGCGCGTACAGCTTCTGGCTGACGATGCCCGCCGGCGGTGTGGTCAGCTTGTACGGGAACGTCGCGTCCGGCGTCTTGAGATGGAAGACGATCTCGTAGTCGCCGTTGGTCTCCATCGTGTCGATGTTGGCCAGCAGACCGGAGATACCGCTGGGGTCCTTGATGTCCAGGACGCGCTTGATCGAGTACTTCACGTCCTCGACGGTGATGGGATCGCCGCCGGCGAACTTCAGGCCCTCGCGCAGCGTGCAGCGGTAGCTCTCGTTCTCCCGGTCGGTGAATCCGCACTTGGAGGCGGCCTCGGGCACCGGCGCTCCGCCACCGCGCGGTACGTGCATCAGCGTCTGGACGGTCTGGCGGAGCACGTTCCAGGAACCGGTGTCGTACGCGAAGGCCGGGTCCAGCGGGGCGGGACCCTCCTTCGTGGCGATGTACTGGTCCGTGGTACCCACGACAATGGCTTCACCGCCGTCGGACCCACCGTCCGAGCCGCCGCAACCGGCGAGCACGGGCGCAAGCAGGCCGATCACGGCCGACAGCGCCAAAGTCTTGCGGTTCATCCTGGACGTACTCCCTCATCCGGCACTGAGATACAGCGGTGCTAACGGAGACTCCGCCGCGCCCACCCGTTCGGGGCAGTGCGATCGGGCCGGGATACAGGGCGATCGGTCCTGTGTGCATGGCGACTTGGTGGGCCGTCGGGACACGTCGTTGATGCGGCGAAGTGCTCGCGACGAGATTAGTCGGAGGCACCGGGAATGCCGGAACGGGCCTGATCTGAAACGTAATCACACAGTGATCGGCAATAGCCGCGTGTGGATATACCGGCTGCGGAATGTTTCGTACACGCCTCCACCAATCGGGACACAAGGGCACGCTCCGACCCCGCCCAGGCGGCCATGGATCAGTCCGGCCCGCGCCTGTCGATGAGAGCGCAGGTGATAAAGCTCACTCCGCATGCCGTTTAGCGGACCATGGATTGCCTTGCCCGGCGGTAACGGAAAATACCCGGTCCAATGCCGAGAGTTTCCACGCTTATTCCGGTGCGACGCTCTGTGCGCGGATCAGTGTCCTTGAGTCATCATGCCGCGCAGAAATACCAGATCGACCTCTTCGAGCGAGCTGACGACGATCCGTCCGTCGGCCGGTGCGATCGGCGCGACGGACGGTACGGCGACCACCCGGCAGCCCGCGGCCTCGGCGGCGGCCACACCGGTGGCGGTGTCCTCGATGACGGCGCAGCGGGCGGGATCGGCGCCCAGGCCCCGGGCGGCCAGCAGATACGGGTCCGGGTGCGGTTTGGTACGCGGCACCTCGTCGCCCGCGACGGTGAGCGCGAAGTACTCGGGCCCGAGCGAGGCCAGGACCCGGTCGATGATGCGCCGGTGCGAGGCGGAGACCAGGGCGGTGGGCACCTCGTGCGCGGCCAGCTCCGTGAGCAGCCGGGTGGCGCCCGGCATGAGCGGTACACCGCGCCCGATGCGGTCCTCGAAGGTGTCGTTGAGCAGCACGGTCAGTTCGGCGAGGGTGATGGCGGCGCCGGTGGCCTCGATGAGGAAGGTGGCGCTGCGGGTCATGGGCCCGCCCACCACCACGTCGCGCCAGGTCTCGTCGAGGACGTGTCCGAGGGCCTTGAAGACCTCCACCTCGGCGTCCCACCAGAATCCCTCGGTGTCGACCAGGGTTCCGTCCATGTCGAGAAGAACGGCCTGAAGGGCCGAGCCTTCGGCCGTACGGGTCAAGGACGCGGGGACCGTACTGGTCATCCGGCACACCTCCATGGGGGACGAGAAGGCCGGTCACCTTTCCCGCAGGGTTGCCCCACCGGGACAGGCGACCGGCCTGCACTGGACCGACCAGTGTACGACTCGTCCGCGTTCCGCGCCGACCGGATTCCGGCGGGCCCGGATTCCGGCGAACTCGGCGTACGTGGAGCGTGTGCCCGGTCGGCCTGCCTGGTCGGCGCGCGTCGTCAGCGTGCGTTGAAGTACTTGGCCTCGGGGTGGTGGATCACGATGGCGTCGGTGGACTGCTCGGGATGGAGCTGGAACTCCTCCGAGAGCTGGACACCGATCCGTCCGGGCTCCAGCAGATCGGCGATCTTCGCGCGGTCCTCCAGGTCGGGGCAGGCGCCGTAGCCCAGTGAGAAGCGCGCGCCCCGGTACTTGAGCGCGAACATGTCCTCGACCTCGGCCGGATCCTCACCGGCGAAGCCCAGTTCGGAGCGGACCCGGGCGTGCCAGTACTCGGCGAGCGCCTCGGCGAGCTGGACGGAGAGCCCGTGCAGTTCGAGGTAGTCGCGGTAGGAGTTGGACTCGAACAGTTCGGCGGTCCGCTCACCGATCTTCGAGCCGACGGTGACGACCTGGAAACCGACCACGTCCCGCTCGCCGGACTCCTCCGGACGGAAGAAGTCCGCGAGGCACAGCCGCCGGCCCCGGCGCTGGCGCGGGAAGGTGAAGCGCGTGCGCTCGGAGCCGTCGTCGTTGAGCACGATGAGGTCGTCGCCCTTGGAGACGCACGGGAAGTAGCCGTAGACGACGGCGGCCTCCAGCAGGTTCTGCGTGTGCAGCTGGTCCAGCCAGCCGCGCAGATGGGGCCGGCCCTCGCTCTCCACCAGCTCCTCGTAGCTGGGACCGCCCTTGCGGGCCTCCTTCAGCCCCCACTGGCCCTTGAAGAGGGCGCCCTCGTCCAGCCAGGAGGCGTACTCCTTGAGCTGGATGCCCTTGACCACCCGGGTGCCCCAGAACGGCGGCTCGGGAACGGGATTGTCGACGGCGACGTCGGAGCGGACCGTGCCCTGTTCGGGACGCTCCTCCACCACGGTGTTGGCGGTGGCCTTGACCCGGCGCTGCTTCAGCTCGGGAAGCGTGGCGCCGGGAACTCCGCGCTTGACGGCGATCAGCGCGTCCATCAGCCGTAGGCCCTCGAACGCGTCCCGGGCGTAGCGGACTTCGCCCTGGTAGATCTCGTGGAGGTCCTGTTCGACATAGGCGCGCGTCAGTGCCGCGCCGCCGAGGATGACGGGATAGTCGGCCGCCATCTTGCGCTGGTTCAGCTCCTCCAGGTTCTCCTTCATGATCACGGTCGACTTCACCAGCAGACCGGACATGCCGATCACGTCGGCCCTGTGTTCCTCGGCGGCCTCCAGGATCGCGGAGACGGGCTGCTTGATGCCCAGGTTCACCACGTTGTAGCCGTTGTTGGAGAGGATGATGTCGACCAGGTTCTTGCCGATGTCATGGACGTCACCGCGGACGGTGGCCAGCACGATCGTGCCCTTGCCCTCGTCGTCCGTCTTCTCCATGTGCGTTTCGAGATAGGCCACCGCCGTCTTCATCACCTCGGCGGACTGGAGGACGAACGGAAGCTGCATCTGGCCGGAGCCGAACAGCTCACCGACGACCTTCATGCCCTCCAGCAGCGTGTCGTTGACGATGTCCAGGGCCGGCCGGCTCTCCAGGGCCTCGGCGAGGTCCCCGTCCAGACCGTTCTTCTCGCCGTCGATGATCCGGCGCCGCAGCCGCTCCTCCAGCGGCAGTGCGAGCAGTTCCTCGGCCCTGCCGTCCTTCATGGACTTCGTGTTGACGCCCTCGAAGAGCTCCATCAGCTTCTGGAGCGGGTCGTAGCCCTCGGCGCGCCGGTCGTAGATCAGATCGTGCGCGACCTTGACCTGCTCCTCGTCCAGCCGCGCGATCGGGAGGATCTTCGAGGCGTGCACGATCGCCGAGTCCAGGCCCGCCTTCACGCACTCGTCCAGGAAGACCGAGTTGAGTACGACGCGGGCGGCCGGGTTGAGGCCGAAGGAGATGTTCGACAGACCCAGGGTGGTCTGGACATCAGGGTGACGGCGCTTGAGCTCACGGATCGCCTCGATGGTGGCGATGCCGTCGCCCCGGGACTCCTCCTGCCCGGTGCAGATGGTGAAGGTGAGGCAGTCGATGAGGATGTCCGACTCATGGACACCCCAGTTGGTGGTCAGATCGGTGATCAGCCGTTCGGCGATGGCGACCTTGTGCTCGACGCTGCGGGCCTGGCCCTCCTCGTCGATGGTCAGCGCGATCAGCGCCGCGCCGTGCTCGACGGCCAGCGCGGTCACCTTCGCGAAGCGCGACTCGGGGCCGTCGCCGTCCTCGTAGTTCACCGAGTTGATCACCGCGCGGCCACCGAGCTTCTCCAGCCCGGCCTCGATCACATTCAGCTCGGTCGAGTCCAGCACGATCGGCAGGGTGGAGGCGGTGGCGAACCGGCCCGCCAGCTCCGCCATGTCGGCGACACCGTCCCGGCCGACATAGTCCACGCACAGGTCCAGCAGATGGGCGCCCTCGCGGATCTGGTCGCGGGCCATCTCCACGCAGTCGTCCCAGCGGCCGTCCAGCATGGCCTCGCGGAACTTCTTCGAGCCGTTGGCGTTCGTCCGCTCACCGATGGCGAGATACGACGCGTCCTGCCGGAACGGCACGGTCTGGTAGAGGGACGCGGCGCCCGGCTCCGGACGCGGCTCACGCTCCGTCAGGGCCTGGCCGCGTACCCGCTCGACCACCTGGCGCAGATGCTCCGGAGTCGTACCGCAGCAGCCGCCCACCAGGGACAGCCCGTACTCGCGCACGAAGGTCTCCTGCGCGTCCGCCAGCTCGGCGGCCGACAGCGGATAGTGCGCGCCGTCCTTGCCGAGGACGGGCAGACCGGCGTTGGGCATGCAGGAGAGGGGGATACGGGAATGCCTGGCCAGATAGCGCAGATGCTCGCTCATCTCGGCCGGGCCCGTGGCGCAGTTCAGACCGATCATGTCGATGCCCAGCGGCTCCAGCGCGGTCAGTGCCGCGCCGATCTCCGAGCCGAGCAGCATGGTGCCGGTCGTCTCGACCGTGACCGAGCAGATGACAGGCAGGTTCGTGCCGGTGGCCGCCAGCGCGCGGCGGGCGCCGAGGACGGCGGCCTTCGTCTGGAGCAGGTCCTGGGTGGTCTCCACCAGCAGGGCGTCGGCGCCGCCCGCGATCATGCCTTCCGCGTTCTGCTGGTAGGCGTCGCGCAGGGTGAGATACGGGACGTGTCCCAGCGTCGGCAGCTTCGTCCCGGGGCCCATGGAGCCCAGTACCCAGCGCTGCTGACCGGTGGACACGGTGAACTCGTCGGCGACCTCACGGGCGATCCGCGCGCCGGACTCGGCCAGCTCGAAGACCCGCTCGGGGATGTCGTACTCGGCGAGCGCCGCGTAGTTCGTACCGAAGGTGTTCGTCTCCACGCAGTCCACACCGACCGCGAAGTACTCCTGGTGGACGGACCGGACGATGTCCGGGCGCGTCACGTTCAGGATCTCGTTGCAGCCCTCCAGATCCTGGAAGTCCTCCATCGTCGGATCCTGTGCCTGGAGCATCGTGCCCATCGCGCCGTCGGCGACCACCACACGGGTGGCGAGTGCCTCACGGAGGGCTTCGATACGGGTTCGGCTGTCGGTGGAGGGGGTCGGCGACGAGGCCATGAAAGTACTCCCTGGGATGCGACGGCTGTCGGCTTTGCGCCCTCTGTTTGGAAGGCGCACCCGGCCAGCGTAGCCGGGCGGACCGCCCGGCGGGTGTGGATCTCGGCAGGCCGACGGCATCCTGTGCGCGGAATGATCCGGACGCACGGCCGTACCGCCCGAGCCTGAGGGCGGGTACGGGTCGGCAGTGCCCGATAGTGTTCAGCATGGTCGGCAGTCGATGGAGGTCCGGATCCGATGGCGAAGAACATCCAGTCGCTGGAGCGGGCGGCGGCGATGCTGCGGCTGCTCGCGGGCGGTGAGCGCCGGCTCGGCCTGTCCGACATCGCCTCGGCGGTCGGTCTGGCCAAGGGCACGGCCCACGGCATCCTGCGCACGCTCCAGGCGGAGGGGTTCGTCGAACAGGACGCGGCGTCCGGGCGCTACCAGCTCGGGGCCGAGCTGCTGCGGCTCGGGAACAGCTATCTGGACATACATGAGCTGAGGGCCCGCGCCCTGGTCTGGACGGACGATCTCGCCAGGTCCAGCGGGGAGAGCGTCCATCTCGGCGTCGTGCACCAGCGGGGCGTGCTGATCGTCCACCATGTCTTCCGACCGGACGACAGCCGGCAGGTGCTGGAGGTGGGCGCCATGCAGCCGCTGCACTCCACGGCGCTGGGCAAGGTGCTCTCGGCGTACGACCCGGTGGCGCGCGGCCAGGCGGTCGAGAACGAGCGTCCGGCCCTCACCGCGCGGACGATCACCGCCGTGGCGGAGTTCGAGGCCGTGCTGGAGCTGACCCGGGAGCGCGGCTGGGCCGTGGACGTCGAGGAGACCTGGGAGGGCGTGGCCGCGGTGGCGGCCCCCGTCCACGACCGGCGGCGGATGCCGGTCGGGGCGATCGCCGTCACCGGCGCGGTGGAACGTGTCTGTCCCTCGGGTGAGGTACGGCCGGAGCTGGTCGCGGCGGTCCGTGACTGCGCACGCGCGGTCTCCAGGGAGATCGGCGCCGGGCGGTTCTGAACCGGATGGCGGATCATCGGTAAGGAACGAGGTCCCGGAGGCGAGGTCCGAAGAAGCCGAGGAAGGCCGAGCAAGCTCGTCGAGCGAGGTCGAGGCGGCCGGGAGGACGCGGTGCCTCGAAGAGCGCCTTCGAGGTGACGAGTCGCCCATCGGTCGGCATTGCCGAACGACTGACGGGAGAAAGCGTTAGGGTGTGGCAGTGCCGCACAGGACGGCGCACCGGACGGCGGCGGACACCGCACCCCTGGGTCTTCACGTAAGCCACCCTCTCCCTTCGCCATCGAGCGTCAATCGAGCAGGAGCAGACACCGTGAGCGACGCGACCACCACCGGAACCGCCCGCGGCACCGGACCGTTCATCGCGGCCATCGACCAGGGCACCACGTCGAGCCGCTGCATCGTCTTCGACCGGGACGGCCGTGTCGTCGCCGTCGACCAGAAGGAACACGGGCAGATCTTCCCGAGGCCCGGCTGGGTGGAGCACGATCCGACCGAGATCTGGACCAATGTCCAGGAGGTCGTGGCGCGCGCGGTGGAGAAGGCGGGCATCACCTCCGCCGATGTCAGGGCGATCGGTATCACCAACCAGCGCGAGACCACCGTGCTCTGGGACAGGAACACCGGTCTGCCGGTGCACAACGCCATCGTCTGGCAGGACACCCGCACCGACGCGCTCTGCCGTGAGCTGGGCCGCAATGTCGGCCAGGACCGGTTCCGCCGTGAGACGGGGCTGCCGCTCTCCAGCTATTTCGCCGGTCCGAAGGCACGCTGGCTGCTGGACAACGTCGACGGGCTGCGCGAGCGGGCGGAGCGCGGCGAGATCCACTTCGGGACCATGGACTCCTGGGTCATCTGGAATCTGACCGGTGGGATCCACGGCGGCGCGCATGTCACGGACGTCACCAACGCCTCCCGCACGATGCTGATGAATCTGCGCACCCTGGAGTGGGATCCCAAGATCCTCTCCTCGATGGGTGTGCCGGCCTCGATCCTGCCGAGGATCCGCTCCTCCTCCGAGGTGTACGGCACGGCCAAGGGCGGTGTGCTGGACGGTGTCCCGGTCGCCTCCGCGCTCGGTGACCAGCAGGCGGCGCTCTTCGGCCAGACCTGTTTCGCCGAGGGAGAGGCCAAGTCGACCTACGGCACCGGCACCTTCATGCTGATGAACACCGGCGGCAAGCCCGTGAACTCCTACAGCGGTCTGCTGACGACCGTCGGCTACCGCGTCGGCGACGAGCCTGCGGTGTACGCGCTGGAGGGCGCCATCGCCGTCACCGGCTCACTGGTGCAGTGGATGCGCGACCAGATGGGGCTGATCAGGTCCGCGGCCGAGATCGAGACACTGGCGTCCTCGGTCGACGACAACGGCGGCGCGTATTTCGTACCCGCCTTCTCCGGTCTGTTCGCACCGCACTGGCGCGCGGACGCGCGCGGTGTGATCGCCGGTCTGACCGGTTATGTCACCAAGGCGCACATCGCCCGCGCGGTCCTGGAGGCCACGGCCTGGCAGACCCGGGAGATCAGTGACGCCATGACGAAGGACTCCGGTGTGGAGCTGACCGCGCTGAAGGTCGACGGCGGCATGACCGCCAACAATCTGCTGATGCAGATGCTCTCCGATGTCCTGGACGCGCCGGTGGTGCGTCCGATGGTCGCCGAGACCACCTGTCTCGGCGCCGCCTACGCCGCCGGTCTGGCCGTGGGCTTCTGGCCGGACACCGACGCGCTGCGCGCCAACTGGCGCCGGGCCGCGGAGTGGACACCGCGGATGGACCCGGCGACCCGCGACCGTGAGTACGCGTACTGGCTCAAGGCCGTCGACCGCACCATGGGCTGGCTCGACCAGGACGATGTCTGAGCGACGACGGCGCCCCCCGTCGGCAGCCACGGCAGACACGGCGGGCACAGCAACCGCGACGACCGCCGCGGCCCATGACGCGAACGGGGCTCAAAAAACGGCCCACGACGCGACGGCCCAAGAGGAGTGGAGCGACCGATGAGCATCCTGGAGAGCTTCCCCGCGCTCGGGACGCATCCGGCGGGCGGTTCCCTGCCGAGCCGGGCGGAGACCCGGAACACGCTGTCCAGGGCGTCCTACGACCTCCTGGTGATAGGCGGCGGCATTCTCGGCATATCCACCGCCTGGCACGCCTCCCAGTCGGGACTGCGGGTGGCCCTGGTGGACGGCGGCGACTTCGCCGGTGCCACCTCCTCGGCCTCCTCCAAGCTGCTCCACGGCGGTCTGCGCTATCTCCAGACCGGCGCGGTGAAGCTGGTGGCGGAGAACCACTTCGAGCGGCGCGCGGTGTCCCGGCAGGTGGCACCGCATCTCGCCCGTCCGCTCACCTTCTATCTGCCGGTCCGCAAGGACGGACCGCACGGCGCCGCCAAGCTCGGCGCGGGTGTCTTCGCCTACTCCGCGCTCTCCGCGTTCGGCGACGGCGTCGGCCGTCTGATCAGCCCGGCCAAGGCCCGGCGGACGGTGCCCGAGCTGAACACCGACGGTCTGCGGGCGGTGGCCGTCTACGGCGACGACCAGATGAACGACGCGCGGATGGCACTGATGACCGTCCGTGCCGCCGTCGACTCCGGAGCCACCGTCCTCAACCACGCGGAGGTCACCGGGCTGCGCTTCACCCGGGGCCGGGTGACGGGCGCGGAGCTGCGGGACCGTATGGACGGTACGGAGTTCGGTGTCGACGCGCGGCTGGTCCTCAACGCCACCGGCCCCTGGGTCGACCATCTGCGCCGTCTGGAGGACCCGCACGCGGCGCCGTCCGTGCGGCTCTCCAAGGGCGCGCACCTCGTCCTGCGGCGCACCGCGCCCTGGGGGGCCGCGCTCGCCACGCCCGTCGACAAGTACCGGATCACCTTCGCCCTCCCCTGGGAGGACATGCTCCTGCTCGGTACGACGGACGAGCCGTACGAGGGCGATCCCGGCGCGGTCGGCGTCAACGAGAAGGACGTACGCCAGATCCTGGACGAGGCCGCCCTCTCGGTCCGCGGCCAGCAGCTCTCCCGCGATCTGATCACCTACGCCTTCGCGGGTCTGCGGGTGCTGCCCGGCAGCCCCGGTGACACCTCCAGGGCCAGGCGCGAGACGGTCGTGACCGAGGGCCGCGGCGGCATGCTGTCGGTGGCCGGCGGCAAGTGGACGACCTTCCGTCATATCGGGCGTACGGTCCTGGCCAAGCTGGAGTCCCTGCCGGGGCATCCGCTCGGCCGGGGCATGGAACCGGTCTCGGCGCTGCCGAAGACGCTGCCGCTGCCGGGCATCGCCAGTCCCAGGGCGGTGGCGCACCGGCTGCTCATCGACGGCGGCGGTACGGGCCCGTCCATGGCGCCGGACACCGCCCGTCACCTCGCCACCCACTACGGCTCGCTCGCCTTCGACATCGTGCGGCTGGCCAACGAGTACCCGGAGCTGGGCGAGCGGATCCATCCGGACGCGCCGGAGATCTGGGCCCAGGTCGTCCACGCCCGCGACCACGAGTGGGCCGAGACCGCCGACGACGTACTGCGCCGCCGCACGACGCTGACGATCCGTGGTCTGGACACCGAACATGTCCGCTCCGGGGTCGAGGAGCTGCTGCGCAAGCGCGACTGAGCACAGATGTCCGAGCGGAACCGATCGGACGCAAGTACGAACCGAGAGGCGCTCCTTGTCCCGGAGCGCCTCTTGTCGCGCTTCGGAGACGCATAATGGGGACCGATACATCGGATGTATGGAGGTCGCCATGGCAGTCACCGACGAGGCCATCGAGAAGATCAAGGGGATGATCGTCTCCGGTGCGCTGCGCCCGGGAGACCGCCTCCCGAAGGAGAGCGAACTCGCCGCCGATCTGGGGCTGTCGCGCAACTCGCTGCGCGAGGCGGTGCGCGCGCTGTCGCTCATCCGCATCCTCGATGTACGGCAGGGCGACGGCACGTATGTCACCAGCCTCGATCCCCAGCTGCTCCTTGAGGCGCTCAGCTTCGTGGTGGACTTCCACCGGGACGACACCGTGCTGGAGTTCCTCGCCGTACGCCGCATCCTGGAGCCGGCCGCCACGGCGATGGCGAGCGCGCGGATAACGGAGGCCGAACTGGACGTGCTGGACGGTCAGCTGGACGCCCTCGGGGAGCGGCCCTCGGTGGAGCAGCTGGTCGCGGCCGATCTGGAGTTCCACCGCGGAATCGTGCAGTCCTCGGGCAACTCGGTGCTCTGCTCGCTCCTGGACGGGCTCTCCGGGCCCACGACCCGGGCCAGGATCTGGCGCGGGCTGACCCAGGAGGACGCCGTCAGCCGTACGCTCCACGAGCACCGGGCGATCCTGGCCGCGCTCAGGGACCGGGACGCCGAAGCGGCCCGGTCCTGGGCGACCGTGCACATCGCGAGCGTCGAGATGTGGCTGCGCTCGACGCTCTGAGGCCCTGAGACGCTCCGGAGCTCCTCCGGAGCGTCCCGGGGAGCACGGGCGAAGCCGCGAGGGCCCCTGGATCCCAGGGGCCCTCGCGGCTTCGTGGGCGGCGTACGGTCGTCAGTCCTGCTTCTCACCGCTCGCGAAGCGGGAGATGACCAGCGCGACGATGATGATGGCGCCGTTGAGGAACTGGTTCCAGAGCGCCGGCACACCTCCGAGCGTCATCACATTGACCACGAGCTGGAGCGTCAGCACACCCGTCAGCGCGCCGAAGAGCGTGCCGCGCCCGCCCTTGAGGCTGATACCGCCGATGACGGCCGCGGCGAAGACCTGGAAGATCCAGCCGTTGCCCTGGGTGGCCGCGACCGAGCCGTAGTGGCCGGTGTAGAGGATGCCCGCGAAGGCCGCGAGCAGCCCGCCGACGGCCAGCACGATCCAGGTGACGCGGTCCACCCGGATACCGGCCGCGCGGGCCGCCTCCGGGTTGCCGCCGATGGCGTACAGCGACCGTCCGTGCCGCAGCCACGCGAGCGCCGCGCCGCCGATCGCGAACAGCGCCAGACAGATCCAGACGGCGGCGGGCGCGCCCAGCCAGTCGGTCTTGCCCAGGTACCGGAAGGACTCCGGGACATCGGTGATCGACTTGCCCTCGGTGATTCCGATGTGGAGGCCGCGCAGCATCGTGAGCATGCCGAGGGTGGCGATGAAGCCGTTCACCCGCAGCTTCAGCATCAGGAAGCCGTTGATCGCGCCGATGGCCACACCGACCAGCAGACAGGCGGGGATGGCCATCCAGACCGGCAGCAGATCGAGTCCGGCGAACCGGCCGCCCTCCGAGGGCAGCACCAGCCACATGGCGATGACCGGCGCGATACCGATCGTCGACTCCAGCGACAGGTCCATCCGGCCGCAGATCAGGATCAGCGCCTGGCCGAGGACCAGCAGGCTCAGTTCCGAGGACTGCTGGACGACGCTGATCAGATTGCTGGAGGTGAGAAAGACCGGCGAGACGATGAAGCCGATCACCATCAGCACCAGGATCACCGGCACCAGGGAGAAATCGCTCCACCGGATGAGCTGGAGCCGGCCGCGCGGAGTAGCGCTCCCCGTCTCCTCCGCCACCGGCGGTCGTATGGTCTCCGTCATTCCCGCTCTCCCACACCTTCCATGGCGGCGACCAGTTCCCGGTCGGTCCACCCGCTTTCGAACGACGCCACCACGCGCCCGTGGAACAGGGCGAGCACCCTGTCGCACACCCGCAGATCGTCCAGCTCGTCCGAGATGATCACGGCCGCGCTGCCCTCGTCCGCCACTCTGCGCACCACGCCGAGCAGCGAGTCCTTCGACTTCACATCGACGCCCGCGGTGGGCCGCAGGGCGACCAGCGCGCTGGGGCCGCGCGCCAGGGCGCGGGCGACGACGACCTTCTGCTGATTGCCGCCGGACAGTCCCGAGACGGGCTGCTCGGGGCCCTGGGTCTTGATGTCCAGCGACTCGATCATGCCCTTGGCGAACTCCCTGGTCCGCGAGGGCAGTACGGTCCCCCACGGGCCGAGCTGATCGGTGACCGTGAGCGTGGCGTTCTCGGCGACGCTCCGGTCCAGCACGAGTCCCTGGCGGTGCCGGTCCTCGGGGATGTAGCCGATGCCGGCGTCCAGGGCGTGCGGGACGCTGCCCGGCTTCACCGGGCGCCCGCGTACGGCGATCCGTCCCGCGGTCGGCGCGCGCATCCCGACGAGGGTCTCGCCGAGCGCCGTGTTGCCGCTGGCCGCGCTCCCGGCCAGACCGAGCACCTCGCCGGGCCGCACGGCGAGATCGAGCGGATCGAACTCGCCGTCCAGGGCGAGCCCCTCGACCTCCAGTACGGGCTCGGCCCCGGCGTCCGGCGCGCTTCCGCGCGCGGCGTGCCAGGCGACGGCCGTGCCCGCCGACTCGCCGGTCATCGCCGACACCAGGTCCTCCTTCGACAGCTCCGCCACCGGTGCGGTCAGCACATGGCGGGCGTCACGGTAGACGGTGACGGCGGTGCACAGTTCGTACACCTCCTGGAGGTGGTGGGAGATGAAGAGGAACGCCACCCCCTGGTCGCGCAGCTCCCGGAGCTTGTCGAAGAGCCGCTGGATACCGCGGGCGTCGAGCTGCGCCGTGGGCTCGTCGAGAATGATCAGCCGGGCGCCGAAGGACAGCGCCCGCGCGATCTCGACGAACTGCCGCTGCTCGACGGGGAGATCCTTGGCGCGGGCGTTCGGGTCGACATCGACTCCGTACTCCGCGAGCAGATCCTGGGCGCGCCGGCGCAGTCCGCGCCAGCTGATGAACCGGCCGCCCGGTCCGGCGCCGCTCCGGTCCAGACCGTAGTGGTTCAGGAACAGATTCTCCGCGACGGTCAGATCGGGTACGACCATCGACTTCTGGTACACACAGGCGACCTTGGACTGCCAGGCCGTGGTGTCGCCGAAGGCGGGCGCGGGCTCGCCGCCGAAGCTCACCCGGCCCGCGTCCGGCCTGTGCAGCCCGGTGATCACGCTGACCAGGGTGGACTTGCCCGCGCCGTTGCGTCCCACGAGCGCGTGGGACTCGCCGGGCCGTACGGTGAGCCGGACGCCGTCCAGCGCCACGGTGGGACCGAAGCGCTTGACGATGCCTTCCGCGTGTACCGCAGCCGGAGTTTCCTGCCGCTTGGAGTCCATCGCTAGCTCTTCTTCTCCAGCTGGTTGGCCCACAGCTTCGGGTCGTCCACGTTCTCCTTGGTCACGAGCGGCGCGGGAAGCTGGTCCTCGAAGCCGTTCGGGATCTTGATGATCGTCGACTCGTGGTCGGTCGGGCCTTCCTTGGGAGTCACGCCCGCGAGTGCCTGCTTGGCCCAGTACAGCGCGTAGTTGGCGTACAGGTCGGCCGGCTGGGAGACGGTGGCGTCGATCTTGCCCTCGCGGATGGCGTCCAGTTCCTCGGGGATGCCGTCGTTGGAGATGATCGTGATGTGTCCCTCGGTGCCCGGCGCCTTGAGCAGCTTCTTCTGCTCCAGCAGGGCCAGCGTCGGCTGGAGGAAGACACCGCCGGCCTGCATGTAGATGCCGTTGATGTCGGGGTGGGCGGTCAGCGTCGACTGGAGCTTGGCCGAGGCGACGTCGCCCTTCCACTCGGTGGCCAGCTCGAAGACCTTGATACCGGGGAACTTCTCGTCCATGCAGGACTTGAACGCCTCGGAGCGGTCACGGCCGTTGATCGAGGACAGGTCGCCCTGGAACTCGACGACCTTGCCCTTGCCCTTGAGCTGCTCGCCCAGGTACTGGCAGGCCTTCTCGCCGTACGCGCGGTTGTCGGCCCGTACGACCATGTAGACGTCGCCCTTGTCGGGGCGGGTGTCCACGCTGATGACCGGGATCTTCTTCTCGCTCAGCGTCTGGAGCGTCTCGGCTATCGCGCCGGTGTCCTGCGGGGCCATGATGACGGCCTTGGCGCCCTGGTCGGTGAAGACCTGGACGTTGGAGACGAGCTTCCCGATGTCGTTCTGCGAGTTGGTCAGCGAGAGCGCGTCGACCTCGCCGGCCTTGACGCCCTTCTCGATGTACTGCTGGTACGAGTTCCAGAAGTCGCTGTCGCTGCGCGGCAGGTCGATACCGACCTTGCCACCGCCCGCGGCGTCGCTCCCCTGCTCACGGTTGCACCCGGCCAGGACCGTGACGGCCAGGACCACGGCGCAGGCAGAGGCACCGGTGGTGCGGAGTCGCGCGAGTGGAAGTCTGTACGGGGCGGAGCGTCCCGTGCTGTGTCGCTGCATGATTGTCCATCCTCCAGATGAGTGCGGCTCAGTTGACGGGGCGCAGGCGCAAGCCCTGCATTCCGCCGTCGACCGCGAGCGCCGTCCCCGTGACGGCGGCCGCGGCAGGGCTGGCGAGATAGGCGACGGCTGCGGCGACCTCGGCCGCGGCGACCAGCCGTCCCGTGGGCTGGCGCGCCGCGAGGGCCGCGCGTTCGGCCTCGGGGTCCGCGGCCTGGTCGAGCAGTCGGCCGACCCAGGGTGTGTCCGCGGTACCGGGATTGACGCAGTTGACCCGGATGCCCTCGCGGACGTGGTCGGCCGCCATGGCCAGGGTCAGCGACAGGACGGCGCCCTTGCTGGCGCTGTAGAGGGCGCGCTGCGGCAGCCCGGCGGTGGCGGCGATGGAGCAGGTCTGGGTGATCGAGACGCAGCCGGGCCGTTCGGCGGCCGAGCGCCGCAGATGCGGCAGGGCGTGCCGGGCGGTGCGGACCATGCCGAGGACATTGATGTCCAGCACCCGCCGCCACTCGTCGTCGGGATTGTCCGCGACGGTTCCGACGGCGCCGAGGCCCGCGTTGGAGACGATCGTGTGAAGCCCGCCGAACTCCGCCGCCGCGCTGTCCACGGCGGCCCGTACCGCCGCGTCGTCGGTGACGTCCGCCGTGAGCGGCAGCGTGCCCTTGGGCGCGCCCGTGCAGTCGCGGTCCAGCACGGCGACCTGGGCGCCGCGTTCCAGCAGCAGCGCGGCGATGGCCGCGCCGATACCCGAGGCACCGCCCGTGACCAGGGCGCCGAGCCCCTCGAAGTCCCGTACGTCGGTCATCGGTCGTTCTCCTCGGTGGTGCGGGGCCCGGTGGTGGCACGGGCCTGCCAGACGGGCCCGTCCGGATAGCGGTGGTCGGCGATCGACCCGGGCAGCATCCGGGCGGAGAAGCCCGGCGCGTCCGGCGCCGCGTAGCGTCCCGAGGTGATCACCACGGGATCGGTGAAGTGCTCGTGGAGATGGTCCACGTACTCGATGATCCGGTCCTCCCAGCTTCCGGAGACGGCGACATAGTCGAACATCGAGAGATGCTGGACGAGTTCGCAGAGTCCGACGCCGCCGGCGTGCGGGCAGACCGGTCTGCCGTACTTGGCCGCGAGCAGCAGAATCGCCAGATTCTCGTTGACGCCGGCGACCCTGGCCGCGTCGATCTGAACGTAGTCGACGGCCTCGGCCTGGAGAAGCTGCTTGAACATCACACGGTTGGCGACATGCTCGCCGGTGGCCACCTTGACCGGCTGACCGGCGCGTACGGCGGCGTGGCCGAGGATGTCGTCGGGGCTGGTCGGCTCCTCGATCCAGTGCGGTTCGTACGGGGCGAGGGCCGACATCCAGCGCACCGCCTCGGCGACGTCCCAGCGCTGGTTCGCGTCGACGGCGATCCGGATGCCGGGGCCGACGGCGGCACGGGCCAGCTTCATCCGCCGGATGTCGTCCTCCAGATCGGCGCCGACCTTGAGCTTGATCTGCTCGAAGCCGTCGGCGACGGCCTGCTTGGCGAGCGTGACGAGCTTGCTGTCGGAGTAACCGAGCCAGCCGGGCGAGGTGGTGTACGCGGGATAGCCCTCGGCGCGCAGCCGGGCGGCCCGCTCCGCCCGGCCCGGCTCGGCGGCGCGCAGGATGGCCAGTGCCTCGTCCGGCGTGAGGGCGTCGGTCAGATAGCGGAAGTCGACGAGGGAGACCAGCTCCTCGGGCGTCATGTCCGAGAGGAACTCCCAGACGGGCTTGCCCGCCGCCTTGGCCGCCAGGTCCCACGCCGCGTTCACCACGGTGCCGGCCGCCATGTGCATGACGCCCTTCTCCGGGCCGAGCCAGCGGAGCTGGGAGTCATGGGTCAGCTCGAAGTAGAGGGCGGCGAGATCGGCCGCCGTGTGCGGGGCCGGTCTGCCCAGCACATAGGGCCGCAGCGCCTCGATGGCGGTCGCGGTGACCTCGTTGCCACGCCCGATCGTGAAGCAGAATCCATGACCCTCCGCGTCGCCGTCCGTGCGCAGCACCAGATAGGCGGCCGAGTAGTCGGGATCCGGGTTCATGGCGTCGGAGCCGTCGAGCTGTTCCGAGGTGGGAAAACGGATGTCGTGAACCTCGAACCCCGTGACGGTCTGACTCATGCACGCTCCCTGAGAAGAACATCGGACCTCTAGTGGTCATCCGATGTATAGCGTCGTTCAGGCCAGATAGTCCAGAGTCGGAACGAAAATTACGATGACAGCTCGGATGAATCTTCCGGAAGAAGCGTCAGTTCTCCGGCCTATGCCCCGGTACGCCGAAGTTCACCCGGGCGTACGCGGGGCTGCGGGCGGGCACCGGGAAAGCCGTAAGGTTGGTCCGTACGAAAGGGAACTTCGGAAGGAGGCACTGGGTGATCGAGCTCGAGGGGGTTCCCGAGCTGATCGACCCGGTCATGGTGGCCGCGTTCGAGGGCTGGAACGACGCGGGCGACGCAGCCTCCACAGCGGTCGCGCATCTCGACCGGGAGTGGAAGGGCGAGGTGTTCGCGGCGCTCGACGCCGAGGACTACTACGACTTCCAGGTCAACCGGCCCACGGTCTACCTGGACGGCGGCGTACGGAAGATCACCTGGCCGACCACCCGGCTCTCCGTGGTGCGGATCGGCGGCGAGAAACCCCGTGACCTGGTGCTGGTGCGCGGTATCGAGCCGTCCATGCGCTGGCGCTCGTTCTGCAACGAGCTGCTGGGCTTCGCCCATGAGCTGGGCGTGGAGATGGTGGTCATCCTGGGCGCGCTGCTCGGCGACACCCCGCACACGCGCCCGGTGCCGGTCAGCGGCGTCACCTCGGACACGGATCTGGCCAGGACGATGGACCTGGAGGAGACGCGGTACGAGGGACCGACCGGCATCGTCGGCATCCTCCAGGAGGCCTGCACCCACGCTGGCGTCCCCGCGGTGAGTCTGTGGGCCGCCGTGCCGCACTATGTGTCGCAGCCGCCCAACCCGAAGGCGACGCTGGCGCTGCTGAACCGGCTGGAGGATCTGATCGGTCTGCGGATCCCGCTGGGTGAACTGGCCGAGGACGCACGGGCCTGGCAGCTCGGCGTGGACCAACTGGCCGCCGAGGACAGCGAGGTGGCGGAGTACGTCCAGTCGCTGGAGGAGGCGCGGGACACCGCGGAGCTTCCCGAGGCGTCCGGCGAGGCCATCGCCCGGGAGTTTGAGCGGTATCTGCGGCGGCGCGACGGCGGTCCCGGACAGGCCGCTCCAGGAGGCCACGCCACGGAGGGCGGTGAGGGGTCCTCATATCTGCGCGACGCATCGG
>NZ_MAUD01000050.1 GCF_001700515.1 Streptomyces lushanensis
TGGTCCTCGTTGAACGCCGTGGCCAGGGACGATCCGCGGTGCCCGGAGGTCCCGAACGCGACGCGCTGGCCCGGCTCGCCCGGATCCGGACGCAGCGCGTAGTACGCGGTCACCAGGCGGGCGACATCGATGAGATCCTCCGGCCGGGCCGGCTGTCCCGCTCGTTCGTGCGGCATCTGCCCACTCCTCCAGGTCGGTTGCTGCGATCGGTTCGCGGTCCTATTTTCCCGGGCCGTCGCCGCGCGTGGCGGGTGCCCCACCGCAGGGGACGTTCCCGCCGGGCACACGGGGAACCGTCCGCCGCGGCCTGACGTGCCATCAGCTTCCCGGGGCACGCCGGATGGAGCACCGAGCCCGGCTTTTTCCGGCGGACCGCATAAAATGCCGACATTTCCCGGGCCGGAACACGGCCGGCTTCCACGGGGGGAACATGTGATCACCCGCGCCGCGCCCATCACGGCCGGCGTCTTCGCCGCCTTCATCCTCGCACGGGGGACCGGTACCGGTTCCGTGACCGGTACCGGGATGTCGGGAACCGGCCATGACGCCCATGCGTCAAGGCAGTTGGCGTGATCATTTTTGGTCGGATCACGCCGGTCGGATTGCACTTACCGAAAGAGGAACATGCGATATCGCACAAGAGTGACGGCCCCGGCGGTCGCGCTCCTCGGCACAGCAGCAGCCGCCACCTTCTCCCCGGCCGCCCAGGCGCAGAGCGCCGACGGCCGCGGCGGACGGGACGTCCGGCACGGCGGGACCCCGGGCGGCGGCAGTCTGGGTGATCCCGTCTATCCGGTGATCGGCAACACCGGATACCGTGTCGCCGCCTATCTGCTGGACTTCACCTACCGCGCCGACACCAGGCTCGTCGACGCGAGCGTCACCGTCACCGCGCACGCCACCCAGGATCTCTCCGCTTTCTCCCTCGACGCGGTCGGTTTCGTGGTCCACGGAGTCTGGGTGGGCGGCCGGGAGGCGGTCTTCGAGCAGCAGGCCGAGAAGCTGGTCGTCACGCCGCCCTCGTGTGTGGCGAACCGTGAGAAGTTCACCGTACGCGTCGACTACACCGCCGATCCCCGCAAGATCGCGCCGCCGTACAACGGCTGGGTGCCCACTCCCGACGGCTTCGCCGTGGCCGGGCAGCCGGATCTGGCGCGCACGGTCTTCCCGTGCAACGACCACCCCAGCGACAAGGCCGACTTCACCTTCCGTATCACCGCGCCCGAGGGACTGACGGCCGTCGCGACCGGTTCGCTGGTCTCCACCAGGAAGGCGAACGGCACCACCACCGTCACCTACCGCTCGCGTGACCCGCTCGCCACCGAGCTGGTGCAGATCACCGTGGGCGACTACCGGATCGTCGAACGGCCGGGCCCGAGCGGACTGCGGCTGCGCGATGTCGTACCGACCGCGCGCGCGGCGGCACTCGAGCCGGCCCTCGCCCTGACGCCCCATCAGCTCACCTGGCTGGAGCAGCGGCTGGGCGCCTTCCCGTTCGAGGCGTACGGCATCCTGCCCGCGAACACCGACGATCCCAACGCCTTCGACTTCACCGGTCTGGAGACCCAGACCCTCACCATCTACAAGCCGAACTTCCTTCTCCAGACGGAGAATCTGATCGGTTCGCACATGATGCACGAGCTGGTCCACTCCTGGTTCGGCAATCTCGTCTCGCCCGCCACCTGGGCCGATCTGTGGCTCAACGAGGGCCACGCGGACTACTACGGGCTGCTGTACCGGTACGAGCGCGGCTGGCCCGACTCCATCGGCCTGACCAGCATGGAAGCCCGGATGAAGGACGTCTACTCCCGTGGCGACCAGTGGCGCAAGGACGGTGGTCCCGTCGCGGCGCCGACGGCGGCCACACTCTTCCACAGCCAGCGCTACACGGGCGGTGTGCTGGTCCTGTACGCGCTGTGGACGCTTGTGGGCGAGGAGGTCTTCACCCGTATCGAGCACACCTTCCTCGACCGGTACCGCAACTCCAGCGCCTCCACCGCGCAGTACATCGCCGTGGCCTCCGAGGTGTCGGGACAGGATCTGACCGGCTTCCTCACCGAGTGGCTGTACGGCACGAAGACGCCGAGGATGCCCGGCCACCCGGACTGGACGGTCACTCCGCCGACCGGCTCCGCCGCGCGCCTTCTGCCGCAGCCCAGTTCTCCGAAGGACCTGGGAAGCGCGACGCTCGGCTGACGCCCGGCCGGTACGACTTCCCGGTCCGTACGACTCCCCGGCCGGACGGGTCAGGGCCTCTCCTCGGGAGAGGCCCTGGAGGCCGTGGAGATCGCGCCGCTCGTGGTGCCGGCGGCCGTACCGTTCCTACTGGTACCGCGAGCGCACGCCGACATGATGGTGGCCGGCCGCGACCGATTCGAGGACCGGCCGCCAGTCCTCCATGATTCCCGCGTCCAGTCCGACGGTCCTGCCCTCGTCGTCGGCCCTGCGCAGCCGTACCGCGTCCTCGGCCAGCGGGTCCAGGACGAAGGCCTCCACCTCCGCCCGCGTCATCGCCCCGCCCTGGAGCCGCAGCGTCCGCGCGCTCCGCTCGGAGAGCGTGTGCCACGGCTCCACCGCGGCCAGATACCGCTTGGCGGGCACATGGAGCTGTACGAGACGGGCCACCCGGTCGCCGAGCAGCGGGCGTACGGCGTCGGCGGCCCGGTCCCCGTGCCCCGCGTCGTCACCGGGCAGCAGCAGACGGCCCAGATCGTGGACCAGACCGGCGATCTGGAGCTCCTTGTCGGCGGGATGCCGGCGGCGCAGCAGGGCGGCCGTCTGAAGGGCGTGGTCATGGAGATCGACGGCGTCGCCGCTGCGGTCGGGGGTGTCCCAGACGCCCCGGCACGCGTACAGGAGATCCATCAGCTCATCGACCGAGTTCGCAGCCATGCCGGCCCTTTCTCGTCCTGAAATGTCTGCCGTCGCCCTGCCGAGGAGATCATGAAGGGATGAACGTACCGACGGACGCGGCGTTGAACACGTGGCGAACAAAAGCCGTCGGCCCGAGGCGCGCCCGGCCGCCGCGGAACGGGACGGCATGACGTGGAATCAGGCAAAGACAAGCACATTTGTTCCTCGTTTCCCCTGTGCGCCGGGGTCGCGGTACGGCACGCTGATGGCATGAACGCTGCCAGACATGCCGGCGAACGGTTGATGACATGGCCGGGACTCAGTGGTGGCCGGGCCTATTGCGGCACAGATCCGTGCGTACGCTCGGGTACACAGGAAATAGTTCATTTCCACGGTGAGAACGAAGCAGATGTTCATCTCACCAACGCCATGATCGCCAGGCTTCGCCCGGCGCTCAAGAGGTCCACCGCGCTCCGGTTGAGGGCCGGCTGCGGGTGGGTCACCGTACGGCTCGACACCGGAGCGGACATCGATCTTCTGGTCACGCTGGTCAGTGCCGCGCTCCAGGCCGTCGCGGGGCTGCCCGAGGACGACGGCACGGGTGCGGTGAGCGATCCCTGCACTCGTCAGCGCGCCTACGCCCACTCCCGCTGATGCCCGGGTCCGGGGCCGGGTGGCCTCCGGACCACTGCGGATGCGGGATCGCCGGACACCGGTGATGGTGGACATGAACACGTTCCGAGCGAGGAGCCGAACATGTCGATGCTCGACAAGCTGAAGGGCCTCATCAAGGGGCATGAGAGCACGGTCCGCCAGGGGGTCGACAAGGCGGGCGACGCGTTCGACAGGAAGACGGGGAACAAGTACAAGGGGCAGGTCGACATGGCCCAGAAGAAGATCAATGAGCAGCTCGGCACCAACGAGCCGTCCCGTGAGCCGCCCCGCGACCACCGGCCGCCGGCGTCCTGACGCGAGAACCTCCTGAACGGACACGACGCCTCCGGGGCGAGGCCGTGTCCGACGCCGTATCCGATGTGTCCGACGCCGTAGCCCATGTGAAGGCGCCTTGCCGTGCGGGGGATTGCACGGAGAGGCGCCTCATGTGTGGCGGGCTACCGAGTCGCCTTCGTCCTCCCCGTCCGCCGTGTCGCTCTCTTCGTTGTCCCGCTCCCGGTTGTCCCGGTCCCGGTCCGTTCGAGAGCGGCCCGTACCATCGCCGCCGCGAAGACCGCGGGATCGGTGTGATCGGCCAGCCGTGCCAACTCCTGTGGCTCGTCGGGCAGTCCGCGCCTGCGCGCGCCCTGGAGGGTCTTCTCGTCGAGATACGGCGCGACCTCCGGCCAGACCCCCTGGACCTCGCGGAGGAAGATGTCCACGCCCACGGGACCGAGTCCGGGCACCTCCCGCAGCAGCGACCGCAGCGTGCCCGTGTCCCCGTCCGCCGTGTCGCGCAGCCGGCGCAGATCGCCGTGGTACTTGTCGAGCAGCAGTTCGGCGCCCGCGCCGAGCTGGGTCGAGGTGCGCTCGTCGTAGCGGCGGTAACCGCCCCGGCCGAGCGCGTCCACCCGCTGCTGCCAGGTGGCGTCCGCCATCCGGCGCGCGTCGCGCAGGCCGGCCTCCGAGAGGGCGCGGGAGGCCGCGACAGCGGTGTCGCTGCGGATGCGCGCGCTCAACAGACCGGACAGGACGAGCAGTTGGTAGAGCGGCTGGGGCGTGTTCCGCAGCTGGATCCCCGCTTGATCGGCGTAGGTACGGCCATGGGCCGCGAGCAGCTTCCGTACGGTCTCGCGATCGCTGGTCCCCATCGCGACGCACCTCCTCCGTCCGGCTGACATCGCCGTATCGGCTCCCGCTCTCTCCATTGTGACGCGGTCCGGCCGCGGTCGCACATGTGCGCGCGGCCGAACCGGAAGCGCTTTCTGTCCGTGCTATTTATGACATGAGCACGACCGTTTCTAGGAGAGGGTTCAACCCGCGATGAACAGAACGGTGTTACTCCTGCGCGCCCCCCGCGTGATCGCCGTCATCACCCTCGCTCTCGCCACCGTCCTCGCGATCCCCGCCGCTTCCTCCGCCCGTCCCGCCGCCACCACCGCCGTGGTCACCTGGGGCGCCAGCGCCGACCGGATGGACGCCGCCGTCCCCGACCGGACCCACCGGATCGTCGTGCGCACCAGCGCGGGCGGCAGCGGACTGCGGATCCGGCTCTCCAACGCCTTCGGCGAGCAGCCGGTGACCTTCGGCCGCGCCTACGTCGGGGTACGGGCGTCCGGTGCCGCAGTGGCCCCCGGCACCAACCGCGCGCTGTCCTTCGGCGGCGCCGCCTCCGTCACCGTCCCGGCGGGCGGCTCCGTCTACAGCGACGCGCTGGCGGGCACCGTGGCTCCGCAGGCCGATCTCGCCGTCAGCGTGTACGTACGGAACGCGGCCGGCACGGCCACCGGCCACCGGATGGGGCACCAGACCTCCTACTTCACGCCCGCGGGAGATCACGCGGCCGAGGAGTCCGCCGCCGCCTACACCCAGCGGACGGGCTTCCGCTTCTATCTGGACGCGGTCGTGGTCGACGCCCCGGTCGGCACCGGAGCCGTCGTGGCGCTCGGCGACTCGATCACCGACGGTGCCAGCTCGACCGCGGACACCAATCGCCGCTGGCCCGACTTCCTCGCGGGACGCCTGCGGAACGATCCGGGGAGCACGCTCAAGGGCGTCGCCAACGAGGGGATCTCCGGCAACAAGGTCCTCTCCGACGGCGCCGGGGTGAGCGCGCTGAAGCGGCTGGACCGTGATGTGCTGTCACAGCGCGGTCTGCGTACGGTGATCCTGCTCGAAGGCGTCAACGACATCAAGGCCACGCCCGCGCCCACGGCGGCCCAGCTGATCGACGGATACCGCCGGATCATCGACCGGAGCCATGCAGCCGGGGTCTGTGTGGCCGGGGCGACCGTCCTGCCGTACGAGGGCTGGTTCGAGTGGAACGCGGGCGGTGAGGCGATCCGCCAGGAGGTCAACGCCTTCATCCGGAGCAGCGGCGCCTTCGACGCCGTCGTGGACTTCGACGCGGCGCTCAAGGACCCCGCGGCTCCGGCGAAGATCCGGCCCGCGTACGACAGCGGGGACCATCTGCACCCGAACGACGCGGGGATGAAGGCCATGGCCGACGCCATCGATCTGGCACGCCTGCGCTGCGCTCGGTAACACCCGTGCCGCGCCGGGGGTGGGCAAACCCGCTCGCCCCCGGCGCCGGCCCGCGGTGCGGGGGCGCGGTGCCGGGGCGGTGCCGGGTGTGCGGGGCCTCCCGGCCGACCCGTACGGCCCAGCAACGCTGCCCCCTCGCAGGCCGCTCCGCCGAGAGTGGAGTCGTACGTCCTTACTCCTCGGCGCGCCTGACGCACCCCCCACACCCCGGAGCCCGCCATGACCTGTGTGAACCGACGCGACCTCGGACTGCTCGGCCTGCGGCTCGGCGTCGGAGCCGTCCTGGCCGTGCACGGCACCCAGAAACTCTTCGGCTGGTTCGGCGGTGGCGGGATCGGCGGGACCGCCCGGGGGATGGAGGCGATGGGCTACCGGCCCGGCAGACCGAGCGCGATCGCCTCCGCGCTCGCCGAGACCGGAGGCGGTGTGCTGCTGGCCCTCGGACTGGCCACCCCGGCGGCCGGCGCGGCGGCGGCCGGCGGTATGGCGGGAGCGTCGGCGGTGCACGTGCCCAACGGGTTCTTCAATCAGTCGGGCGGCTTCGAGTATCCGGGCCTTCTCGGCTGGACCGCGGCCTGCGTCGGTCTCATGGGAGCGGGCCGCTACTCCCTGGACCATGTCACCTGCCACCGGCTCGACCAGCGGTGGATGGTTCCCGTCGCCTTCGCGGCCAGTGCGGCGGGTGCGGCGCTGGTCATCGGCAAGCGGGCCAGGGACATGGCGGCGGCTGCCCGGGAGAGCGACGAGGGCGTGCCCGCCTGAGAACGGGACGGGCGGTGACGGAGAACGGGACGGGCGGTGACCGCCGCCGCGGTCACCGCCCTCTCCCCTGTGCGAAGGTGCCTCCCGCGCGTGGGCGCGTCCGTGTGGGGACGCGCCCACGCCTGGGCCTCCGAGTGGCTACGGAGTGATGCGGAAGGCGTCGATCATGCCGACCGCTGTGCTCCTGTTGACGATCCTGATGGTGTGCGAGCCCCGGGAGAGGCCCGTTTTCTGCCAGACGGTCTGCTGGGCCTGCCGGGCGCCGCTGATTCTCAGATCGACCGTCGCCTGGAAGGCGTTGTCCAGATAGACGTCCACCGTTCCCATGTCACCGTTGCGTTCGGAGAGGTACTGGATCCCGGTGCCGGTGAAGGTGTACTGCGCCGTCGCTCCCACCGTGTTGCTGTGATGGGTGTCGTCGTTGTAGTCGCCGTAGCCCCGGTTGGTCGTGAGGTACCAGTTGCTGTCGTAGGTCACGGCCGTGTTGTTGACCATCGGGTTCGCGGTCGAGCCGAGCCCCAGCGTGGAGTTGGTGTTCGCCAGCGACTTGGCGTCCTGGTTGGCCGTTCCCGTGAGCTGGGTGGAGGTGTACGAGCTGAGCGGCTTGGCGGTGCGCTCGACGACGTACACGGTGTTGGCCGTGGTGCTGAGCGCGAACTCCGCCGCGCTGGTGGTCTGCATGATCGCGTTGTCGGAGACCCGGCGGACACGGACCTGCTGTGTTCCCCACGGGTTCACGACCCGGGTGCTGTTGCCGTACTGGCTCTTGATTCCCACGTACTTGATCTCGCCGGCCTCGCGCTCCGAGCTGACGATGAAGCCGCCCTTGGCGAGCAGGCTGAACTTGCCGACGAAGCTGGAGTCCGAGGGCGCGGCCGGGAAGACCCGGATCTTGTCGTTGTACGACTGGAGCAGCGACTCGTTCATCGCCGTCAGATGCACACCGAGGTACTCGAAGACACCGTTGGTGTTGGCCGTCAGACCGTTCGGGTAGTTCTGGTACTGGCGCAGCATGGTCTTCATGCCCTGGAAGGTCTGGTCGCCGAGACCGAGCCTGGCCGCCTGGACCGCGTCGTTCGCCCATACGTTGCCGTACGGGAACGGACGGGCGTTCCAGGTGTTGATGGCCTTCTGCTGGTCCGGATAGCCGATCCCGGTGAGGTCGTAGGGCCAGATGATCTCGGCCGCCACATTCTCGTTGTTGCGTGTCTGGGAGATCGGAGGCGTGTGCGGCAGATACACATTCGCGTCCGACGGATACGCGATCAGATTGTCCAGGATCCGCTGCCACTGCGGACGCAGATCGGCGTCCAGGCCCAGATCGGCGCCGGTCTGGATGGCCAGCGGGAACAGGGTGCGCACGGCGGCCAGATCGGTGATGGCGTTCGGCACGTTCCAGTAGGTCTCGTGCGAATTGGACGTGGCCACGTAGTACTTGCCGGTGGCGCTGTCGTAGGAGAGCTTCGCCGCGTAGAACTTGGCGACCTCACGCATGAACGGATAGGCCGTGTTCCGCAGGTAGTTGGTGTCGTTGGTGTACTTGGCCTGGAGGTACATGTTGTACGCGGCCTCGGCACCGGTCGACCAGATGTTCTTGGTGTAGTCGCTGTTGATCGTGCCACGGGCGTTGCCGTCCCAGCCCATGGTCTCCGGTACCCAGATCCCGTCCACGTTGTACCTGGTCCGGGTGTACGCCTTCAGCGCGTCGAAGTTGCGGCTGTACAGCTTGTTGAACCCGGTGAACAGATCGGCGTGGTTGGAGGCCAGGAACGAGTTGTAGACGTCCCGTTGGTTCCAGTACCAGTACGAATTGCTCCACTTCGTGGCGTCCCCGGTGGCCCGGAAGGTGCCGTTGATGAAGTGGAACGGGTAGTTCGCGTATCCGCCGGCGGCGATCATGTACGTGCTGAGGTAGTACACGTTCTCCATGTAGTCCGCTTCACGGGACCCGTTGGAGTACTGCACGAACGACTTCTGCCAGAACGAGTGCCACCAGTTGCGGTAGTTGTTCAGGGTGGTCGAGTATCCCGTGCCCTTCACCGAGTTCAGCGCGTTCTTGGCCTGGGTCACCGAGCCGTTGCCGGGAGCGTTGACCCGGCTGCTGGCGGTGAACCAGATCGTGTAGCTGTTGGACGGTGTGATCGTCAGCCGTACCTTGCGGCCGTCGACGACCTGGGCGGAGTACGCGGCGCCCTCCACGGTCGCCGCCAGGGTGTAGCCGAACTTCTGCGGATCGGCCTGGCCGCGGCTCAGTCCGGCGCCCGTGGAGTCGGCGTAGGTGGACACCGTCTTCCAGGTGTCGAGATTGGGCACGTCGCCGCTGTTCCCGAGCTGGCTGACATCCCACAGGCTCAGGTCCAGCGCGATGCTGGACACTCCGCTGCGGGTGTCGTCCACATGGATGCCCATCACCTCGGAGTTCGGTGAACCCATGACGGTGACGGTCCGGTTGTTGTCGTACTTGGTGGTCAGCGTTCCGTCGTACAGCGAGAGACGCTGCTGGTAGGTGGAGTACCCGCTGTCCATCGCCGGAGTGGTGGCCAGATTGAGCAGACCGCCGCCGAACGCGGTCTGCTGGGAGGTGTCGACGCCGGACACCTGCATGGACAGACCGTTGTTCTGCCACGCCATGGCACCGATACGGCCGTTGCCGACGGTCAGGCCGTGATCGGGATTGGTGTTGGGGCGGTTGTAGACGATGTCGTGCTTGGAGAGATAGCTCGCGTAGTCGACGTTCAGCGCGCCGGTCGCGTTGTTGAAGGCGGCGTCGGTGGTCGAGGCGGACGCCGGACCACCGGCGAGACCGCCCAGCAGACAGACGGAGGCGAGGACGAATGCGACTATTCGGTTGGGTCTCATCGTGTGTCACTCCCACGAGTGGCGAGGGGGTGCCGAAAGGCAAGGGGACGTACGGGTTCGCGATGGCGCGGGAACACCTGGTCGGCACGGTGATCCACGAAGCAGCACGGTGGTGACATGTTCGCAACATGCAGTGAACATCGGAGGTTTCAGGCCGTCAAGTAGCCGCGCAGAACTATTCCGCAGCCTTGTTCATGCATTGATCGGATCTCCATGGATACGGTCTGCTGCGGCCGGTCGCAGTGGGCCGATGAGGACGGCCCCGGTGCCGTCCTGCGGCCACTTGCGCCCACCCGGTGGTACGAAGGGCGGCCACACGCTTGTATGCGCATGCGGGACGGGAAAGGGCCCGTCGTCGGCGATGCCGTCGTGGGGATCCCGAGGAGGGCCATGGCAGACGACGGCGGGCGGCCGGAGCGCGAGGGAGCCGCGGACGGGGACGACCGGGCGCACGGCTTCGCGCGGCACGAGACTCCGGAGCAGCGGGCGGACCGCCAGTGGGGTGAGATGCTCCAGGAAGTGCGGGTGACGCAGACGGGGGCGCAGATCCTGTTCGGCTTCCTGCTCAGCGTCGCCTTCACGCCCCGTTTCGCGCGGCTGGGCTGGTTCGACAAGGACCTCTATGTGGTCACCGTGGTCCTCGGAGCTCTGGCCACCGGGGCGCTCGTCGCCCCTGTCTCCGTACACCGCATGCTGGCCGGACACCGCCACAAACCCCAGCTCGTCCGTATGACGGGCCGGCTGATCGCGACCGGCATCGCCCTGCTCGCCGCCGCCATCGCCTGCGCGGTACTCCTCCTGCTCCGGGTCGCACTGGAATCCGGCTACGCCTGGGCTGTCGCGGCCGTCGTACTGGCCTGGTTCGCGAGCTGCTGGCTGGTCCTGCCGTTGGTCCTCAAGCGCCGTCTGGAACGAGAGGACCGACAGGGACGACGGTGACAGGGGTGACAGGGGTGACAGGGACGACGGTGACAGGAGTGACAGGGGTGACGCCCGTCGGGGGTGTCCTCGTCAGTCGTTGTCGGTGAGGCGGAAACGCGCCCACAGGGGGAGGGCGAACCAGCACAGCAGGTACCAGGCGACCACGGTGGAGACCAGCCACGGTACGAACCCGTTGTGGGTGGCCGTGCGGAGCACCAGGAAGAGGGCGGACGTCAGGGTGGCGAGCAGCAGGACCATACCGGTGAACGTCAGCCGCGAAGCCCAGGTGACGGCCTGGGGTTTGATGCGCCGCCCGGAGACGATCCGGTGGAAGGCCACGGGCCCGATCAGTGCTCCCGTGGCGAGCGCGCCGAGCACCACGGTGACGATGTAGATGGTCTTGTCGGTCTGCTCAAGACCCTGGAAGTGCGGTGTGAAGACCACGGTCAGCAGGAATCCGAAGAGGATCTGGACCCCGGTCTGCGTGACCCGTATCTCCTGGATGAGTTCCTGCCAGCGCCGGTCGGCCCGTTCGTCGGCGGTCTCCTCGCGGCCTCTTCCGGGGCCGGCGCCGGACTCGGCCTGCGGGGAAGTGGCTTCTGCGAAGGGGTTACTGGTGTTCACTCGTCCTCCGGGAGGTAGCGGCTCGGTGCCGTCCGTCTACCCCGGCCTTCGCACAAGAGGCATGAAGACGCGGTCAGGCCGGTGGGAGCAGGGTTCCCAGAGGGCCCAGATCGAGGTTGAGGTCTTCCATCGTCAGGTCGTAGCGCTCGCACAGCTCCGTCATCCGGTCGTGGAGAAGCATCAGGGTCATACCGATACGCTCTTCCTGATCCTCCGTCAGGTCCTCCTGTTCGACGCGGTGCAGGGCCTGACGCTCCATCAACTGACGGAGGAGTTCGACGATCGTGAGCACCAGTCTGACCAGGTCACGCTCCACGGTGTCCTGATCGGTGTGCAGACGCTGGGCGATCCGCCGGCCCTGGCCGTCCTCGGGCGGGATGTCGTCCGGGCCCGCCGGGAGCAGCCGGAAGACATCCGACGCGGCCCGTGTGACCTCGTCCAGGTCCCGGACGTACGTGGGGCGCTCCTTGCGCTCCCGGTGCTCCTGGCGCTCCTGGCGCCCTCGGTGTTCCGCCGCCCGGCCCCGCCCGTTCCGGTCGCCGCGCTCGGCCCCCCGGCCGCCGTTCACGTGTCGGTCCCGGTCGCCGGGCCGAGCGGAAGGTCAAGGGCGGGGCTCGCGACGGAGAGCTCCCGCGAGCGCTGTTCCTCCGCGCGGCCGGACTCCGCGCGGATCGACACGATCAGGGCCCGGAGCGAGATCCGTACCAGATCGACGTCCGCGATGGAGAGGGTCAGATCACCGGTCAGCACCACGCCTCCGGTCAGCAGCCGGTCGAGAAGGTCGATCAGCGCGATCTGCCGCCCGACGAGCGGCCGTTCGCCGTCCTGCTCCTGCCATGTGACCGGGTCACCGGGCCGGGCGCCAGGGGTCACGGCGCACCCACCTCCTCGTCCGCGGCGTCCGTTCCCGATTCCGTCTCCTGCCGCCTCGCCCGTTCCGTCTCCTCACGGATGTCGTCGTCGGTGTGCTCGGGGGCGGTGAACGAGTACGGCGCCCAGGGGCCGGTTGTCTCCACGCGGATGCCGCCGAGGCCCTCGGCGGCACCTTCCACCCGTGCCCGGAAGTCGTCCCCGCTCCCGCGCGGGACGAGATAGGCGTCGTTGGTGACGTTGTAACCGGGCCCGGTCGCCAGCTCACCCTGCTGGAGGCGGTGCTGGACGCGCTCGACGGCGAGGACGCGGGCTTCGGCGTCCACCCGGAGCACCGCGTCGCGGGCCGCGCGCCAGGCGTCCTCACCCGATCTGCGCTGCCGCTGACGGCCGCGCAGATAGTCACGGCCGGGACTGCCACCGGCCGACCCGGCCGTGGCGGCAGGGACCGGTGAACCGGCCGGCGGAGGCAGTGCGTACACCTTGACGCCCCACTCCACCTGGCCGTCGAGCCGCCCGAGCAACGTACGGAACTCTTCCGCGCGCCGGGCCAGCATGTCCCGTACCCGGTCGTCGTCGAGATGGAGCGTGGCCAGCCGCAGCGGAAGCACCGTGGTCCGGGCGAAGACCGTTTCGACGACGGCGTGATGGGCGCGGGCCACCGACTCCAGCCACTCCATGTCCTCCAGCCGGTCCTTGAGCGCGCTCTCGTCGAAATCACGCGCGGGTACGGGACTCGCCACCGCCGCCAGGCCGTGCGCGCGCACCAGCCGCACGGGAGCGCCGGCCACTCCGCGTACGCGGCGCAGTTCCTCGTCCAGGGCGTCCGGAGTGGCATCGGCACGCGTCACCGCGTAGCTGTACGTCATGTCCGCGCTCATCCGTCACCGCCTCCTCTCCCTGCGCTCTCTCCGCTCCCTGTCCCTCTCGTGCCTCTCGCGGCTCACGTGGCTCTCGCGCTTCTCGTACTCGTCCCTCTCGTCCCTCTCGGCTCTTCCGGCGTACCGGTCGTCCGCGGGTGCCTCGACGGCGGCCGGGGAGCGGTCGCGCAGGCTCTCCACCTCGGCGCGCAGCCGGCGGTTCTCCTCGGCCAGCGACGGTCCGGCGGTCTCCTCCCTGGCCCGGGACGAGAGCGACGGATCGTGTTCCCACCAGTCGATGCCCATCTCCTTGGCCTTGTCGACGGAGGCGACGAGCAACCGGAGCTTGATCGTGAGCAGTTCGATGTCCAGCAGGTTGATCTGGATGTCCCCGGCGATGACGATCCCCTTGTCGAGGACCCGTTCGAGGATGTCGGCGAGATTCGCCGAGGAACCCTGGCCGTACAGGGAGGCGGACGAGCCCTGCCCGTACGGGGAAACGGACTGCGTGGGGCGCGGGACGGGCTGTCGGGCCGAAGTCGGGTCCGTCACGATGCATCAGTCTCGATCCTGGTCGCTCGGCGGTCGGCGGCGCTCCGTGCGAGCGCGGCGGTCTTCGTCCTCGCCCTCAGCGCTCCTCCGCTTCTCCGTCCTCGTACCGCGCGGCGGGCTCGGGAAGCGGGCCGCCCGAACGCGCGCTTTCGATGGCGTCGAGCCGGTCGAGAAGCTCGTCCTCGCGGCGGTCGAACTCCGCCTCGTCGACGCGCCCCTCCAGCAGCTCCCTTTCGAGATCGGCGAGTTGGCGCTCGATGGGCGTGGTGTCGTACGCCTCCTGCTCGGCGACCTCGACGACCCGTTCCACGACCCAGCCCACGCCCCGGACCGGCGCCAGCGGCACGGTCAGTATCTGGGTCAGCAGGCCCATGGCGGCACTCCCTTGTCTCGTCTCTCGTTCTCGAATCTCGTTCTCGAACCACTTCTTACGGACTCATACGAAGCTGTACGGAGGCAGCGGCCCCCTCGGCCGCAGCTCGATGCCGGGCGCGTACCGCTCGCCGAGCTTCTCCACGGCGGCGCCGAACTCCCGTGACCGGTCCCGGTCCACCAGGAACGACACATTGAGGAAGTCCTCCCCTTCGGCGCCGCCCCGCGTCTCGTCGACGGTGTACGGACGCAGCGCTCCGATCATCTCCGCGGCCAGGGCGTCCTGCCGCGCCCGCACCTCCGCGGCGATCAACTCGCCCAGTCTCAGGCGTTCCTCGTACGTTCCACCGCCGCGCCGGGTCGCCTCGCTCAGCCGCCGTACCTCCGCCGAGCGCTCGACCGCCCGGCGCACCGAGGTGTCTTCGTCCTCCGAGGCCTTGAGGCGGAACTCCACCCGCCCCGCGAGCCTCGCGAGCCGGTCGGCGTACGACTCCGCGTGCTCGTCGAGTGCCGCGCGCACCGCGTCGTCGTCCGGCGCGATCAGACCGAAGCGCAGGGGCAGGACCGCCTGTTCGGACAGCAGGCGCCGCTGGACGTCATGGTGGGCGCTGAGGTCTCTGCGTTTGGCCCGCAGATGCCGTGGCGCGTCACTGACGATCGCCTGGAGGGAGCCCTCCGCGACCGTACGCAGCTCAGGGGCCTCCTCGCCCACACCGTGCAGATCGTCCAGGCGC
>NZ_MAUD01000499.1 GCF_001700515.1 Streptomyces lushanensis
CACCCGTCATCATGCGGCACCCGTCATCACGCGGCACCCGTCATCATGCGGCACCCGTCACCCCGCAACACCCGCACCACGAGTCACTCGTACCGCGCGAGACCGCCGTCACGAGTCACTCGCACCGCGCGAGGCACCGCGTGACGGGCTCTGTCTCACTCCCGCCCGCCGCGCGTCACCCAGCCCTTCTCGTACGCGTGCCAGCCGAGCTGGAGCCGGGTCGTCACTCCGCTCAGCTCCATCAGCCCCTTCACCCGGCGCTGTACGGTGCGCAGTCCCAGGTCGAGCTGTTTGGCGACGCTCGCGTCGGTCATCCCGGCGAGCAGCAGGGACAGGATCTCCAGATCGGTCGAGTCGGGAGCGGGCACCCGGCCCTCCGCCACCGCGCCGTCCGTACCGAGCCGCAGGGGAAGTGCCTCCCGCCACACCGATTCGAAGAGCCCCACCAGCGACTCCAGCAGCCCGCTGGCATGGACGACCAGGACCGCCGGTTCCGCTCCACGGCCCGTCAGCGGCACCATGGCGAGGGTGCGGTCCGCGACCACCAGCTTCGTCGGGACCCGTTCGACGACCCGGACCTGCTCGTCGCGCCCCAGCGCCGCGGAGAGTTCGGTGATACCGGCGGGCAGCGAGAGCACCTCACGCTCGATCACCACCCGGTACGCGACCCCGCGCGCCGCCGCGCGCTCCTCCGCCTCGTTGTCGATACCGGTCACCGCCACCGGCTTCCCGGTGACCAGGGCGCAGACCTCCTCGGTCGCGCCGAGCTGGAGCTGGAGGAACCGGTGGGCCACCGCGCTCGCGCCCGTCACGACCTCGACCAGATCGTGCACGGCCGGCTCGGCGGCCTCCGCGCGGTACTCCTCGGCCAGCAGCACGGCGGCCAGTTCGGCCTGTTCCAGCTCGTGGCGGTGCTGGGTGAGCAGCGCGCCCAGCGCGACGGCGGGCGGCGCCGCGACCCACCGTCCGGTACGGGACGAGGACTGCGCGGCCAGGCCCTGCCGCTCCAGTCGGCGCAGGGCCTGTTCGGTGTCCGGCTCGGGGAGTGCCAGCCGATGGGCCAGGTCCGCGACCTCCGCGGCGCCGATCGCCACCAGTGCGCGGTAGGTGGATTCCTGTCTCTCGTCGAGACCTATCGCTCCGAGCACCCCTGCTCCCCTCCCCGGACCCATACGTTCCACGGCGAACCGTGGCGGATACCGGCCACGGCGTAAACCCGCCGTGCCACATCATCGCTGTTCGGCACGGCACTCTGCCAAGGTGGCGCCATCACAGCAGCAACAGACCCCGGTCATATGCCCCTTGGGTGTGCTTTGGCCCGGATTGCTCGGGAGAGCGATGTGCGCGGCCCCGGTGGCGGCGCATCGGCCCGCGCTGGACCTGTGACGTCCGCCGGGCGTCCTTCCCGTGGGGGGTGGGGCCGCCCGGCGGACTTGAATATTTCCGGGTGCCCCGTTTTCGTACCCTCGGCGCGGACGAGGATAGGGGCATGAGCCAGCAGGGGCAGAGGCCAGCCGCCGACGACTGGTGGAACCGGTTGTACGAAGAGTCCGCACCGGACACCGGTCCCGCCGCCGCGTCGGGGGACACGCTTGACGACCGCTTCGACTCGGCGGCGGACGCGGTCGGTACGGACGCCGCCGGTACGGGGACACGGGGCGCGCCCGATACGCCGGAGGACGCCGAGGGTTCCGGCCGCGAGGGGATCGAGGATGAGCGGCCGAGGGCCTGGTGGGAGCAACCGCAGCAGTCGCAGCCACCGCAGCCCCAGCCGCAGCAGTCGGCGCCACCGCGGGCGCAGCCGCCGGCCGAGCCGCCGCCTCCGTCGTACACCCCCAGTGACGCGAGACCGCTGCCGGGGACGATGGACTCCTCCGGTCCGGTGCGCCCGTCGGTCCCGGATCCACGCCGGCCCGAGCCCGGCAACGGCCCCGGAAACAGCAACGGCACCGGCACCGGCTCCGG
>NZ_MAUD01000500.1:0-710 GCF_001700515.1 Streptomyces lushanensis
TATACGTTGAGAGTGGCGGGGAGAGAGATCTCCTTGCCCTTTGCTTTTTGCCGTCCGCTGGAACTGGCGAGCTTCTCGCGAGGCGATGGCGTGCCGCGTACGGGTAGGCGCCCTTGGCCCGGGCGGATGTCCCATCGGCCTACGGACGCAGCCGCGCGCCGTCACCTCCCGGAGACAGTCGCGCCCCGCCAATGCTGAGACGTCCGAACGCTGTATCGCTCTCCCGACCACATGCATCCGCTCCCTCAAGGAGCACAAGGCGCGGCAGAACAAGAAAGCGAACCGGCAGAACCGGACTGACGAGACAGCGGCCTCACCTACATCACCCCCCTGCCAGGCCCCTCAACGCACCCGGCTTCACGACCTNNGTCAACTACTGCCGTCAGACAACGCAGAAGCCCCGCCGGAAGCCTTGGCTTGAGCAGGTCAGGTGGAGGGTGAGGATGGCCTGAACAAGGCTGGTGATACAGGGGGCTGCACCGCAGCTTGCGCAGCAGTCGCCAGGTCTAGAGCGTGGCCATGGCCCGCTCGCCCAGTGCCCGGATTTTGGCATGGGCGCGGTTGACTGCCTGCTGACCTGCGGAGAGCTTCTCCCAGCGACCGCGGTAGGGCACGCGGACGGTTCCACCGGCTCCTTGGTATCCCTTGTCGGCCCAACAGCGGATCCGGCTTCGGCCAGGAAGTCGAGAATGCCGCGCGAAGGTCGTGAA
>NZ_MAUD01000500.1:741-1011 GCF_001700515.1 Streptomyces lushanensis
AACCCCGTGGCCAACTGGGCGCAGGTGTGTCCGCATCGCAGGTGGGCCAGGACCAGTAGGGCCTGCCGGGCCGTTCCGAGCCGGCGCCACCGTGTTCCGCGTTCACGGACCAGGGCCGTCAGCTTCCCTGCCAGGAACCGTAGGGCTGAATTGGACAGATCGAGTCCGAATGGGTACACAAGCATGCGAAGGTCCGGGCGGACAGGTTGATCCTGGTCGACAACTCGTCTACCAAAAGCTTCACTTCGTCACACACGCGGTGCCCCGCCG
>NZ_MAUD01000500.1:1032-1312 GCF_001700515.1 Streptomyces lushanensis
CCCCGTGCAGCGTGGCCACGCGGGACGCCACCACCAGAAGATCTTCCTCACCGGTTCCGGTGAGGAAGAAGACGTAGACGTCCCCGTCCTCCTCTCCCTCGCCGAAGACTTCCACGTCGCCTTGGTCTTCGAGACCGGACAGGAAGTCCTCGACCTCCTCGATCCAGGGAAAGGGGTAGGAGCTGTCCGGCAGGTCGGGCATCGGCAGCAACGGCACGTGGATCTCAACAACCATGGTGGGCACGAAAGCATCCTGCCCCCAGCGCATCCGCCCGGCTCA
>NZ_MAUD01000501.1 GCF_001700515.1 Streptomyces lushanensis
GTCCTCACCTCTCCCGTGCTCCCCGGCAACATCGCCTCGTGAGGCGCGGGGGCCGCGTCCACCGGCCCCGGATTCAGCGCGGGTCGGCCTCCGGCACGGCGCTGTCGTCGAGGAAGCCGCCCGACTGACGCTGCCACAGCTTCGCGTAGGCCCCGTCCGACGCGAGCAGCTCGTGGTGCGTGCCCTGCTCGACGATCCGGCCGCGGTCCAGGACCACGAGCCGGTCCATGGTGGCGACCGTGCTCAGCCGGTGCGCCACCACGAGCGCGGTCCGTCCGTCCATGAGCCGCCACAGCGCCTCCTGGACGAGGGTCTCGCTCTCGGAGTCCAGCGCGCTGGTCGCCTCGTCGAGCAGCAGGATGGGCGCGTCGCGCAGGATCGCCCTGGCCAGAGCGACCCGCTGACGCTGTCCGCCGGACAGCTTGACCCCGCGCTCGCCCACCATGGTGTCGAAGCCGTCCGGCAGCGCGTCGGCGAACTCCGTGACATGCGCCGCCTCGGCCGCACGGCGTATCTCGGCGTCGGTGGCGTCCGGCCGGGCGAACGCGATGTTGTCCCGCAGCGTGCGGTGGAACATCGCCGGATCCTGGGGTACGTAGGCGATCAGGCTGCGCACATCGGCCTGGCGCAGCCTGCTGATGTCCTGTCCGCCGATCAGGATCCGGCCGCCGTCGATGTCCGTCATCCGCAGCAGCAGCCGGCTGAGGGTGGTCTTGCCACCGCCCGACCGGCCGACGAGGCCGATCTTCGCCCCGCTGTGCACGGCCAGATCGAGACCCTCGAAGAGAGGCTCCGCACCCGCGTGGGCGAAGGTCACCCGCTCGAAGCGGACATCGGCGCCCCCGGGCAGCAACCGCTCCGGCGCCTCCGGGTCGAGCACGGTCGCCGGCGTCAGCAGCAGTTCGGTGAACTGCGCGGCCTCCGTCATCGAGCTCTCCAGACGGCGGTAGATCTGGTTGAACTCGAACATGATCCGCGTCGCGTTGCTGTAGTACGTGAAGGCGAGCACGACCGCCTCCACGTTCTGTCCCCCCGCGCCGAGCGCGACCGCGAGCAGCAGGCCCATCGCGTTGGTCAGCACGGACATCGGCGCGACCAGTGTGTCGATGCGCAGATTGCCGTAGTCCCATGAGCGCAAGGTGAGCCGCCGCGACTCCGCGACCCGGGACCGGTGCTCGGCCGCCTCGCGTTCCTCGGCGGCGAACGCCCGGACCGTGTCCATGTTCATCAGACTGTCGGCGACATGGCCCGACACCCGGGCGATCGCCTCCTCACGCTGGTCGACGAGCGCCTGGCGGCGCCGGATGAGGGGCGCCACACACAGCCCCGTCAGCGCGATCATCGCCAGGAGCCCGACGACGAGCAGCGGTTCGTAGCGCCACAGGACCACCGATCCGAACACCAGCGGTACGAAACTGCCCACGACCGAGAACGTCAGGGTGTCGACGAACTCCTCGAAGCGGGAGGCGAAGCTCAGGACCCGTTTGGTCAGCGACCCGGCGAAGTTGTCATGGAAGAACGCGGCGTCCTTGGCGAACAGTTCGTCCATTCCGATCACATACAGGTGCTCGATACCGAGGGCGTCGAGGCGGTTCAGGAAGTGCAGACCGATCCGCCACAGCGTCTCCGCGAGGAGCAGCACGCCGGCGAAGGCGAGGACATAGGGCAGGGTCGAGCCGAAGGTGGTGCCGCCGCCGTCGGCTATGCGGCCGACGAGCTTGGCGACCACCAACGGCGCCACGTAGTTGATGCCGATGTTGCCCAGCGCCGGCAGCAGCATCGCGGGCGCCGTCACCCACCGCAGCCGGGCCAGCTCCCGTCCGTAGTGACGAAGCGCGAGGAGCACCGCGCCCTTGCCCGGCGCCTTGTGTGAAGCAGGCGATCCCATGCCACCCCTGTGTGGTCGTGCGGCGGCCCGTGGGATCAACGGCTTCTCCCCGGAGAAGCACGCGACGGGCCGCCGCACGACCACA
>NZ_MAUD01000502.1 GCF_001700515.1 Streptomyces lushanensis
GAGCTGACCGACGAGACCCGTACGGCGTTGGAGGAGACCGGCGCCGACGCGCGGGCGCAAGGGCTGGCGGTCGAGATCGGCGGTGACGCGCTCCAGGCGGCCCCGGAGACCGGTGCCACCGAGATCATCGGTGTGGCCATCGCCGCGGTGGTGCTCGTCATCACGTTCGGTTCGCTGATCGCGGCCGGGCTTCCGCTGCTCACCGCGCTCATCGGCGTCGGTATCGGTATCTCCACGATCACCGCGCTCGCCAATGCCCTGGACCTGGGCTCCACCACCTCGACCCTCGCGATGATGATCGGTCTCGCCGTCGGTATCGACTACGCGCTNNGCCGAGGGCAGAGAGCGCGAGGAGGCCGCGGGACGGGCCGTGGGCACCGCCGGGTCCGCCGTGGTCTTCGCGGGTCTGACGGTCGTCATTGCGCTGGTCGGTCTCGCCGTGGTCAACATCCCGATGCTCAGCAAGATGGGCTTCGCCGCGGCCGGTACGGTCGTTGCCCGCGAAGCCGAGCAGCGCCGGGATCAGGGTGAGCGCGATGAGGACGGCGATCACGACCGTACCGGCCGCGGCGAAGCCCATCTTGCTTC
>NZ_MAUD01000503.1 GCF_001700515.1 Streptomyces lushanensis
CGCCGGCCGCGGCCGGCGGGCGGGCAAGGAGCTGCGGCGGGCGCGCAGCGCGATCGGCATGGTCTTCCAGCACTTCAATCTGCTGTCCTCCCGCACGGTCAAGGACAACGTCGAACTGCCGCTGGAGATCCTCGGCGTCACCCGCCAGGAGCGTGCCCGCCGCGCCCTGGAACTGCTGGACCTGGTGGGACTCGCGGACAAGGCCGCCTCGTACCCGGCCCAGCTCTCCGGCGGCCAGAAGCAGCGGGTCGGTATCGCCCGGGCCCTGGCGGGCGACCCCAAGGTGCTGCTCTCCGACGAGGCGACCAGTGCCCTCGATCCCGAGACGACCCGTTCGATCCTTCAGCTGCTGCGCGACCTCAACCAGCAGCTCGGACTGACCGTGCTGCTCATCACGCACGAGATGGACGTCGTCAAGAGGATCTGCGACTCGGCCGCGCTGATGCAGAAGGGCCGGATCGTCGAGTCGGGCACGGTCGGCGAACTGCTCGCCACGCCCGGTTCGCTGCTCGCGCAGGAGCTGTTCCCGGTGGGCCGGGCGCCGTCGGGCCCGGGCCGTACGGTCATCGACGTCACCTTCCAGGGCGAGGCCGCCGGACGGCCGGTGATCTCGCAGCTCTCCCGTACGTACAACATCGACATCTCGATCCTGGGCGCCTCGATGGACACCGTCGCGGGCCGGCAGATCGGCCGGATGCGGATCGAACTGCCCGGCGGTCACGAGGAGAACGCCGTGCCGATCGGCTTCCTGCGCGAACAGGGGCTCCAGGCCGAGGTGGTGGACGACGAGCCGGCCGCCGAGGGCTCCGTCCCCCAACAGCCCGCCGGAACACGGCCGGCCGAGGAACAGTCCCCCGAGGGCGAGGCGCCCGCACTGGTGAAGGAAGATGTCAAGTGACCTGGTCGGAGATGCAGCCGCTACTGGCCCAGGGGACGCTCGACACCCTCTACATGGTGCTGTGGTCCGCGCTCGTCACCATCGTCGGCGGACTGCCCCTCGGTGTGCTGCTGGTCCTCACCGACAAGGGCGGACTGCTCCAGAACGCCCCGGTGAACAGGACCGTCGGCGTGATCGTGAACATCGGCCGCTCACTGCCGTTCATCATCCTGCTGATCGCGCTGATCCCGTTCACCACACTGGTCGTCGGCACCTTCATCGGGCCCACCGCGATGATCGTGCCGCTCGCGGTCGGCGCCATCCCGTTCTTCGCGCGTCTTGTGGAGACCTCGATCCGTGAGGTCGACCACGGACTGGTCGAGGCCGTACAGGCCATGGGCGGATCCGTCCCGACCATCGTCCGCAAGGTGCTGCTGCCGCAGGCCCTGCCGTCACTGGTCTCCGGCGTCACCACCACCGTCATCGCCCTCATCGGCTACTCGGCGATGGCCGGCGCGGTCGGCGGCGAGGGCCTGGGATCCAAGGCCGTCACCTATGGGTTCCAGCGGTTCGAGAACGGCTTCATGGTGGCCACGGTCGTGGTCCTGATCGTGATCGTCACCGTCGTGCAGCTCCTCGGGGACGGTGTCGTACGCCTGCTGGCGCGCCGCGGCCGTACGGCCTAGCCGCCGCGCCCCACGTTCCCCCACACCCCCACCCCCCACAGACACAGCCCGTACAAGGAGTACGGGCT
>NZ_MAUD01000504.1 GCF_001700515.1 Streptomyces lushanensis
GAATCGTTGACTCCGTTTGGACTTTGAGCAAGGCCCACTTCTGGACCGACGGGCGGAGAACGGCTGCCGCGACCGGACGCGCGTCCGGTCGCGGCAGCCGTTCTCCGCCCGTCGGTCCAGAAGTGGGCCTTGCTCAAAGTCCAAACGGAGTCAACGATTCAGTCGTGCGATTGACAGGTTCACGGCCAAAACCGAATGGCGGTGGACGGTCGCACGACAGCGGCCCGCTTACCCAACGGATCGCGAGTTTCCCCCACCTATGGAGGATGTTGTGACCATCAAGCGCTTTTCCCCCCTCGGCGCGGTGTCCGGACGCGTACGGCTCCTCGCCGTCGCCTCAGGTCTGGTGACCGCCGTCGCGCTTGCGGCCCCGACTGCCATCGCGGCGCCCGAGCCGGTCGCCAAGGCCTCCGCGGCCCAGCTCGCCGACGCCAGCAGCGCCGTCCGCACCGCGGACATCGCCGGTACGGCCTGGTACACGGACAAGGCCTCCGGCAAGGTCGTCGTCACCGTCGACAGCACGGTCTCGGACGCTGAGATAGCCGAGATCAAGAACTCCGTGGGCACCACCGCGGGCCTCACGATCAAGCACACCCCCGGCAAGTTCAACAAGCTCATCGCCGGTGGCGAGGCCATCACCACGGGCGGCAGCCGCTGCTCCCTCGGCTTCAACGTCCGCAGCGGCTCGACGTACTACGCGCTGACCGCCGGACACTGCACCAACATCAGCGCCTCCTGGAGCATCGGCACCCGTGCCGGCACGAGCTTCCCGACCAACGACTACGGCATCATCCGCCACTCCAACGCCGCCGCGGCCGACGGCCGGGTCTACCTGTACAACGGCTCGTACCAGGACATCACCAGCGCCGCCAACCCGTCGGTCGGCCAGAGCGTGCGTCGCAGCGGCTCGACCACGGGCGTCCACAGCGGTACGGTCACCGGTCTCAACGCGACCGTGAACTACGGCAGCGGCCAGATCGTCAGCGGTCTGATCCAGACCAACGTCTGCGCCGAGCCCGGCGACAGCGGCGGCTCGCTCTTCGCCGGCAGCACCGCGCTCGGTCTGACCTCGGGCGGCAGCGGCAACTGCTCCTCCGGCGGCACCACGTTCTTCCAGCCGGTCGTGGAGGCCCTCAACGCCTACGGCGTGAGCGTCTTCTAATCTCCGCACGCAGCACCGCACAACGGCACGGACACGCTTCATCCGCTTGATCCTTCCTCGGAACACCGACGGGCCGCGCACCTGGTGCGCGGCCCGTCGCGTTCGTCCGCCGCGCTCCCGTGCCGGCGCCGGGGACGTCCGATTCGTTCAAGACCGGCTCCGCGCACGCTCCTACCGTGGAGGCATGACCACTACTCCCGCGTCCACGCCTGTTCCACGACTCGACGCGATCGGCCTGGTCGTCTCCGACATGGCCGCCTCGCTCGCCTTCTACCGCACGCTCGGCGTGCCCGTACCCGCCGGCGCCGACACCGCGCCCCACGCCGAGGCCACCCTGCCCGGCGGCGCGCGCGTGCTCTGGGACACGGAGGAGACCGTCCGTACCTACGATCCCGGCTGGACCCGGCCGCCGGGCGGTGGACGGATCGGGCTCGCCTTCCTCTGCGCGAGTCCCGCCGAGGTGGACGCCACCTACGGTGCTCTCGTCGCGGCCGGGTACCGGGGGCATCTGAAGCCCTGGGACGCGGTGTGGGGACAGCGTTACGCGGTGGTCCTGGACCCGGACGGCTGCGAGGTCTCGCTGTTCGCCAGCGCCGCGTAGGCGCCGAGCGTGAGCCCGGCCAGATCCCGTGTCTCCCGGGCGAGATGCGCCTGGTCGGCACAGCCCGCGGCGAGCGCCGCCTCGGCGAACGGCTGACCCGCCCGTACGAGCGCCAGCGCACGCTGGAGCCGCAGCACCCGGGCCAGGGTCTTGGGCCCGTAGCCGAAGGCGTCCAGGGAGCGGCGGTGGAGCTGGCGGGCCCCGAGGCCGACGGCGTCGGCGGTCGCCGCGACCGTACGCCGGGCGTTCAGCCCGTCGACCACCGCCCGCAGCAGCGGATCGGGCGGTCCGACGGCCGCGGCCCGCCCCAGCGCCACGGCCTCCAGCGCGTCCGCCGGGTCCTCGGCGGACGCGAGCCGCCCGGTGAGCCCGCGCACCTCGGCCGGTGACCAGAGATCGGCCAGCTCCACCCGCCGGTCGCGCAGCTCGTGCGCCGGCACACCGAGGAACGCGGGCGCCGTCCCGGGCGCGAAGCGCACTCCGGCGCAGTGCAGCCCGTCGACGCCCTCGGGGGTGTACGCGTGGGTGTCGGGTCCCGCGACCAGCAGTCTGTCCCCGATCCACAGCAGATCCATACAGCCGTCGGGCAGCACGGGATACGGCGTGGATCCCCTCCCCGCCGTCACGGTCCGCGTCCAGACGACCGCGCCGTCGAGCCGCGACGCCCGTTCCTCGTACATACCGACGAGGCTAGGGCGTGTTTCGAAAGTCCCGCCTGGCCCGCGACGCCTGGCACGCACGCTCGCCGCGTTGTCGGAGTCGTGCGAGTACGTCCGGTACGAGCACGGTCCTCCGCCTCGCGATCGCACGCACCAGACGCCGCGGGCCCCGCCCTTCGGGCGGACGGCGCT
>NZ_MAUD01000505.1 GCF_001700515.1 Streptomyces lushanensis
GTGTCCTGGTGGACGCGCGTCCCGCTCCGTGCGCGACGCGCGTCCACCAGGACACGTGCACGGACATGTGACGCAGGCCACTTAAAGATTTCGTGAAGTCGGCCGCAACCATCGCCCCATGTCATGGGTCTTGCTTGCGTAATGACCGGCCTCACCCATGAGCCACATCGGCGAAGGCCCAACGACTCCGTACCGCGTCCGCGCGGTACGCCGGACTTCGCCGAGGTCTTCATGAAGCTTCGCCGCGCCATGGCCGTCGCAGCCGCGACCGCCGTCATCGCGCCCGCCGCGCTCTTCTCGGCGCCGGCCGCGTTCGCGAGCGGCGACGACACGGTCGCAACCACGACCGAGTCACCTTCCCCCGGCGCGTCCGAGAGCACCATGTCCCCGGCTCCCGAGGACTCGGAGAGCGGCACGCCCACCAGCGCCCCGCCGACCACCGGGAGCGGCACGCCGTCGAGCCCGGCCGCCTCGGAGAGCTCGTCGCCGTCCTCCCCGCCCCCGACCACCGGGACCACCGCTCCTCCCGCTCCGAGCACCAGCCCGAGCGACGAGCCGAGCGAGGGCCCGGTGGGCTGCCTGGACGAGACGAACGGCGAGGTCGTCTTCAGCAAGGACCTGCGGACCGGCGTCAGCGGGCTGCCCGAGAAGATCGTCGCGGGCAGCGGCTTCCACGACCTCAAGCTCAACGTCGCGAACAGGGGCGACGAGGACTTCAAGCGCGTCGACTTCGGCGCTTTCGCGAGCCGGCTCCTCGACGAGGAGACGGGCGAGGAGACCGGCCGGTATCTGACGCTCCAGTTCAAGGACCCCGAGTCGGGTGTGTGGGAGGACATCTCCCTCGACCAGGAGGACGAGAACTACGGCTACATCGGCTACACCGAGGTCAAGGCCAAGCAGTCGTACACCATCGATCTGCGGCTGAGCGTGGCCAAGGCGGCCCCGGCCGGGCTCGGTGTCGTCTTCAGCATCGGTCTGTACTCGGACGGCGAGGGCAACTGCGTCATCGAGGACAACGACACCTTCTACGAGTTCGAGATCCTCGGCGCCGGTGCGGACCCGGGCGAGCCCAACGAGGCCGAACCGCAGGAGGGTGGCAAGAAGCCGCTCCCCAACCCCACCGGTGACAACGAGATCAAGCCGCAGGGCAGCCTGGCCGAGACCGGCTCGTCCTCGATGGTGCCCGTCATCGGTATGGCCGGCGGTATCGCGATCGTCGCCGGTGCCGGAGTGGTGTTCGCGCTCCGACGCCGTCAGGGCAGCGCCGCCGCGTAATCCGCGTACGGCCCGCATACACGTCAGAGGCGCTGCGCTCGGAGGGGGGTGCAGCGCCTCTGGCGTGTCCGCGCCTCCGTCGTGTCCGCGCCTCGGTCGTGTGCCGGGCCCGGTCGTGGTACGGCCTCGGCTCCCGCGTCGAGGACCGGACGGAAGCCGCCGGCCTGCCGATCGGGGACTACCGCAGCCCGAGCGCCTTCATGGCCCGCAGGCCTCGGCTCATGAAGGCCGCGTACCGCCCGTCGTCCATCCCGAAGGACGGAGCTATGGGCATGATCCGCTGCTGGGCGACGGTCTGGGCCTCGGTGTACTTGAGGATGCCCTCGGCGCCGTGTCGCCGACCGAGCCCGGAATCCTTCATTCCGCCCATCGGTGCCCGCACGCTGCCGTACGCCGCCGCGTATCCCTCGTTGATGTTGACCGTGCCGGTCCGCAGCCGGGCCGCCACCGCCTGGCCGCGTGCCGCGTTCTTCGTCCATACGCTGGCGTTGAGGCCGTACGGCGTGGCGTTGGCGAGCCGGACCGCCTCGTCCTCGTCGCCGAACCGGTGGACGGACACGACCGGGCCGAACGTCTCCTCCGTACACACCGCCATCGTCGCCTCGACGCCTTCGAGAATGGTCGGCTCGTGGAAGAGCGGGCCGATGTCGGGGCGCGCGACCCCACCCGCGATCACCGTGGCGCCCTTGGCCACGGCCTCCTCGACATGACGGGTGACCGTGGTGAGCTGGCGCTCGCTCGCGAGGGAGCCCATGTCCGCGCCGTAGGCGAGCGCGCCGCCGAGCCGCATCGCCCTCGTACGGGCGGCGAACCGCGCCACGAACGCGTCGGCCAGCGATTCGTGCACATAGAGCCGCTCGATGGAGACGCAGAGCTGGCCCGCGGAGGAGAAGCAGGCGCGCACCGCGCCCGCCGCGGCCTTCTCCACATCCGCGTCCTCCAGGACCAGCATGGCGTTCTTGCCGCCCAGTTCGAGCGAGACACCGACCAGGCGGTCCGCCGCGCCCCGGGCGACCTCACGGCCGGTACGGGTGGAGCCGGTGAAGGAGACGTAGTCGGCGCGTCCGACGACCTCGGGGCCGACGACCGGGCCCTCGCCGAGCACCACCTGGAAGACCTCGGCGGGCAGTCCGGCCTCGATCAGCAGGTCCCGGGCCCACAGCGCGGTGAGGGCGGTCCCGGTGTCGGGCTTCATCACCACGGCGTTGCCGGCGACGAACGCGGGCAGGGCGTCGCCGACGGACAGTTCGAGGGGATAGTTCCAGGGCGCGATCTGGCCGACGACACCGCGCGGCCGGCGCAGTTCGGTGACCTTGGTGAGGACCGGTACGGCGCCGGTGTGGCGCTTCGGCCGCAGATACGAGCGTGCCGCGCGCCCGTAGTGGCGGGCGGCGACGGCGACGGCCTGGACCTCCTCGTGGGCGTGCAGCCGCGCCTTGCCGGTTTCGAGCTGGATCAGATCGAGCACCTCGGCCTGGCGCTCCAGTACGAGATCGTGGAAGCGGAGCAGTACGGCGGCCCGCCCGCGTACCGGGAGGGCGGCCCAGCCGGGCTGGGCGGAACGGGCCCGCTCGAAGGCGGTCGCCACGTCCTCGGGGGTGGACTCGGGCAGGTCCGCCAGCTTCTCGCCGGTGAAGGGGGTGCGGCCGGCGGTACGGCCGGAGCCGGTGACGCCGCGTGTGAGCCGGGCGACCACCTCGGGCGTGACCACCTCGGCCGCGGTGCGCACACCGGCCGGGACTGCGGCCACGGGGTTGGTGCCGCCACCGGCGCCACCACCGGTCCCGCCTCCGGTCCCGACGCGGGTGCCAGCACCGGTCCCGACGTGGGTGCCACCACCGGTCCCGACGCGGGCTTGGGAAGCGGCGCCGGGTCCGGGTGCGGCGGCGGAGGCCTGCGAGTCCGTCATGAGGCCGAGGGTAGGCCGCGCGCGAGTCTTTGGCTACCCGTCGGTAACACCTTTCACCGGACACCCCCCGGGTCACTCGCGCGGTGCGCTGACCTCGGGTGTCGGCCGCGCACCGCGCGAGTGACCCGGGGGGTGTCCGGTGAAAGGTGTTACCGACGGGTAGCCAAAGACTCGCGCGCGGCCTACCCTCGGCCTCATGACGGCCTCGCA
>NZ_MAUD01000506.1 GCF_001700515.1 Streptomyces lushanensis
ACTCGCGCGGTGCGCGGCCGACACCCGAGGTCAGCGCACGGAGGTGGGCAGAGATGTGTGCGCCGGGACGGGTACGAAGGAGTCGAGCGCGGTGTCGAAGTGCGCCCGCGCCGTGTCGAGTCCGCCCAGCGGGGACGAGACCCAGACGTCGTACATCCGCCCGTCCTGGTCCCAGCAGAGGTCGAAGGTGTGGCGCTCGCCCTCCTTCCGTGAGAAGCCGTTCCAGGTGAATTCCCAGAGCGCCGCCGGGAATCCATTGTGCGTGGTGGGTGTGACACTGCCGTCGTGGTAGCCGGGATTGGTGTCCGCGCCGCCGGCGTCCGCCAGCCGCATGGCCCCCACCGGACCGGCCGGGATCGCGCGCTGGACGCGGATGCCGATCCGGAACGCGGTGTCGGGCGACATGTAGAAGACGCGTTTGTCGTCGTGGGAGCGGCTGAATCCGTCGGGGACGGCGAGAGTGAAGCCCATCGGATCGTTGACGAGGTGATAGCCGGGAGGAGCGGGCGCC
>NZ_MAUD01000507.1 GCF_001700515.1 Streptomyces lushanensis
AGATGGGTATGAGAGACAGGTATTAGGGGGAGGACGCGCGTCCCCACATGCGGGGGCGGCGCGGGCAGATACGACGAGGCCCTGGGGGCGATCCCCCCAGGGCCTCGTCGTATCTGCCCGGCGGGCGGGCCCGTCACGCCGGCGTTTCCACCGCGGTGTCGGCGAGCGCCCGGAAGCCTTTGCCGGGTGGCCTTCGGCTCCGAAGTGACACACGTGGGGACACGCCCTGGCGTCCGTTCCCCCGGCGGCTCTAGCGTTGCCGGAGGAACGGGAACCGAGGGGACGCGGCCGACGCGTGCCCGGGTTCCTGATCCGCTGTGCCGCCCCGGCCGGTCCGTGTCCCCAGCACCCGGCCGGGGTCCTCTCCCGCAACCGGGCCGACTCGGTCCGTCGGTCCCGGCCCTCGGAACCGGCCCCTGGCCCCGGGCCCGGTCCCGGCCCTGTGCTCGGGGCCGGACGTACGCGCGGAGGTCAGTCGCCGGAGACCGTGACCTTCTCGTCGTTGTTGAGCTGGTTCACCAGTTGCTTGACCTTGGCCTTGTCCCAGACGAGATTGCCGCCCGTGCTGCCCGAGATCGGCATGTTCATCGACTTGCCGTCGCCGCCCGTCACGCCCTTCATCGCGAAGAACATCTGGCCCAGCGACCACAGGGACATGTCCTTGTCCACGATCAGCGTGTCCAGGCCCGCGCCCATCGTCGGATAGAGCTTGAACGGGTTGAGGATCGTGCCGGGCGTGGCCGTCTGCGAGGCGAGCGCCGCGAGGAACTTCTGCTGGTTCTTCGTACGGTCCAGGTCGCTGTTGGCGAAGGCGTACCGCGTCCTGACGAAGGCCAGCGACTGCTCGCCGTTCAACGTCTGCTTGCCCGCCTGGAAGTCGGCGCCGGACTTCTTGTCCTTGAACGCCTTCGGGATGTCGATCTCCACCCCGCCGATCGCGTCCACGATATTGGCGAAGCCCGCGAAGCCGATCTCGACGTAGTGGTCGATGTGCAGCCCGGTGTTGAACTCGACCGTACGGACGAGCAGCTCGGGGCCGTCCTCCGCGTAGGCCGCGTTGAGCTTGGTCTCACGGCCCGTGTTCGGGAACAGCTTGCCGGACTCGGAACCCCGGAACGAGGGAATCGCCACATTGGAGTCACGCGGCAGCGAGATCAGCGTCGGCCCGTTCGATCCGTCGTGCAGGATCATCATCGAGTCGGTGCGCTTGCCGTCGGCCGAGCCCGTGTGGAGCTTCTTCTTCTCCTCGGCGGACATGCCCTCACGACTGTCCGAACCGACGATCAGATAGTTCGTACCGTCGCCCGCCTCCGGGCGCTCGATGACCTTGGAGAGATCGACCTCGCGCTGGAGCTTGGAGTCGGCCCAGAAGTACGTACCGATGGAGACGCCGAGGACCACGACGACCAGGGTCAGCGCGCCGATCTTGATACGGCGGCGCCAGTCGGGCGCGTACCGGGGCGCGGGCGGGCCGCTCGGCGGAGGCGGCGGGCCGCCTCCGTTGCGTCCGCCGCCGCCACCGGGAGGCGAGCCGTAGACCTGGCCCGTGTTGTAGCCGCTGTCGTACCCCGGCTCGTAGCCCTGGTCGTACCCCTGCGACTGCTGGGGGACGCCACGAGGCTGCACATGCGGCATCACGCGCGCGCCCTCGGGCTGACCGCCCGCACTGCCGCGCCCGTAGCGGTCGACGCGGTTGTCGCGGTCGCCGGTCCATCCGTCGGGCCAATCATTCATGCGGACCAGTGTGCAGGGCGGCGGCGTGTCGCAGACAGGGGAGAGGGAAAATCGGGTCGGGCCTGTTGCCAAGCTGATGCAATGCGCACCGCCCGATGCCCCATGTACGGCCGGTGGCCGTGCCCACCGAGCCCGGACCCCGCCCGACCTGCGCATAAGGTGGGTGCCATGACAGATCAGACCGACCGTCCGGAGTCCCCGATACCGGGCAAGCCCACCTCCGCCTCCCGGACCACGCTCAGTCACATCATGACCGGCAGTGACACCAATCTGCTCGGTACGGTGCACGGTGGCGTGATCATGAAGCTGGTCGACGACGCGGCGGGCGCGGTCGCGGGACGGCACTCCGGCGGGCCCGCGGTCACCGCCTCCATGGACGAGATGGTCTTTCTGGAGCCGGTGCGGGTCGGGGATCTCGTACATGTGAAAGCCCAGGTCAACTGGACGGGCCGGTCCTCGATGGAGGTCGGGGTACGGGTGCTGGCCGAGCGCTGGAACGAGTCCACCCCGGCGACCCAGGTCGGCAGCGCGTATCTGGTCTTCGCGGCCGTCGACGCGGACGGCAGGCCCCGTCCCGTACCGCCGGTGATCCCGGAGACGGAGCGGGACAAGCGGCGCTACCAGGAGGCCCAGATCCGGCGTACGCACCGGCTGGCGCGGCGGCAGGCGATCAAGGAACTACGGGAGAAGCGCGCGGCCGAAGGGTTCGACGACTAGGGACGACCAGGAACGACTGGCGGCGACCAGGGTCGGCCAGGAACGACTGACGGCGACCAGGACCGGCCCGGGACGGCCGCTGGGACCGGCAGGACCGTGGCCGACCGGCTGCCGGCCGTGCTGTCGACGCCCCCGCCCGCCGGTCGCCCCCGCTCCCGGGGCCCGTCAGCGGCATACGCTCTGGTCCCCGGTCACCGTCTCGAACCGGTCCTTCGACGGGGCCTCGACGCGTACCGGCGTCACCGCCCGGAAGTCCGACCCCAGCGTCACCTTGAGCGTCGCGCCCTGCTGCCGCACCGGGCGCAGTTCGCTGCCGGGCAGCGCGGCGGCCAGGGATCTCGCCGAGCGGTCCCAGCGCGGGTCGTACAGCACGACCGTCCGCCGGACATCGTGCTCCGGCGCGTTGAGCGGCACACGGGTCGTGTCGAAGCCGGCGGCGCGCAGCGCCTTGTCGGCGCGTCTGGCCAGCCCGCTCCTGCGTGTCCCGTTGTAGACCTGCACCTTGACCCGTTTCGGCGCCACCTCGACCGGCACGGCCTCCTGTCCGCCGTCGGGCCTCCGCTCCGGCGACCGGCTCGCGTCCGCCGCCGGGCCGTGCTCGCCGTCCCTGCGGCCCGTGCCCTGCATACGGCCCGTGCCCTCCGCGTTCGCCGCCTGCTTCGGCTTCGGTTCGTTCAGCGTGGTCAGCGGCCGGTCCTCGCGCAGTGCCCGGAAGAGCCGCTTCGACTTCACCGGGTCCCATTTCACCGTCGAGCCGACGCCCCTGACCGCGACGCCGGCCCCGCCGTCCGCCAGCGGCACCGAGGTGAACTCCGACGACGCGGCCGAGAAGCCGCGCATCGCCTCGTTGAGGGCGAGCATCTGTTCCGTACCGAATCCCGCGTCGGCCCGGACCGAGGTGAGCATCGCCGAGCTGACGTCCCGGAACTTCACCGGATTGAGCAGCACACCGCTGCTGGTGGCCCGGTCGATCAGCGCGGCCAGGAAGCGCTGCTGGCGCCGCATCCTGCCGAGGTCGGCCGCGCCGTCGATATGCCGGGACCGTACGTACTGCAACGCCTGCCCGCCGTCCAGCTTGTGCGTGCCGGGTGCCAGGTCGAGTCCCGTGTACGAGTCCCTCAGCTCCCTGGGCGTACAGATCTCGACGCCGCCCAGGGCGTCCACCGTCTTCATGAAGCTGGTGAAGTCGACCTCCAGATAGTGGCTGATCTTCACGCCGGTCATATGTTCCAGGGTCCGGACCGTCAGATTCGGCCCGCCCTCCGTGTACGCCGCGTTGAGCTTCACCACATGCGGCTGGTGCTGTTCGCCGGTGGTGGTGTCGATGTGCTCGGGCAGCTCCGTATAGCTGTCGCGCGGCACGCTCACCACGCTCGCGCGCCCGCCGTTGGCCGAGAGATGCACCAGCATGATCGTGTCGGTGCAGTGGCACGGCGCGCCGCCGAGCCGGTACTTCTGCCGCTCCTCCTCCGTGATCTTGTCGCGGCCGTCGGTGCCGACGAGCAGGAGGTTCAGACCGTGGCCCGCGTCGGGCCGGTTCTTCATGTCCTTGAACGCGTCCACCCTGTCGATCTCGGTGTCCAGGCTGCTCACCACCGCGTGGCCGATCCCGCCGGCGCTCAGCACCAGTACGGAGACGGTCGTCGTCACCCGCATCCCCCAGCGGGACCGTCGTCGCTCCGGGGCCGGCGGGATCGGCCACGCG
>NZ_MAUD01000508.1 GCF_001700515.1 Streptomyces lushanensis
AGGACGTCCGGGACCCGGGCGCCGTGTTTCATGGGGAGGGTGAGTGTCTCCCTCCGGCTCCCGCGCCCGTACCGCGTCGGCCGCCCCCACCACGGCGCCCGGGTCCCGGACGTCCTCATCCCGGGGGAGCGCCGGATACATCGAAGGATGCAGTCCCGCTTCGTCACTGACGACGACGTGGCCCCTCGGCACGGACGGAAGGCTGGAGCGGACCGTGAGGCCGGGAACCGTGACCTTGCGAACCGCGACGTTGCGAAACGCACGGCCGGTGACCGCACGGTCCAGGGACCGCGAGCCCGGAAGGAGAGATCCGTGATCGTCACGCTGATCGTCGTCTGCGAGGTCGGCTTCTGGGTGCTGCTGGCCGCCGGGCTCGCCCTGCGCTATCTGGCGGGCATGCGGCGGCTGGGGGCCGCCGTCCTGCTGCTGGAGCCGCTGCTGGAGGTCGTCCTGCTGGCCGTCACGGCCGTCGACCTCAGGAACGGCGCCGAGCCCGACTGGAAACACGGCCTCGCCGCGCTCTACATCGGCTACACGGTCGCCTTCGGCCACTACACGGTCATGTGGCTCGACGGCCACGCCGCCCACCGCCTCGCCGGCGCCCCGCGCCCGCCCGCACCTCCGCGCCACGGCAAGGCCCGAGCCCGCCACGAGGCCCGGCTCTGGCTCCGTACGGTCCTGGCCGCGGCGGTCGCGATCGCCCTGCTCCAGCTCGCCGTCCGGTACGTGGGCGACGACGGCGACACCGGCTCCCTGACCGAGTGGCAGTTCACGGCCCTGCGTCTCGTGGGCATCCACGGCGTGATCGCCCTGACGTACACGGTCTGGCCCAAGAGGGCCCCGGCACCCTCCGACTGACCGCCGCGCGTCACGGACGACCGCTCCGGACGCGTGCACGGAAACCGGCACCGCCCCGCGCGCCTGCGTACGACCCGCATCCGCCCGCGTAACCGGGCGACTCTCATCAGCAGCAGCGCGATGTCGTCGCCACCCCGCGGGGACTGCCGGATCCGACCGGCGCACCGGACCAGCGTCCTCGCGAGCGCGTCCAGCGGCTCCGGGGCCTCCTGCCCCAGCCTGGCGGCGAGTTCGGCGATGGCCTCGTCCAGATCCGTGCCGGGTGTCTCGACGAGGCCGTCGGTGTAGAGGGCGAGCAGGGCGCCGGCGGGCAGCGGGACATCGGCGGTCCGGTACGCGGAATCCGGCTCGATGCCGAGAAGAAGCCCGTTGGGTATGTCCAGGACCTCCGTGCGCCCGTCGGGATGGCGCAGCACGGGCGGCAGGTGGCCGGCGGCGGCGATACGGGCCCGGTGGTGCCGCAGGTCGAGGTGGGCGTAGAGGCAGCTGGTGAACAGACTCGAACTCAGGTCGATCAGCAGGCGGTTGGTGCGCGCGAGCACCTCGTCCGGCGGCGCGCCCGCCCGCGCGTGGGTGTGGACGGCCGTGCGCACCTGCCCCATGAGGGCGGCGGCGTTCACGTTGTGGCCCTGTACGTCACCGATGACGGCCGCGGCCGAGGTGTCGTCCAGCCGGATCAGGTCGTAGAAGTCGCCGCCGATGTCCATGCCGCGGGTCGCCGGGAGATACCGGGCGGCGACTTCGAGGCCGGGGATCCGCGGCAGGTCGTGCGGCAGCAGCGCGGCCTGGAGACCACGGGCGACCTGGTTCTCGGTGTCGAAGAGGCGGGCCCGCTCCAGCGCCTGTGCCATCACTCCGCCCAGCGAGGTGAGACCGGCGCGCTCCTGCGGCGAGAAGGGGTGCGGCTGGTCGTACCCGAGGACGCAGCAGCCGATCGTCCGGCCGGAGGCGAACAGCGGCAGATAGGCGAAGGCGGCCATCTTCCGGTACAGGCCGATGTGCGGATAGGTGCGCCGCAGCTCCTCGTTGTTCGCGTAGAACGCGGGAGCGCCGGTCGCGATGGCCCGCAGGCTCGCGCCCTCCGCGGTCAGGGGCAGTCCGTCGAAGAACTCCGCGACCCCCGGCGGGAAGCCGCGGGCGGCGACCACATGGATCCTGCCCTCGTCGGAGGTGAGCACCGCGAGGCCCTGGACGTTGATGACGGGCATGATCTGGCTGGTGACCGCCTCGGCCACGTCCTTGACGCCGACCGCCTCGGTCAGGGCCGTGGACAGGTGCAGCAGATGGAAGAGGGCCCCCGGGCGGGCCTGCGCCGTGACCGGCGGGGTCAGGAACGGCTCGCGGTCGTGACCGGGCGGATCGGTGGGCGTGATGCGGACACTGATGCCGGTGGAGTCGGGGTAGAGGGTGAAGGCCAGCCAGTGTTCGGGGGGCCGCAGCGCGACGAACGGCGTGGGAAGACGGCTGAACAGCGCCGCCAGATACGAGTTCTCGTACACCGGGTCGTTCAGCCAGGGCAGGGCCTCCCAGGGCCTGGCCCCGAGCAGTTCGGGGTGGCCGCGGCCCAGCAGTTCGGCGGCCCTGTCGTTGAGGAACGTGATGCGGCCTTCGAGGTCCAGCGCGCAGGTGCCTTCCGGGAAGCGTTCCGTCAGTTCGGCTCCGGGCTGTTCGTGCCGGGTGGGCGGCGGGCTCACCGTACGCAGCTCCGTGGACCGCATCGGATGCCCCTCGTCGGCGGCCTGCCGCAGAAGGCGGCTGATCCGGTGGCGGGCCCCGTCGATCGCCCGCGCCTCCCGGCGGGACAGCTCGGGGGCGTGCGTACCGGGCCACAACTGGAGCATGGCGCCCCAGCAGGCGGCGTCGGACGCGGTGCTGGACACAGGGCCGGACGTGGTGCCGCGGATGGTGCCGGATGCGCTGGGGGACGTCAGGGGTACGACGCTCATGGCGACGTGGTACGGCAGCGCGAGCGCCGTACGGGGAAAGCGGTGGGCCAGCTCCGTATGGCCCGCCACCCACACCGGCCGGCCCTCGCGCACCGCCTCGGCCACCGGGACCGGCGCGGCCAGCGCCACCCGGGTCCATGGACCGGCCACATGCCGCGACACCCCGGTCACCACGACCATGCGCAGTACCTGCTCCTCCGGCACCAGCACATACACGGCACCGATGTGCGCACCGGTGTCCCGCACCAGCTCCGCCAGGGCACGCTCCAGCTCCGCCGCGGTGCGGTCGTCCCCGCACGCCTCGTACCCTCCCGGCTCGTACATATGTGGACGATAGCCCCCAAATGGGCTATTGACACCCTCGGGTCGTCTGTGCGCGCCCCTCTGTCACAGGAGGTGACGGTTCGGTGCCGCCGGGTGAGCGTGCCGACGGGCGCGGTGTCCGCCGCCTCGCGCCTGCGGACACGACGTACGACGCCGCTTCTCCGTCCGGTTCGGCCCGATCGGTGACCGATGATCTCCGGGCCGGCCGCGCCGCACCTCCCCGGCGGTTTGCGCGGATCGCCGCTGTCGCGGAAGCTCGGACCGCGGTTTCGTCGCACTGGAGAGCGGTCTCGGAGGGCTTTGTTCCTCCGGGCGGCCACTTTTCGTGGCATCGGCCCGCCGTTGTCCATGAAGATGCTCTCGCGCGTCCGCCGTAGCCGCGGGTCCGGTTCGAGCCGCCTTCCGGTTGTCCCGGGCCTCACCGCCCGTGGCCGCCGCGGGGGTTGGGCGGCGCCGACGGCGCGCCGGCGGGACGCCCTTCGCCCGGAAGGGTGCGTTCGTCGATGCTTGTTGACGTTCGTTGATGTTTGTCGTTTTTGGTTGATGTTGCTTGATGCTTTGTCACGTTGACGATCCATGGAGGACCGAGTCATGACCCTCGGCGCACACGCGCAGGCCCGCCCGCACGCGGGCCACGACGCGATCCGGACCGAGCCGCAGCCGGTCGGAAGGCCGCCCGGGACCGAAACGGCCGCCAGGGACTGGGAGTTCGCCGTCGAGCGGATGCCTCGGCCGTTCGGGCGGAGCATGGCCGAAGGCGATGAGCGCTGGCCCGGACAGGTGCGGCGGGCCGGGTGCGCGTGGCTTGAGGCATGGGGGCTGGCGGAACTCGGCCCGGACATCGGGCTGTTACTGAGCGAGCTGGTCACCAGTGCGTTCCGGTACGGACGCGGGGACCAGATCGGCGTACGGCTCAGACTCACCGGCCTCGGAATGCTCCGTATCGAGGTGGACGACGGGGAGCCCGTCGCGCCCCCCGCCCGCGTGGCCGAACCGGAGGACGGGAGCGGTCATGGGCCGCTGCTCGTGGACGCCGTCGTGGCCGAGCGCGGCGGGGACTGGGGCGTGAGCGGCGACGGGACGAAGACCTGGTGCTCGATTCCCGTCCGGATGACGGAGTCGGCGGGCGCGGTGGCGGTGGCGGCCGCGCACCGATGACCCGGAGGCGGACGCGGACCTGTGCCCGGACGTGGACCCGGATCCGGGGAACGGCGGCCAGCGCGCGGCTCAGCGCTCTCCGCCAGGGACCCAGAGCACGTCCCCGACCTCCTTGTTCGCGACGCGGGCCAGGATGAACAGAAGGTCGGAGAGACGGTTCAGATAGGTCGCCGTCAGGGTGTTCATGGTCTCGCCGTGCACCTCCAGCGCCGCCCAGGTGGAGCGCTCGGCGCGGCGTACGACCGTGCAGGCCTGATGCAGCAGCGCGGCGCCCGGGGTACCGCCGGGCAGGATGAAGCTGCGCAGCTTGTCGAGCTGCTCCAGGAAGCGGTCGCAGTCCGCCTCCAGCTTGTCGATGTACGCCTGCTCGACCCGCAGCGGCGGGTACTCGGGCTTCTCGACCACCGGCGTCGACAGGTCCGCGCCCACGTCGAAGAGGTCGTTCTGCACCCGGACGAGGACCTTCACCAGCTCCTCGGGAAGCGCGCCGAGCGCGATCGCCGTACCGATGACGGCATTGGCCTCGTTGGCGTCGGCGTACGCGGCGATCCGCACATCGGTCTTGGCGGTACGGCTCATGTCGCCGAGCGCGGTCGTGCCCTTGTCGCCGGTGCGGGTGTAGATACGCGTCAGATTGACCATACGGTCAGCCTAGGGCCTGGCCGACCTGTACGACCCGGACGGAGGTCGGCCGCGGACCGCGGGACCGGTGGTACGAGCCGCATGGCCCGGGGGGCCCGCGCGAGCCCGTACGGGCAGGCCGAGGGGCCGGCGCCCCGAAGGCACCGGCCCCGGCCCGGCGACCGCACTCCGCGCGGGCTCAGCCCGCCATCGCCTTGCCCGTCTCCAGCAGCGACTTGAGGTCGCTCAGCATCATCGCCCAGCCACCGCCCGTCTCCTTGATCTCCCCGGCGACCTGGGCCGCGTGGGCCGGCGCGCCGGTGACGTCGTGCGTCACGGTGAGCTTCACGACGCCCCCGTACGGCTCCTCCTCGATCTCGTACGTCAGGCGCGTGTACGGTTCGGCCGCCAGCTCGGCGGTGAAGAGCATCCGGTACGTCTGGACGAGCCGGCGCGGCGCCTCGGCCTCGACGACCTCGCCCTCGATGATCTGCTCCGGCGCGCCGTGCGCCCGCATCTCGTCGCTCGACAGCGACCGGTACGCACCACCCGGGCGCAGGTCGAACTCGCTGGCGCAGCCGTAGCCGTACCTGCCGTTCCAGTCGGGACTGGTGATCGCGTCCCAGACGGCCTGTGCCGTCGCCCTGATGTAGATCCGGTGGACCTGGACCGTTCTGGTCGTCTCGGCCGTGGCGGTGCTCATGAGTTCCCCTCCAGCTCGTGCTTCAACTCGGTGAGCGCCGACACCTGGCGCTCGGTGTACTTGTCGATCCACCGGTCGTGGATCAACCGGATCGGCACGGGATTGAGGAAGTGCAGCTTCTCCCGCCCCGATCTGCGCGTGACGACAAGCCCCGCCTCCTCCAGCACCTTCAGGTGCTTCATCGCTCCGTACCGCGTCATCTCCAGCTCGGACTCCAGCTCGGTCAGCGTGCGTCCGTCGCGCGCGAAGAGCAGGTCCAGCAGGAAACGACGCGTCGGATCAGCCAGCGCCTTGAAGACACGGTCGTCGTCGCTCACAGCTCCAGGATAGGTGACCAAAAGGTCACATGTAAAGAGGGTGGGAGTCGCCGCTCGCGGTCGGCGGGAGGCGGGGACGGCGGTGCCTGACGGACCGTCCTGGTGTGATGTCCGTCATGTGAGACGTGACGCGCATCTCTTCGCCGTCACACGGCCCGCCACGAGCGCTAACCTCCGGCAGAGCACTCGAATGTAAACAGGCGTTAAGGCTCAATGAAGAGCCGAAGAGGAATCGTGGGGTGTGACGTGGCCGGGAAGCTCGCCGTCATCGGGGCCGGACTCATGGGGTCCGGGATCGCGCAGGTCTCCGCGCAGGCGGGCTGGGATGTCGTGCTGCGGGATGTGACCGACGCGGCGCTGGCCCGGGGGGTCGACGGTATCAAGGGTTCGTTCGGGCGGTTCGTCGCCAAGGGCAAGCTCGAAGAGGCCGACGCGGACGCGGCTCTCGCGCGGATCACCACGACCACCGATCTCGACGCCGTCGCCGACGCGGACATCGTCGTCGAGGCGGTGTTCGAGAAGCTCGACGTGAAGCACGAGATCTTCCGCGCGCTCGACAAGCTCGTACGGGACGACGCCGTTCTCGCCTCCAACACCTCGGCCATTCCGATCACCAAGATCGCGGCGGCCACCGCGCGTCCGGAGCGTGTCGTCGGTACGCACTTCTTCTCGCCGGTGCCGATGATGCGGCTCTGCGAGCTGGTGCGCGGCTACAAGACCAGTGACGAAACCCTCGCCACCGCCCGCGAGTTCGCCGAATCGGTGGGCAAGACCTGCATCGTCGTCAACCGCGATGTGGCAGGCTTCGTGACCACACGACTGATCTCCGCGCTCGTGGTCGAGGCCGCCAAGCTCTACGAGTCGGGCGTCGCGTCCGCCGAGGACATCGACACGGCCTGCCGGCTCGGGTTCGGTCATCCCATGGGGCCGCTCGCCACCGCCGACCTGACCGGTGTCGACATCCTCCTCCACGCGGCCGGCAACATCTACACCGAGTCGCAGGACGAGAAGTTCGCCCCGCCGGAGCTGATGCGCCGGATGGTGGACGCGGGTGACATCGGCCGCAAGAGCGGGCAGGGGTTCTACAAGCACTGAGCCACCAGCCGGGAGCCGGGCGCTGAGCCGCGTCAAGCCGTTTCGGTATCACCCCACGGGGTGTTTTTGGTATCGGTTCGCTTACGGACGGCAACTTCTCCGCACACGCGGCAGTCAGTTGTTGGAAGACAGAACAGACACGGAGTACGGAAGCACTCATCGGGGAGCGCATATGCACATCAGGGGCGACCACGCCGAGCTGGTCGTCGGGGGCCGCCTCGACGTCCGCAGCGCGGCGGACGCCCGTACGGTCCTGCACTCGGCCGTCGACGACGGAGCCGGCGATCTGGTGCTAGACCTGACCGAACTGGACTCCTGGGACGCCACCGGACTCGGCGTCATCATGGGAGCCCACCGACGCGCGGGGCGGTGCGGTCGCAGACTTGTGCTGCGCGGCGTCCCGCCGCAGATGCAGCGGCTGCTGGTGGCCACCCGATTGCACCGCATTCTCGCCATCGAGGGCGGAATCGCCGCAGAGTCGCTGCCGAGGGTCTGACCGGGCCGGACCTCGCAATCCTCATGAGACCGTGATGTCTTGGACGGGGTGGTACCCCGGCTGTTCACGGATACTGTGCTGAGGTCTAGGGTTCGGCCGTCTGCCGATGACCGACCCATGGAGCAGATACCGGACCAGAAGCGACAGATGGGCGTGCGAGGCCGGGGGCAGCGGTACGCCACGATCTGGGGGGCTTTTCACCATGGACCCGATGAGCCGGGGACCGGAAGAATACGGCCACGACAACGAGCGGTTCGACGGCGGGCGTCCTGACGACGCCGCGCACCTCGACGGCGCGCGCACCGACGGCGGGAGCTTCGGCGCGGACCGCTTCGGCGGTGAACGCGCCGGTGACGAGCCCGTCGACCGCGCGCGGCACGACAGTCCGCGCGATGTCCCGCGTGACGGTCCGCAGGACGGCCCGCGCCACGGCTACGAGCCGGCCGACAGCGAGAGCTACGGCGCCCGGGACGCCGACGGCGGCCGGTACGCCGACGGCCGCGTGGCGGACGGGCGTTACGAGGACGAGCGCGTGGACGACGGACGTTATGAGGACGGGCGTTACGAGGAGGCCCGTTACGAGGACGTCCGTTATGAGGACGCCCGCGCCGACGGCGGCTCGTACACCGACGGCCGACACACCGACAGCCCGTACGGCGACAACCGTCACGGCGACGGCCGACACACCGACGCCTCGTACGGTGACAGCGCTCACGACGACCGCCGCGTCGGTGTGTCGGCCGTCG
>NZ_MAUD01000051.1 GCF_001700515.1 Streptomyces lushanensis
TGGACGAGGTCTCGGCGCCGGATAGTTCAGCACCGGCGCCGAGACCTCGTCCAGCGTCCGGAGGTGCTCGGGGGTGAGCGTCACCTCCAGGGCGGCGAGGTTGTTCTCCAGGTGCTCCACGCGCCTCGCGCCGAGGATCGGTACGACGGTGCCCTCGCGGGCCCGCAGCCATGCCAGCGAGACCGCCGCCGACGTGGTCCCGAGCTCGTCCGCGATCGCGGCGACGGCGTCGATGACCACGAACTCGTCCTCGCCGGGACCGCCGACGTAGGCGGCACGGGCGGAGTCGGTGACCTGGCCCCCGCGCCGGTACTTGCCCGACAGGAAGCCGTTCTTCAGCGGGCTCCACGGGACCAGCGCCATCCCCTGGTCGCGCGCGAGCGGCGCGAGTTCGCCCTCGACGGTACGCGCGAGCAGCGAGTACTCGACCTGCAGGGCGATCAGCGGGGTCCAGCCCTTCAGCAGCGCCGTCGTCTGGGCCTGGGCCGTCACCCAGCCCGGAGTGTTCGAGAACCCGATGTAGCGGATCTTGCCGGCGCGCACGAGATCGTCCAGCGTGCGCAGGGTTTCCTCGATCGGCGTCTGCCGGTCCCAGTTGTGCAGCCAGTACAGGTCCAGATGGTCGGTCCGCATCCGGCGCAGGCTCTCGTCGAGCTGGGCGATGATCGACGAGCGGCCGGCACCGCCGCCGTTGGGATCGCCGGGAAAGAGGTTGGTGAAGAACTTCGACGCCAGGACCACCCGGTCGCGGCGGCCGGGACGGGCCGCGAACCAGTCGCCGAGGATCTTCTCCGAGTGCGTGTTGGTGTAGAAGTTCGCGGTGTCGATGAAGTTGCCGCCGCGGTCCAGATAGGCCGCCAGGATCCTCTCCGACTCCTCGACACTGCATCCCGCGCCTCCGGGATCGTCACCGAAGGTCATCGCGCCGAGGGCGAACGGGCTGACCCGCAGCCCGGACCGGCCGAGTGTCACATAGTGGTCGAGCGGCATGAACGTACTCCTCCGTGTGCTCCGAAACCGTCCTCTCCATCGAAGCGCGAGCCGTGGGGGCACGGTAGACCGATCCGCGCGACCTCTTGCACGATCCTCTTCGCTTCGCGCGGATCGGGCTTGCCCCGCAGGGCGTACGGATGCTTCCGTGAGGTGTGCACACCACCGCTCATGAACTCCTCGACGAGATCCGCGGCATCATCACGGCCCGCGCCCGGCCGGATCTGACGACGTCGGTCGACGGGCTGCTGCTGTCCAAGGTCGGGACCGCGGCGCCGGACCATTCACTGACCGAACCGCTGCTGGTCGTCATGGCGCAGGGCGCCAAGCGCCTGCTGCTCGGCGACCAGGTGTACGAGTACCGGGCGGGCGAGTGCCTCGTCGTCACCGCGGAACTGCCCGTCACCGGCCACTTCCTCGGCGCCGGCCCGCGGACCCCCGCGCTGGGCATGGGGCTGGTGCTGCGGCCGGCCGCCATCGCACCGCTCCTGCTGGAGCTCCCGGCCGTACGTCGGTCACGCACCACCGCGGGCCCGCCCGCGATCGCGACCGGCGCGGCCGGCACGGAGCTGCTCGACGCCGTGGCCCGGCTGCTGCGGCTGCTCGACCGCCCGGCGGACGCGCACGTGCTCGCGCCCCTGATCGAACGGGAGATCCTCTGGCGCCTGCTCACCGGCCCGCACGGCGGCATGGTCCGCCAGATCGGCATGGCCGACAGCGGGCTGTCCCATGTCGGCCGGGCGATCCGGTGGATCCGCGACCACTACGCCGAACCGATGCGGATCGAGGACCTCGCCCGGCTGACCGGGATGAGCTCGTCGGCGTTCCACCGGCACTTCCGCGCCGTCACGGCCATGAGCCCGCTGCAATTCCAGAAGCGGATCCGTCTCCAGGAGGCCCGCTCGCTGCTGATCACGCGCGCGGGCGATGTCGCGGGCGTCGGCCATCGCGTCGGCTACGACAGCCCGTCGCAGTTCAACCGCGAGTACCGCCGTCTGTTCGGCGCGCCGCCCGGCCACGACACCCGCCCGCGTACGGCGACCGCTCCGCCGGACATCCGGCACGAGATCCAGCAGGAGATCCAGCACCGGGGGATACGGCACCTGCCTTGACGGGGCCTCGGTCATCCGCCGAGTTCCGGACCGGCCGGTGCGAGCCCGTACCGGCCGCCGGCGCCGGCCCCGGGCCCGGTGAGACCCGGGGCGGTCCCGAATGTCACAGGGCGACGACCGCGCTGTCATCACTCCAGGACCGCTCTTCTGCTCCGGCCGCACACCGGCCACAGTGGTGCTCACCACCAGCCGCCAGCCCCTAGCCACACGGAGCGTTGACATCATGGCCCGCACCCAGCGTCGCAAAACCGTCCTCGCCGCTCTCGCCCTCGTCGCGGCCACCGCGCTGCTGACGGCCTGCCAGCAGGACACTTCCGGGGCGACCGGGACCGGGAACGGTACGGGGACGAGCGCGGACGCGAGTGCGCCGGCCGAGCCGGCCGGCGCCACCTCGCCGTCGCCGGAAGCCGTCACCAGCGCCCCGGCGGAAGCGGACACCGACGCGGACCCGGACTCCGGCGCCCCCGGCGACGGGAAGGCCCAGGACGGCGGCACCGACGGCAACGTTCCCAGCAACGGCAAGGGCGAGGGCGTCACCGGCACCTGGTTCGGCAATGTGAGCTACCTCGCGCCCGGCAAGTACACCGTCAGCGACATGAAGGGCGTCGAGCAGGCCTTCTGGCTCGCCGTCGACACCGACATCCAGGGCACCGGCGACATCTGCGGCACCGACGACCCGAACGCCCAGGCCGCCACACCCTGCACGGAGGCCGAGTTGGAGGCCGCGGCGAAGAAGGGCGTCTCCGCGGAGGTCACCCTGAAGAACGGCATCGCCGTCCGCATCGTCGACGACCACTGACGGCCCGTCGGCGGAGACGGACCGGCTCGGCGGACCGGGCCGGCGGCGCCGATGAGCACCGCGCGCGGCCCGGCACCGTCCGGGTCCCGGACATCAGACATCGTCCGGGCCCCGCACACGTGGCGCGTCTATTCCGGCTTCGCCGCGATCTGGATCAGGTTGCCGCAGGTGTCGTCGAAGACGGCGGTGACGATGGGGCCCATGTCCACGGGCTCCTGGGTGAAGCGGACGCCGAGGCCGCGCAGGCGCTCGTACTCCGCGTGCACGTCGTCGACGGCGAACTGGGCGAGCGGGATGCCGTCCTTGACGATCATGCTGCGGTACGGCTCGACGGCCGGATGGCCTGCGGGCTCCAGCAGGAGCTCGGTGCCGCCGGGCTCGTCGGGCGAGACGACGGTCAGCCACCGGTGCTCCTCGCCCAGCGGGATGTCGTGTTTCTTCACAAAGCCGAGGATCTCGGTGTAGAAGGCCAGGGCCTTGGCCTGGTCGTCGACGAAGACGCTGGTCAGGTGGATCTTCACAGGGGGCTCTCCTCGGGTTCGGATGTGTCGGGCACGGGCCATCGCTCGGTGATCTGCCGCAGCGGGACCGTGTCCAGGTCGTGGAACTTGTAGCGGCCCTCCCGCCTGGTCCTGACGAGCCCGGCGGCCTCCAGCACCGCGAGGTGCTGGGAGACCCCCTGGCGCGAGATGCCGAGCTGATGCCTCATGCTCAGCCGCGCGCAGATCTCGAACAGCGTCTGTCCGGACTTCTCCGTCAGTTCGTCCAGGATGGTGCGGCGGGTGGGGTCGGCCAATGCTTTGAAGAGGTCGTCGGCCACGACCGCAGCATAGGCAAGTTGCCACTTGCCTATCAAGCCGCGGCGCGCCGTCCGATGACCGATCACTGGCGCCGGTGACCTCCCGGACGCACCGGCCGACCACGTCTCACGCCGCCCGCTCCGGCCCGGCCGTCGCCTTCCGTCTCATGTACTGCGCGTGCTCTTCCGCCAGATCCACCATCGTGAACTCCGCCAGACTCATGAGCAGTTGCGCCGCCAGCACCCAGTGAATGCGCCAACTGTGAAACGGCACCCCGTCGGCGGAGTAGGCCACGGGCGTACGGCCGTACAGCCGGTACAACGCGCCCTGAACGCCGCCCAGCTCGAACGTCCGCACCCGTAACGCCACATACTGCTTCCGCAGATGCGGACAGGCCCGCACCGACGTCACCGCGCACGGCACGCACAGCGGCGGATGCCCGGTCACGAGATCGGTCGCCCACGCGTCCCGGTCGTCCGCGTCCTCACCCACCAGCCACAGCGTCCCGTCGGCGGTACGGTCCGCCGGACCGCCGCAGATCTGGCACAGCAGCTTCCGCATCGCCCGGCGCTGCCGGAAGAAGTGGACGTTCCCGAACTCCGGCCTGCCCTTCCCCGGGCTCAGCCCGATCCGCTTCCACAGGATCCCGCGCGCGTCACGGTCGTGCGGCAGCTCGTCCGTGTACCGGATGCCACGGTCGCCGGCCGCGACCATCGAGGGCGGACACCGTTCCGACGACCACCGCGCGATGTACGGCACCACGTCCGGCCGGGCGAACGCGCCCACCGGAGGCCGCTCCCGCCGCTCCTCCGCGCCGTCCCCGACGACACCGTCCCTGACGACCCGTTCAGCCACGTTCACAACCGCCCTCGTCCACGCCCGCGTCCACGCCCGCGTCCTCGTCCGGGAGCGACAGGGCCGCCCACACCGTCTTCCCCCGGCCCTCGCCGTGTTCGATCACGCCCCACTCGTCCGCCAGCGCGTCCACGAGCACCAGCCCGCGCCCCCCGGACGCCTCCGGCCCGGCCGGACGCCTGCGCGGCAGCTCCGGCGACCCGTCGTGCACCTCGATCCGCAGCCCGGCCGGCCTGCGGAAGTAGTGCGTCTCGATGATCTGCTCCGGTACGACCTGCGCGTGGCGCCCGGCGTTGGTGAGGAGTTCGGACAGGACGAGCAGGGCCGAGTCCTCCAACTCGGCCAACCCCCAGCCGGCCAGCGCTTTGCGCAACTCCAGCCGCGCCAGCGCGACGCACCTCGGATGACGGCTCCACCGCAGCACCACACTGCCGTCCGTTTGGCTCCCCTGCCGGTTCAGCCTCATGTCAACGTTCCCTCCACCTGCTTGTTTCGCTTTCTGTGACGAAGTACTCACAGAGTGGAAGGTGTGCCGCTACTGTGGCTAGTAGTGGGGGGTTGACAACGGTCGCTTCAGATGAAGGAGTTGATGGCATGGCGGAAGCCAGTAAGCCGCGCACCCCTCGGCAGAAGTACGGGGAGGAGCTCAAGCTGCGCCGGATAGCCGCAGGCATGACTCAGGAGATGTTGAGCGAGATCGTGGTGTGCTCGCCCACGCTCATCAGCCACTTCGAGGCGGGCCGCCGCCTGCCGAACCCGGACGACGCGAAGCGGATCGACGTCGCGCTGGGGACGGACGGGTTCTTCGCGCGGTGGCTGAAGGATCTCGACCCCAAGTACCCCGATTACTTCGCTGTAGTGGCGGAACTGGAGCAGCAAGCGACGGAGATTCGAGAGTACGGCTCCACACTGATCCCTGGCCTTCTTCAGACAGAGGCGTACGCGCGGGCTGTGTACAAGGTTTACGACCCGAACCCCCGACCCAAAGATCTTGACGAGAAGGTGGTCGCTCGCAGGGCCCGTGCTCGGCTCTTTGACGGCCCGTTGGAGCCCGTAATCTGGACTCTGCTGGACGAGGCAGCCCTCAGGCGCAAGGTCGGCGGCCCGCAGGTCATGGCTGAACAGCTCCACAAAATCGCAGACTTGGCGGAGGCTGGACGGTTGCGGCTGCATGTGCTCCCGTTTAGGGCAGGCGAGCACGCTCTACAGGCTGGCGCGATCTACCTGATGAGCTTCGAAGACGCCGCACCGGTGGCCTACACAGAGGGCTTCCACACGGGGTACCTGATGGACGATCCCGCCATGGTGCACAGGTGCCAGGTGTCATACAGCCTGGCCTTGGGGGATGCTTTGCCCCACAAGGAGTCCCTGGCCCTGGTCAGGGCCATAGCGAAGGAATACAAAGATGAACAGCACTGAGCGTTTCGCTGGGTGGCGCAAGTCCAGCTACAGCTCGGGCAACAACGACAACTGCCTCGAAGTGGCGGACGGGTACGCCGACATCCCGGTCCGCGACTCCAAGAACCCCACCGGCCCCGCCCTGCACTTCCAGCCCACCAACTGGACGTCGTTCATCGAGTCGGTCAAAGCGGAGACCCTCCGAGCATGAATAGCAGTGAGCGTTTCACCGGGTGGCACAAGTCCAGCCACAGTTCGGGCAACAACGACGCGTGCCTCGAAGTGGCGGACGGGTACGCCGACATCCCGGTCCGCGACTCCAAGAACCCCACCGGTCCGGCCCTGCGCGTTCAGCCCGCTACCTGGTCGTCGTTCATCGGCGCCCTGAAGTCCGGGAGCCTGACCCGCTGACCGCCCTCGGGTCCGGCCTTCCCTCTCGGCTCCGGCTTGGTCGGAGCCCAGGGCCTGGACGGCCGGACCGTCGGCAAGAGCACCGGGCGTTCACGTCACGTGCCAAGTACTTCCGTGAGCCGGGCTCGTGGTTGACCGGTAAGACTCCCTCGCAGCGTCTCGGCGCGGATGCGGACGAGCCCGGTACGGAAGCCTCCGGGGAGTCGCTGCCATACCTCCGTCGGCATACCTCCGTCGCCATGTCTGCGGCGCCCTGGGGATCGCGGTCGGCCCGCAGACACTGTGCGGTATCCCGCGCCGGCAGGGCCCGTGTCCTGATCGACGGCGAGTCCGTGAGCGCGGGCGCGGCCTCCTGCTCGGCGTGTCGGCCGTTCGCCGCGCTCCGGTCGCCAGGACCGGGCTCGACCTCGAACCGCCGTAACCTCAGCCGTCAAAGGCCCTAGCGTGTTGAAACAACATAGGTGCCCGCGACTCTGTCCCACAGGAAACGGCGCTTCACATCGATTCTCCAAAGAAGCAGAAGAAGCCACACTCCGAAGACCGTGACAGCACCGACCAGGAACAGAACATACTTACAGACACCGCGAGTGCAGGCATCCCGCAGTCGGACCTTCTGCCCGTCGACGCGCTTGACCCGCATCCCCATCGCATACTTGCCGATCGACGTCCCGGTTATGAACTCAAGAGTGAATGCGACCAGGAGCACGGAGAGCAGTGGGACAAGGCAGGCGACTGCCGCCTGGCTTGAGGGTGTGTACTCGTCGAACGGAATCCCCTTCCGCGCGCTTGCGACCCACGTGGCGATCAGAAATGCGACGACCACGGGCAAAGCAAGGAAGATCGGGACGAATCCGTCCAGGACGTTGGCCAGGTAGCGGTCGGTCAATCGGGGAATCCGGCCGACAACGGGCGGGGAGTGGGGATGATTCCCCACAATTGGATTCGCCGCCGGCGCGGCTCCGGGGAGCGGATTCGCCGGCTGCGGCGACCTTGGAACCAGATGGTCCCGAAAAGCGATGAGGGAAGCCGGCGCCAGGAGCAACCCCAGGACCATGGCGGTAATGGTCAGACGTTGATCCGAACCATCACTACCCTTGCTGGGAATGAATGGAATTCCCCAGAACCAAACGGTATACATGACGGCCGCGCACACGATGAATACAGCGACGCAGAACAATAACAGTCGCAGTGCAGATCTCATGCCTTAATCCCCCGTCCCCCAAATGTGCCTGATCGACCGTATGCCCTGTATTGAACCCCTCTAATCGTTGTCCGGTCGCGCAAACCGCAAATGCGAGCAGACGGACCGGGGAGTGCCGGACCCCGCGTCGGTCACGCGTCTGGGAGAGATGCCTTGCTCAGGTCGGGAGCCTGACCGGCTGACTGGCGGGTCGTCCCACCTCGCCCCTTCCGGGCTCAGGTGACGGGACGGGCTGGGGTTCGGCGGGCCGGGGCGTGAGGGACGGGGTCGTCGGCGACACCGATGGGGGTGCGGGGCTGGCCGGGCCCTCCTGGGGGCGCTCCCTCGGCATCACCAGCAGTACGCAGG
>NZ_MAUD01000509.1 GCF_001700515.1 Streptomyces lushanensis
GGTATTTCGCGGGGCGGGCGGAACAGGGCCTGGGGCGACTGCGGAACGGGCCCCCGGGCGGCTTGCTCTTTTCGCGGGATAATGACCGGGAGAGAGGGGATATCCGAAAAGAGGCGATCGCTCATGTTCGAAGCCGAGGACATCCGGGAGTGGCGGGGCCACGATGTGGTCGACGCCGACAAGAAGAAGATCGGCTCGCTCGAAGCCGTCTACGTCGACACCGCGACGGACGCCCCGTCCTTCGCCACCGTCACCGTCGGGCTGCCCACCAGGCGGCGTCTGGTCTTCGTCCCGCTGGGCGACGCCACGGTCGGTCCCGGCTATCTGAAGGTCACCTGGGACAGGAACCTCGCCAAGGAAGCCCCCTCCATCGACACCGACGGAGAACTGCTCGCCCAGGACGAACCGCAGGTCTTCTCGCACTACGGGCTGCCCTACGCGACCGGCGCGGCCGGTGAGCGCCGGCTCGCCCGCCGCTGAACCGGTCCGGTCCGCGGGCCCCGCCCGCCCGGCGGGCGGGGCCCGCGGAACGTCGGCGACCGCTCCTCAGACCAGGTTCTTCTCCAGGTTCGCGAGATAGGCGGGCATGAAGTGGTCGCGGATGCCGTCGGAGGCGGGCGCGAACAGATCGGCCGTACGGCCCGTCACCCGGTCCCTGAAGACATCGACGAACGGCAGCCGGTCATGGATCGTGCCGTGCGAGTCGAAGTACTTGACGGTGTCCACGTGCGTGAAGAGCGGCGCCGGCGGGACCTGCGGAACGATGTCGTTGTTGTTGACGAATCGGTACGTACGGTTCTTGAGGGCGGTGTTGTACGCGGCGGCGAGCAGCCGGTCACAGGTGCGGGGCTGGCCGTAGGTGTAGATGCCGTCGGCCAGGATCCTCGGCTCCTCGAAGTACAGCCGGGTGCCGGCGAGCATGGCGAGCGCGCCGCCGAGGCTGTGTCCGGTGAACCACACGGTCTGGTCGCGGGTGCGGAACTCCTCGACGGCGTCGCGTACGTCCGGGTAGACGGAGGCGAGCGCCTGGTGGAAGCCGTGGTGGACGAAACCCTTGTTGCTCGGCCCCGGCACGGGCGGGGTGTTGCCGTCGGTCAGCCAGTCGCGGATCTCATGGGGAGTCGTCCCGCGGAACGCGGTGATGATCATGCGGTCACTGGCGGCGGTGTACGCCTGGGTGTCGTCCAGCGGGAACGGCATCGCGTGGCGTGACTCGAAGTGCCGGAACCGGTCGAACCCCCATTCGGCCAAGGCGGCCCGGGTGACGGCCGGGTCGCGGTAGGCCAGCTCCGAGGCCTTGGCCAGCCAGTAGGCGTGCGACAGCTGGTAACCGGTCGTCTGATGGTCGATCGGGGCGAGTGGCATGGGAGAACCTCCGGGCTTATACGGGAATTCCATGTCAAGTCATATGATTTGCCACTTTCCCGACGCGCCGTGGAGTCACTTTCACCCACAAGGGCGGCGCACGGAAGCACTCACGGGATGGCCGAAATCAAGCGCTCGTCACATCGATTGGTCTGGACCACATACCCGGGCGCCCGCTAGGGTCCCTGCCAGCCGACATCCCGTCACGAGCCCTCCCCCGACCGGCCTCACCCCGTCCCGCTCCCTCCGTCGGCTCCGTACCGAGGACCGAAGTGCCGTGATCGATATCGTTGTCGTACTCCGGGCCGAGGACGCCGTCCTCGACTTCCTGTCCGTACTCACCGACGGCCGCGGCGGTGAGGTCAGGGTGATCCTCGGCGACCGCGCCGAGATGCTGACACTCGCCGCGGAAACCGATACGGCCGAGCGGCTCGCCCTGCTCGCGTCCCATGTCCGGCCCGTGACCGATGGCATCGCCGCACCGGGCCCGGAGGTCCTCGCCGGTCTGCTCTCCCGGGCCGGAGCCTGGCGCGACGGGCAGGAGGGGCCGTACGCCCACGACGGTCGCAGCCGGGAGACCGTCCGGATATGGACACACTCCCCGGCCGACACCCGGCGCAGCCGCGGACGGCTCGGGCGCGACACCGCCCTCGCCCACGCCGGCCGTCCCGGCGACGGACCCGAACTGCGCCACGCCGTCGGCTACTCGCCGTATCTCCAGTTCCTCAGCGATCTCGACCGTCCGCTGGCGCGGCACCTGATCGCCGCGAAGCTGGACTTCGTCAACCGCTCGTGCGGGCATCTGCTGGCCGAGCGGGATCCCGACTATGTCGTACAGACGCCGCACATCCCCGCCGCCGAGCGCTTCTTCGACGCGGACCCCGTCGAGCGTGAGCGGCTCTACGCCCTGATGGCCAGCCTGGACGAGGAGGCCGCGTCCGTCGTGGACCCCTGGGAGTTCGGCAGTTCGCCGTACGAGGAACGGCGGCTGGACGCCACCGCGGCCTGGGTAGGGGAACACTGTGCCGGGGCCGAGGGCCCTGTGGTGGAGGTGGGCGCCTGTGAGGGCGCGCTGACCCGTCGGCTCACCGCCGCGGGCTTCACCGTACGGGCCACCGAGCCCAATCCCGCGTTCAGGGACCGGCTCACCGCCGCGTTCGCCGGCTCCGGGACGGTCACCGTGGACGGCGCCGATCTGGCCGAACTGGCCAAGGAGGACGGCCCGCCGCGCGCCGCGGCCCATCTGCTGATCGAAATGCTCTACTACGGCCAGGATCTCGCGCTGCTCGACGGACTCGCCACGGACCGGGTGTTCGTCGCCCTCGAACCCGAGGCGCTCGTCTCCCGGCTGCGGCCCTGGCTCGAACACTCCACGCTCTGGCGCGCGGACGAGGAGACCGTGCTGGTGCCTGCGCAGGTCGAGACCGTCTGCGCGGGACGGGCCTATCTCAGCAAACGCGGCAGCGTGGGACTGCTGCTGCGGCGCACGGCCGGCTGACCGACCGACCTCCCGGGGGAGCAGACATGTACGACCGGCTCGTCGGTCTCGGCTACCACTGCGAATCCACGTATCAGATCCGCCGTATCACCGGCGACGACCGCGCGCACTTCTTCGACTGGCTCGATCTCGACTTCGAGTCCGTCGTGGAGACCATCGCCTGCGACTTCACCAACGTCCTGCGGCCCGGCATGGTCGAACCGTTCAGCGACGGGCTCTGCGCGCTGGACCGCGGCTCGGACATCCGCTTCTTCCACGACTTCCGCCCCTCCTCGGGCAGCACGCTCAGCGCTGAGGACGTCGACGGCCAACTCGGCTCCGTCCGGGTCAAGTTCGCCGCGCTCGCCGACCGCTGGCGCACGCTCACGGCTTCCTCGGCGCGGGTGCTGCACATCCATCACGACGCCTTCGACGAACTCGCCGCGGCCGATCTGCGCCGGCTGCGGCTGGTCATCGCGACGGCGCACCCGGAGCACCGTTTCGATCTGCTCTGGCTGCGCCGCACCCCGCCCCCGGACTCGGACAGGCTCGGCCCCGGCATCGGCTGGGGCACCGTGGCCGCCGCTCCCGGGCGGTGGCAGGGCGACGACGCGCAGTGGGACGCCGCCCTGCGCGACGTGCGGTTCGCGGGCGGTCCGCGGCCGGCGGCGCACCGCCGGCTCAGCAGTTCAGCACCATGACCGACAGGAGTACTCCCGTATGACCACGTCCCGGCCGACACCGGCCCCGCCCGCCACCGTGATCCTCTCCCCGCACTTCGACGACGCCGTGCTGTCCCTCGCGGGACTGATCCCGGTGCTCGACGCACCGGTCACCGTCGTCACCGTCCATGGCGGCGCGCCCTCCCCCGGCCATGACGTCTCGTGGTGGGACAGCACCTGCGGTTTCTCCTCGGCGGGCGAGGCGCATCACGCGCGGCGGGCGGAGGACGCGCGTGCCTGCGCGCTGCTCGGCGCGGAGTGTGTCCCGCTGGGACATCCGGACGGTCCCTACCAGGACGGGGGCGCGCTCGACGAGATCGACACCTTCCTCACGGCCCTCGCTCCCGAGACCCGGGTGCTGATCCCGCTGAGCACCAATCAGCCCGACCACGCGAAGGTGCGCGACCGGGCCCTGCGCGTACTCGCCGCTCTCGGCAGACCGCTGCCCCTCGTCTACGCCGATCTGCCGTACACCGGTCATCTGCCGGAGTGGGGCACCCCCGGGACGGACGCCGCGCTCGCCAAGGACGTCGATTTCGGGGTGTCCTACCAGGATCTCGACAGCCGTTTCGTCCTCCGGGTCGCGTACGAGCTGAATCTGTCCGACGAGCGGTGGGCGGCCAAGCGCTCGGCGGTGCAGTGCTACGCCTCACAGCTCGCGCCGCTCGCCGTCGACCACGGCAGTGTGCTGGCCCGTGGCGGTCCGCTGCGCGCCGAGCGGGTCTGGGCGCTGGAGGAGCGCGGATGACCGGAGGGCACCCCCATCCGGGGGCCCTGGACAGAGCGTGGCGCCCGCCGGGGTAGTAGACGACACATGACCCGAAAGCGTCTCGGTGCGGCCGAACACCGGCACCGGCTGGAGCGCGTGTACAGCAGGATCAGCACCTCGCCCGCCGGGCTCGCCTGGAGCCGCGGCCGCGGCGACCAGGACCAGCAGGGGCACCAGCGTCAGAAAGCCGAGCGCGGCGAAGCTCATGGCCCGGTGCATCAGCTCCATCCCGCGGCCGCGGCTCCAGGCG
>NZ_MAUD01000510.1 GCF_001700515.1 Streptomyces lushanensis
CCGCTGTCGAAAGGGAGAGCGCGCGTAGGTTCGCGAGGTACGAGCGAATCGAGCACGGTCGACCGTCGACAGGGGCACAAAGCGCCCGGAGGCGAACCGAGCCCTCTAAAAAGAAGGCGGGCGCGACTCGTAGGGGGTTGACAGGACCACCGTGGTGCGGGTCGAGACTCCTGCCAGGGAGCGGATGCGGGTGAGGAGGTGTTCCAGTTCCAGCGGGGTGGGGACCCGGACCTTCAGGATGTAGTTCTCGTCCCCCGCCACACTGTGGCACGCCTCGATCTCCGGGATTCCCGCGAGCCGTTCCGCGATGTCGTCGGGCGCGCTCGGATCGAAGGGTTTCACCGAGATGAACGCGGTGAGCGGCAGGCCGACCGCCTCCGGGTCGACGACCGCCGCGTAGCCGCGGATGACTCCGCGCTGCTCCAGCCTGCGTACGCGCTGATGCACGGCCGAGGTGGACAGGCCGGTGGCCTTGCCCAGGTCTGTGTAGCTCATCCGGCCGTCGTTGACGAGCAACTCCACGATCTGACGATCCAGCTCCTCCATGCGGATCAACCTATTGCCCCAGGTCACTTCAGGCACAGTCGGCAAATCAGCCGAAGGGCACCTGCGGGCGGCATGTGACGAAAACCACAGGTCTCCGGCGCGGTCCTTCGAGACCTTACGGTTACCTGGCTCGCGCGACGGGAATTGCTTGCTGTGGTCGAGACCACAAGTGCCTGGTCGGCCCACCCGAGGGGGAATGTCTCCATGCAGAGCCTGAAGCGCGCCGGACGTATCGAACCGGAGCCCGTTGATCTCGTCGACGCCGACGACATCGACTTCTACGACACCTTCGAGATGTACCGGGTCGTCTGCCCGGACTGTGCGCAGCCGATCGCGCTGCTGGCGGACGAGGACGTCCTGCCGGAGCACGCTCTGTGCCCCACTCCGTGGAACCCGTTCGTGCTCTCCGTCTGCGCCGGTACGGGCCGTTCGGCGTCGGATGCCCGCCCCGCCGACGAGACCGTCGAGGCACAGGAGCAGGACACCGCGCTGCTGCTGACGCTCCCTCAGGGGCTCAACTGGCGGACGCAGCCGTTCTCACACGTCGGCGGACCGGGCTCGCGCCCGTTCAAGGTGCCCGCCGCCCAGCCGCACGCCGCCTGAGAAGACCCCCGGCGCGTCCGCTGACGGGGCGTCAGAGAGCGCGCCGGGGAGCCGGATCAGCGTGTTTCCGGGCCCGCGAGATGACGGGCGATCACCATGCGCTGGATCTGGTTGGTGCCCTCGACGATCTGGAGCACCTTCGCCTCGCGCATGAAGCGCTCCACCGGGAAGTCCGCGGTGTAGCCGTAGCCGCCGAGGACCTGTACGGCGTCCACGGCGACCTGCATCGCGGTGTCCGTGCAGAACAGCTTGGCCATGGCGGCCTGTTGGGAGAACGGCTTGCCCGCGTCGCGGAGCCGGGCGGCGGTGAGATAGAGCGCGCGTCCCGCCTCGATCCTCGTGGCCATGTCGGCGAGCAGGAAGCGCAGCCCCTGGAAGTCGGCGATGGGCCTGCCGAACTGCCGTCGCCCGGTGGCGTATTCGACGGCTTCGTCCAGGGCGGCCTGGGCGAGACCGATGGCGCACGCGGCGATACCGAGACGGCCCGAGTCGAGCGCCGACAGGGCGATCGCGAAGCCCTGTCCCTCCTCGCCGATACGGCGGCCGTCGGCCACCCGTACACCGTCGAAGTGGAGTTGGGCGGTGGGCGAGCCCTTCATGCCCATCTTCTTCTCCGGAGACGCGGCGTTCAGGCCCGGGGCGTCGCCCGGTACGAGGAACGCCGTGATGCCCCGGGCGCCCTCCTCGCCGGTGCGGGCCAGCACGGTGTAGAAGTCCGCGATCCCGCCGTGCGTGATCCAGGCCTTGGTGCCGCTGATCACCCAGTCGCCGCCGTCCCGTACGGCCCTCGTACGGAGTGAGGCGGCGTCCGAGCCGGAGGCGGGCTCGGAGAGGCAGTAGGCACCGAGAAGGCCGCCGCTCAGCATGGCGGGAAGGTATTCGGCCTGCTGCTCCTTGGTGCCGTAGCCGGCGAGGGCGTGGCAGGCCAGGGAGTGCACGCTGACGCCGAGGCCGACGGTGAGCCGGGCCGCGGCCAGTTCTTCGAGTACCTGGAGGTAGACCTCGTAGGGCTGGTCCCCGCCGCCGTGGACGGAGTCGTAGGGAAGGCCGAGCAGGCCGGACTCGGAGAGCAGGGTGAAGAGTTGGCGCGGGAAGTGCCCCGCTTCCTCCTCCTCGGCGGCCGAGGGGGCGATCTCCCGCTCGATGATGTCGTGCACGAGGGCGACGAGGTCCTTGGACTCCTCGGTGGGCAGTTGCCTGTCCACCGATCGCGGGGCGCGGTCGGGCATGGCGGCGCTCTCCTCCCTGTCGGGCGCTACGGCGGTCGCACGCGCTGGGTGTGGCGGCGGCGCCGGCTGGTGTCCGGGGGTGCCCCCGGACGGCGGTTCTGCCGAACCGATGCTGCCCTCCCGGATCACGGAAGCGGCTGACCAGCGGTTGTGGCGCGTCGAGTATGCCCGATCAGCGGCGTTCCGTCACGGGTCGCAGGGAGCGCCTCCGTACGGCCGAACCCGGTATGAACCATTGACCCACTGGTCTAGTCCTTCTAACGTTCCCTCTCAACGCGTTCATGTCACTCTCCCCCCACTCATATCTTCCTCCCCCACGAGGTGACTCCATGCTCGGGCTCCACCTCTCCCGTGCCCGGTTGCGGGCGCTGATCGCCGGCAGCGCCTCGGCCGAGGGGACCGCCGTCTCCGCCACCCCCACAGCGGCAGGCGACAAGGCCGTCGGTTACTTCACCAACTGGGGCGTCTACGACCGCGATTATCACGTCAAGAACATCGAGACCTCCGGCTCGGCCGGAAAGCTCACCCACATCAACTACGCCTTCGGCAATGTGACCGGCGGAAAGTGCGTCATCGGCGACTCGTACGCCGACTACGAGAAGGCGTACACCGCCGACCAGAGCGTCGACGGCGTCGCCGACACCTGGGACCAGCCGCTGCGCGGCAGCTTCAACCAGCTCCGCAAGCTCAAGGCGCTCCATCCCGGTCTCAAGGTCATCCGGTCGTTCGGCGGCCGGTCCTCAGGGCCTGGGCGGCACGTTCTTCTGGGAGCTGAGCGGCGACACGGCCGACGGTGAACTGATCAAGTCCATCGCCCAGGCACTGAACACATGGCTCGCCGGGGGCGGGGTGGCCGCTGCGCCCCCGTCCCCGGCGTCATATCGGCGGCGGTTCCGGCTGCTCCTCGCGTCCGGTGAAGGGGCGCCAGGTGAGGTCCGGCGGCGGCGCCGGGCACTCCGGCGCGAACTCCTCGATCGTGTTGAGGGTGTGGCGCAGCATACGGACCAGCAGATCGCGCGGAATCTCCAGCGTCAGCTCCTGGTGGCCCAGCCACTCCAGCGTGAGCCACTCGACACTGCTGAGCCAGCCGAGCAGCGCGAGCCGGGCGATCGGCGGGATGTCGCTCCTGCCGTAGGCGGCTTCGGCGAGTGTGATGACCAGACCTGTGCGCACGGCGTCCCGGATGGCCTGCACCTGGGTGTCGAAGCCGACGCCGCCGGTGATGATGGTGCGGTACGCGGCCTCGTTCTGCTGGGCGAAGCGGAGGTAGGCCTCCACCGTGCGCTGGATCCGTTCCGTACGCGGCAGTTCGGCACTGCCGGCGGCGGCGAGGGTGACCAGTTCGGCGACCGAGTCCTCGACGATGGCGAGGTAGTAGCCGCGCTTGTTCTTGAAGTAGTAGTAGATCAGGCCCTTGGCGACCCCGGCGTGCTGGGCGATGTCGTCCATCGACAGCGCGTCGTACGAGGTGTTGGCGAACAACTTCCGGCCGGTCGCGATGAGTTCGGAGCGCCGCATCTGCGATCGCGCGGAGTTGCCCCGCTGTTGACTACGGTTCACATTCGCGTCCTGGTCTCCGGCTGCCACGGGATTCCCGCAAGATTTCCCGCAGTATTGCAGAGGGAACAGGGCGTCTCACGGAGTGACCACGGCGCCCCGGTACCGGTGGCCCGGAGGCGAAGCGGAATGTCTCCGCCCCCGGGGTCCGGCCGTCCCCGGGCCGGTCAGAGCAGGCCCACCGCCCGCAGGGCGCGCCGCTGGGCCGTGGACGGCGCGGCGGGCCAGTAGACGTAGCACACACCGCCGGTGCCGGACGCCACATTGCCGGAGGCGTTGTACCGCTTGGTGCGGAGCCAGATCGTCTCCCACTCCGCACGGCGGTAGATCCGGCGTACGGCGGGATTGTCCGGCGAGGCGGGATCGTTGGCGATCACATCGCCGTCGGCCGTGAAGCCGATCACGGTCATGAGATGGCCCGAGGTGCCGTAGCCCGCTCCCGTCAGCTCCTCCTTGAGGAAGGACTGCGAGGTGATGACGGGGATGCCCGCGCGGATCAGGGTCTCCACCTCGGTGAGCGAGCCCAGCCGGGTGACGGCCGCGCTCATGTCCCGGTAGGTGGCCGCGTAGGCGGCGTTGAACGGCCAGTTGCCGCAGCCCTGGTACTGGTGGTCGTAGGTGAACCGGGCCGCGTGGCAGACCTGGGGATCGGCGTACTCCGGGTTGACCCAGGCGAGATCCCCGGCGCTCGGCCTGCGTCCCCAGTACTCGACGATCATCTGCGAGGAGGTGGGGCTGCACCACGCCTCGCCGCCGTTGTCGTACTCGGGATACTGCCCGGAGTGGATGTTCTGCGAGTAGCGCGGCACGGTCAGCTCACGGGCGAGCCCGGGTACGGAGACCGGAACGGTGAACCGGTCAGGGATGTCCGAGGCCATCGCGCCGACCCGGTGGACCGCGGGAGTGAGCCGGCTGCCGGGAGTGCGGTGGAGCGTGAGCCGCAGCCGGTAGGAGTCCAGGCGCAGCCCGCCCGCCGGGGCGTCCACCGAGAAGGTGTCGGTCCAGACGGTGCTGCGCCCGTCGCTCTGGCCGTCGACGGAGGTGCGCCGGATGTCGTCCGCGCCGTCGCCGGCGGTCCAGCGGCCCATCACGTACCAGGGGGTGTCGGTGCCGTCGGAGTACCGGCCGCGCAGCTCGATCTGGAGCCAGGTGCCCGCCGGGGTCGTGGCGTTCCAGGAGGCGATCACCTCGGTGGCGGGGACCGTCGAGCGGTGCACGGGCGAGGTCCAGGTCGCGTACTCCCAGGTGGTGGTCCGCCCGGTGTGCGGATCGGAATAGTCCGTACGGCCGACCGGAGCGCCGATCACCAGTGCGGGCCGGCCGCCGGACACGACCCGGGTGCCCTGGTGCCCGCCGGAGCGCCAGTCCGTGTACGAGGTCCAGAAGGCATTGTCCACAAGGGGCCCGGCGCGGTCGGGAGCGGTCGGGGCCGAGGAGCCGGCCGCTGCCGCCGGGGCGGCGGAGACCGCTCCGGCGCCGGCGGCGGCGAGCACGGATCGGCGCGAGGCGGAACTGGTCACGGGACCTCCGGTCGAGGGCGGAGAGAGACGGAGAACGGGGAGAAAGGAGATGGAGAGGGGAGAGAAGAGAGAAGGGGGGACGGAGGGGGGA
>NZ_MAUD01000511.1 GCF_001700515.1 Streptomyces lushanensis
GTCCACCACCGGACCCGCCCGACCCACCGGACCCGCCCGACCGGTCACGCTCCGGCTTCGCTCCGACCTCGTCGTCCAGCCGCAGCGTCAGGGAGATCCGCTTACGGGGGACGTCGACCTCCATCACCTTCACCTTGACCACGTCGCCCGGCTTGACCACCTCCCGGGGATCCTTCACGAAGTTCCTCGACATGGCGGAGACATGGACCAGCCCGTCCTGATGCACGCCGATGTCCACGAACGCGCCGAACGCCGCGACATTCGTCACGACTCCCTCCAGTACCATCCCCGACGCCAGGTCGCCGATCTTCTCCACGCCGTCCTTGAACGTCGCGGTCTTGAAGGCCGGACGCGGGTCCCGTCCCGGCTTCTCCAGCTCACGCAGGATGTCCGTCACGGTCGGCAGTCCGAAGGAGTCGTTCACGAAGTCGGCCGGCTTCAGCGAGCGCAGCACCGGCGCGTTCCCGATGAGGGACGCGACCTCGCTGCCGGTCGTTTTCACCATCGACCGCACCACCGGATACGCCTCCGGGTGGACGCTCGACGCGTCCAGCGGGTCGTCGCCGTCACGGATACGGAGGAAGCCCGCGCACTGTTCGTACGCCTTGGGGCCGAGCCGCGGCACATCCTTGAGCGCCCGCCGCGACCGGAACGGCCCATGGGCGTCGCGGTGGGCGACGATGTTCTCGGCGAGTCCCGTCCCGATGCCCGACACCCGGGAGAGCAGCGGTGTGGACGCGGTGTTCACATCGACACCCACGCCGTTCACACAGTCCTCGACGACCGCGTCCAGCGAGCGGGAGAGCTTCACCTCGGACAGGTCGTGCTGATACTGGCCGACACCGATCGACTTGGGATCGATCTTCACCAGCTCCGCGAGCGGATCCTGGAGCCGGCGCGCGATCGAGACGGCGCCGCGGATCGACACATCGAGATCGGGCAGCTCCTGCGAGGCGAACGCCGAGGCCGAGTACACCGAGGCGCCCGCCTCGGACACCATGACCTTGGTGAGCTTCAGCTCCGGGTGCTTCGCGCAGAGCTCGGCGGCGAGCTTGTCCGTCTCCCGGGACGCCGTGCCGTTGCCGATGGCGATCAGATCGACCGAGTGGGCCTCGGCCAGCCGTGCCAGTGTCGCGAGCGACTCGTCCCACCGGTTGGCGGGCACATGCGGATAGATCGTGTCGGTGGCGACGACCTTGCCCGTCGCGTCGACGACGGCCACCTTCACGCCCGTACGGAACCCGGGATCGAGCCCGAGCGTCGCGCGTGTGCCGGCGGGCGCGGCCAGCAGCAGATCGCGCAGATTCGCGGCGAAGACCCGCACCGCCTCGTCCTCCGCGGCGGTCCGCAGCCGCAGCCGCAGATCCATCCCGAGGTGGACCAGAATCCGGGTGCGCCATGCCCACCGCACCGTGTCCGCCAGCCACTTGTCACCGGGCCTGCCGCGGTCGGCGACCTCGAAGCGCCGCGCGATCATGTTCTCGTACATCGTCGGGCCCGGCTGTTCCGGGGCCTCGGACGGGTCCTCCGGCTCCAGCACCAGATCGAGGACGTCCTCCTTCTCGCCGCGGAACATGGCCAGCACCCGGTGCGAGGGCAGCTCGGGGAACGGCTCGGCGAAGTCGAAGTAGTCGGCGAACTTGGCGCCCGGCCCCTCCTTGCTGTCGTCCTTGCCCTCCCGGACCTTCGAGACCAGCCGGCCGCGTGTCCACATCCGCTCCCGCAGCTCGCCGATGAGATCGGCGTCCTCGGAGAACCGCTCGGTGAGGATGGAACGGGCGCCCTCCAGCGCGGCGGCGGGATCCGCCACGCCCTTGTCCGCGTCGACGAACGCCGCGGCGGCGGCGAGCGGCTCCACCGACGGATCCCTCAACAGGCCCTCGGCGAGCGGCTCGAGGCCCGCCTCACGGGCGATCTGCGCCTTCGTGCGCCGCTTGGGCTTGAACGGGAGATAGATGTCCTCAAGGCGCGCCTTGGTGTCGGCGGCCCTGATCCGCGCCTCCAGCTCGTCGTCCAGCTTGCCCTGCTCGCGCACGGAGTCCAGGATCGCGCTCCGCCGCTCCTCCAGCTCCCGCAGATAGCGCAGCCGCTCCTCGAGGGTGCGCAGCTGCGCGTCGTCGAGCATCTCGGTCGCTTCCTTGCGGTAGCGCGCGATGAACGGCACGGTCGACCCGCCGTCGAGCAGCTCGACGGCCGCCTTCACCTGCCACAATGCAGTCGGCGGACCACAGAACAGCGGAGCGTGATCGTGACGACGTCCATCGAAGACAGGATCGCCGGGGAACTCGGCGTACGGGAGCGGCAGGTGAAGGCGGCCGTCG
>NZ_MAUD01000512.1 GCF_001700515.1 Streptomyces lushanensis
TGGTCTTCCATGACGCGACGCTGCGCGAGATCGCCCTGCTGGCGCCGTCGACGCTGGCGGAGCTGGGCACGGTGAACGGAGTGGGCGAGAACAAGCTGGCCAAGTACGGGGAGCAGATCCTGGAAACACTGGGCACGGCCTGACGGAACGCCCACGCCGGTGCCGGGCCGGCGCGGCCCGGCACGGCACCGGGTGCGGGCTGACCGGCGACGGGCGCGGCGGGGGCGGGCGCGGCGGGCGACGAGTGCGCTGTCGCCGGGCCGCTCAGTACGAGGCGTTCTTCGCGCGCCCGTGGTCGCACGGCGACCTCAGGACCGCGCCGGCGGGTGCTACGCCGCCGAGCCGATCTGGAGATGCCAGCGGCCCGGCGTACCGCTCAGGGTGACGGTCGACAGCGGGCGGACATCCACGTACCAGTACGTACGGGGCGGGGCCTTCAGGGCGTACACCAGGGCCGCCCGTACCACCGCCGGCTCCGCCACCGCGACGATGGCGGCGATGTCCTCGGCCGGGCGGGTGTCCAGCCATCCGCCTATCCGCGAGATGAAGGCCAGCAGAGGTTCGCCGCCGTGCGGCGCGGCCCGCGGATCGGCGATCCACGCGTCGACGGCGGCCGGCTCGCGGGCCACCACCTCGGAGAAGGTGAAGCCGCGCCAGCGGCCCATGTCGCAGTCGCGCAGCGCGGGCTGGGCGAGCGGCGCGAAGCCCAGCGCGTCACCGGTGGCGCGGCTGCGCGGCGTCGGTGAGCAGTAGCGGAGATCCGCGGCGGCCAGCGGGATCAGGGTGTGGGCGGCGAGCTGCATCTCGTACCATCCGACCTGGTCGAGCGGCCGGTCGTCGTCGAAGCGCTCGTCGAACACGTCCGAGCTGCGCGCCGCGGCGACCAACGTGACCCGAACACTCATGGCCGCGATCGTGGAGCCGAATCTCCCGCAGGTCAAGGGGTTCCTTGCGGCGGGACGGCCCCGGCACGAGGTCTACCCGGCCGTCGCTCGCGGGCCCGGTCCGCCGATCGCCTCGTCGCAGGCCGTGCGGAGCCTGCGTACCCCCTCGGTGATCTCGGCCGGGCCCGCCACCGCCGCGAAGCTCAACCGGAGCTGAGCGGCGGGAGGTTCGGCGCTGAAGTACGGGCGGCCCGGTGCGACCGCGACTCCCGCGCGCAGCGCGGCGGAGACGACGGCCTGCTCGTCGGTGCCGTCGGGGAGCCGGAGCCAGAGGTGATAGCCGCCGGAGGGAATGTACGGCAGGTCCAGCTCGGGCAGCTCGCCCCGGAGCGCCGCCGTGAGCGTGTCCCTGCGGACCCGCAGCGCAGACGAGACCGAGCGCAGATGGCGGTTCCAGGCCGCGGAGCCGACGAGTTCCAGCGCGGCCTCCTGGAGCGGGCGCGGGACGAAGAGGGTGTCGACGACATGGATGGCGCGCAGCCGCTCCAGAACCGGGCCGCGCGCCACCAGCGCGCCGACCCGCAGGCTCGGCGAGGTCGCCTTGGTGAGCGAGCAGACATGGACGACCACTCCGTCCGGGTCGTCGGCGGCGAGCGGCCTGGGCAGCGGGCCCGCGTCCTCGTGCACCAGCCGCCGTACGAAGTCGTCCTCGACGACGAAGGCCCCGGCCTCCCGGGCGATCCGCAGCACCTCGGGACGGCGGGCCGGGGAGAGCACGGCGCCGGTGGGATTCTGGAAGAGCGGCTGGCAGACGAAGAGCCGGGAGCCGGTGGCCCGGAAGGCGGCGGCGAGCAGCTCGGGCCGTACACCGTCGGGATCCACCGGTACGGGTACCGGCCGCAGCCCGGCGGCGCGTGCGATCGCCAGCATCCCCGGGTAGGTGGGCGATTCGACCAGCACGGGTGCGCCGGGCGGGGCCAGCGCCCGCAGCGCGGTGGTCAGCGCGCTCTGCCCGCCCGCCGTGACCAGGACCTCCGCCGCCGTGACCGGGTCGCCGATCCCCCGGGCGAACCACTCGCGCAGTTCGGGCAGACCGTCGGTGGGCGGCCTGCCCCAGGCGCCGGGCCGGCGGCCCGCCCGCGCCAGCGCGGCGGCCATCGCCCGCTCCGGCTGGAGGGAGGGATGGAGATAGCCGCCGTTGAACTCGATGACGCCGGGCGGCGGCGCGGCCAGCGTGACCAGGACCCCGGAGGCGTCGACGGCGCGCGGTACGAGCTCGGCGGCGGCGTCGGCACTGAGGGCGACCTCCTGCCAGGAGGTGTCACCACGGGCCGGAGCACCGGCCCGCGCGGGCGCGCGGAAGGCTCCGGCGCCGGGACGTGTGACGACGAGTCCCTCCGCGGCGAGCCGGGCGAGGGCGCGGGAGACGGTCACCGGGGAGACACGGTAACGCTCGACCAGCGCCCTGCTGGACGGCAGCTTTCCACCGGGTGAGTAGCGGTTCAGCTCCTGCCGCAACGAATCCGCGAGACCTGCCACACTGCTACGCTCATGCATGACAGCACAGGATAGCGCTACTCCACACACTTCGATAACGGTCGGCGGCGGCACCCTCCTCGCGGCGCTGGGCGTCGTCGCCTTCTCGCTCACCTTCCCTTCCACCGTGTGGGGCCTGGAGAGTTTCGGTCCCTGGTCGCTCGTCGCCCTGCGCAGCACACTCGCCGCCCTGATCGCGGGCGGCTTTCTGCTGGCGCTGCGCGTCCCCGTTCCCGAACGCCGGCACTGGAGCGGGCTCGCGGTGGTCGGTGGCGGAGTCGTCGTGGGCTTTCCGCTGCTGACGACGCTGGCGCTGGAGACCTCCACCACCTCGCACGCGGCCGTGGTGGTCGGGCTGCTCCCGCTGACGACGGCCGCGTTCGCGGCGCTACGTACCGTACGCAGGGGCCGGCACCCGTCCCGTACGTTCTGGTCGGCCGCGCTCGCCGGCGCGGCCGTGGTGATCACCTTCGCGGTCCAGCAGAGCGGCGGAGCCCTCTCGGCCGGCGATCTGTATCTGTTCGGCGCGCTGCTGGTGTGCGCGGCGGGCTATACGGAGGGCGGCAGGCTCGCCCGGGAGATGCCCGGCTGGCAGGTGATCGGCTGGGCGCTGATCGGATGTCTGCCGCTCTCGGCGGTGGGCGCGGCGGCGGCCCTCACCGTCGAACCCGCGCGCTGGACGGCCCATGGAGCGATCGGGCTCGTCTGGGTGGCGGCGGGCTCGACCTTCTTCGGCCTGTACGTCTGGTACCGGGGCATGGCGTCGATCGGTGTCGCGAAGGCCAGTCAGCTCCAACTCGCCCAGCCCGTACTGACGCTGGTCTGGTCGGTGCTCCTGCTCGGTGAGCACCTGACGCCCGCCGCGCCGGTGGCGGCCGTGGCGGTCCTGGTCTGCATCGCGGTCACCCAGCGATCAAGCACCTGACCCCCGGCGTCCGACGCGTACCGCCCCTCACCTGGCCCACCGGCCGGCTCCCGCCCCGGCCTCCGTCACTTCCCGGCGCGTCTGCCGTAGTGCTCCGCCGCCACACGTGACATCGCGCCGATCGGATCGGCGCGGACCTCCTTCGCCGAGAAGTAGCAGTGCCCGCGCACTCCCGCGACGTTCCTGGCCAGCGTGAGATGCCGGGACAGTTCGGCCGGGTCCCGCCAGGCGGCGGGCTGGGCGCGGTCACCCGCCTTGTAGAGGGCCTCCCCGACGTAGAGGTCGACGCCCGTCCCTCGGACGGCACCGTCCCACCAGCGCAGCAGCTTCGCGTAGTCGGCCGGAGCGTGACCGATGTGCCAGTAGAGCTGCGGCACGATGTAGTCGATCCAGCCTCGCCGGACCCACGCGCGGGTGTCGGCGTACAGATCGTCATAGGTCTGTACGCCGGCCCTGGTGTCGGAGCCGAGCGGATCGGTGGCGGCGTTGCGCCACACTCCGAACGGGCTGATCCCGAAGCGCACGTTCTTTCCGGTCCTCCTGATCCGCGCCGCGGTCTCCTTGACCAGCCGGTCGGTGTTGTCCCGCCGCCAGGCCGCACGGTCCGGGAATCCGGCTCCGTGGCGTGCGTACGCCTCGTCGTCCTCGAAGGTCTCCCCGGCGACCGGATACGGATAGAAGTAGTCGTCCCAGTGGACGGCGTCCACGGCGTACCGCGCGACGGCGTCCAGCATGGCGTCCTGCACGAAGCGCCGGACCTCGGGCAGCCCGGGGTTGTAGTAGAGCTTCCCGCCGTAGGGCAGGACCCACTCCGGGTGGACACGGGCCGGATGGCCGGCGGTCAGCCGCGCGGGATCGGTGTGGTTCGCGACGCGGTACGGGTTGAACCAGGCGTGCAGTTCCAGGCCGCGCGCGTGCGCCTCGCGCACCGCCGTGCCCAGCGGATCCCAGCCGGGATCCCTGCCCTGGGTGCCGGTCAGGCACTGCGCCCAGGGTTCGAACCGCGACGGCCACAGGGCGTCCGCCGTCGGCCGCACCTGGAGGACGACGGCGTTCAGCCCGCGCGCCACGGCCGTGTCGAGATACGCGAGCAGTTCGGCCCGCTGGCGCGCGGCCGTCAGTCCCGGCTTGGAGGGCCAGTCGCGGTTCGCGACCGTCGCGAGCCACATCCCACGGAACTCCCGGCTGTCCACCCGGAGTGGGTCCTGCCCTACGGCGGGAAGCTCTACTACAACCCCGGGCTGCCCGAGGTCCGGCGCTTCGTGCAGGACGCCATGCTGGACGCCGTCGCGCGGTACGCCGTGGACGCCGTCCACTGGGACGACTACTTCTATCCGTATCCGGTCGCCGGGGAGACCTTCGAGGACGACGAGGCGTACGCACGCCACGGA
>NZ_MAUD01000513.1 GCF_001700515.1 Streptomyces lushanensis
GCGGGGTGGTGGGACCGCCCGGCACACCGCCGTTGGTCCACACCGGGTCGGGCCAGTTGCCGGTGCACGCGGGCGGGTTGGCGTACCAGCCCGAGTTACCGCTGCCCTGGGTGATCTGGAAGCCGCTGCCGACACAGTTGTGGATCGGGTTGGGCTGGGCGATATGGGTGGCGGTCACATTGGTGAACGAGGCCGTGCCCGGTGCCTGGATCTGGAGCGCGTACGTACCCGCGCCGTCGATCCTGATGTTGTTGAAGCGCAGCCCGTTGGTCGCGCCCTCGATCAGGTGGATCGCGGCGTAGGAGCTGTCCAGCACCTCGCTGTCGGTGATGTTGACGGTCGCGTTGATCGGCTCGTTGAGTCCGCTGAACCAGATCGCGCCGACGCCGAAGCGCCAGTTGTAGTCGTTGTTGCCGGTCCGGATCAGGGTGTTGCGCGCGGCGGTGGTGACACCGGAGACCGCCGTGCCCTGACCGGAGTTGACGCCCGGATAGCGGTTGGCGATGTGCAGCCCGCCGCCGTTGGTGATCGTGTCCGACATGACGTTGTCGGAGATGGTGATGTCCCTGCCGCCGTAGGTGACGATGTTGTTCGCCAGGATCGGCAGGATCACGGTGTTGAACGTGAACTTGTTGTTCACGTTCGGCACGGCCTCCGCCCACATGGCCAGACCGTCGTCACCGGTGTTGCGCACAAAGGTGTTGGTGACCGTCGAGTTGGTGACGCCCATGTGGAAGTTGACGCCGTCGGCGGTCTGGTCCAGGATCCGGCTGTTCTTGATGGTGAAGTTGTTCATCGGGCCGTCCATCCAGGCGCCGCACTTGGTGTGCTGCATCCAGACGTTGTCGACGACCGAGTTCGACATCGCACCACCGATGGCGTTGACCTGGTCATTGTCCACGCGCTCACGGATGTCGCCGATGATGGCGAAGTCCCTGAGGGTGACATTGCTGCTGCCGCCCGCGTTGGCGTACTTGCCGTACACACCGACGGCCTTGCTGCGGTTGGACGGATCACGTCCGGTCAGCACGCTGTACCACGGGCCCGCGCCGCGCAGCGTCACCTTGTCGACGATGATGTGGTCGCGCACCTGGAAGGTGCCCTGCGGTATGTAGACCTCTTTGCCCTGGGTACGGCCCGCGTCGACCGCCGCCTGGATCTTGGCGGTGGAGTCGGCGGCACCGGTCGGGTCGGCGCCGAAGTCGGTGACGACGTCCAGCGCGCCGGAGGGCTTGCCGATCGGCGCGGCCACCTGCTCGAAGTCCGCCAGGTCGATGGTGAACGTCGGTGACGCGGCGGTGGAGGAGACCTGGAGCCTGACCTTCGTACCGGCCGGCAGCGTCGAGCCGAACATGGTCCGGGTCTCGTCGTAGAAGTGGTGCGGGTTGGTGTCGCCCGGGTTGTTGTTGAACGGGTAACCGCCGTAGTACCAGCCGTACTTGGAGGTCACCGGCACGCTCTTGAGCGAGTTGCCGTTGACCCGCAGGTCGATGTCGGCGTCCCGGCCGGTGCCCGAGGCGTTGTCGGGCAGCGAGTAGCGGAACGTCATCGCGTTCGCCGGGGCGGTGAGGGTGAATTCGACGTACTCACCGACCGCGTCGAGCGTCACGGCCTGCCGTCCGGAGGCTTCCGAAGGCAGCGTGCCGTAGAGGCGGTTGGGGCCGATCAGAGTGCCGTTGGTGGCGGCGTACTCGGCCTCCTGCTCCTTGAACGGCACGCTGGCGCCACGGCCCTGGACGTCGAGAGGGGAAGGTGCGGGGACCGCCGCCGCCTGGGCGTCGGGCGCGGTGGAGAGCACCACCGCCGCGGCCGTCCCGGCCACGGCGAGTGCGAGAGAGAGGGAGGCTGACAGGCCGCGCCGGAGCAAACGGCCTCTTGAGGTTGGGGGGAGTGTCACAGACATACGTCCTTGCGGCTCGTGGGGACTCTGCGGACGCGAAAAGGCTAGAAGCGGTGCCGCAGGAAGTCTATGAATCTGCGCAATTTTTGAAGCCCGAAGCAAAAATCCTCGACCCACGGCGAAAGGTGAAGCGGGGCGTAGGGGATTTTTCATCTCAACTCGCGGCCACGTTCCGGCCGTACGTCCGCTCTCGCGGCCCGCAAGGAGGTGACGGCCGGATACCGGGGAGCCGGCCGAGGGCGTGTCCGGCGGCGGGCCCGCCACCCACTCAGGATATGAAACGTTTCAATCGATGTGCGGCCGTGTGCTTACCGCGCGGCGGCTGACGGGCTTCGGGATGCCAAGGGGCGGGAGCCGGAGGGCGGGGCG
>NZ_MAUD01000514.1:0-278 GCF_001700515.1 Streptomyces lushanensis
CCTCGCGCAGCGCGGCGTCCACGGGCACGGGAAAGCGGGTGGTGTCGAGGTCGGGCATGCTCAGCCGTTCTGGGTGGGGTCGACGGGACGTACGCCGAAGTGGGCGAGCAGGGCCGAGCAGGAGCGGCAGGGCGGCGCGTAGCTGCCGTGGAGCGGGTCGCCGTCCTCGCGGATACGACGGGCCGTCAGTTTCGAGTGTTTGAGGGTCCGGCGTGCCTCGCCGTGGGTGAGCGGTTTGCGCCGGGCCCGTTTGGAGCGGTCGGCCTCGGCGGCGGTGA
>NZ_MAUD01000514.1:327-650 GCF_001700515.1 Streptomyces lushanensis
GCCGTCGCGGCGCCTGTGGAGCACGGGCGGACGGTGTGGTTCGTTGCTGCTCCAGCCGAGGCGTGGGTCGCCGGATGCGTCTGTTGCTGCGGTGTGCAAGTGCTGTCCCCTCCCCGTGCCCGCGGCGGTAGCCGCTGGTGTCACGCCCCCCGGTTGTGTGGACAGACTGCCAAATGTGCCGGGCGGTCGGGAAGCTGGGGCGTGAATCGCGGCGTGGCGTCGGCGCTGGGTCACGCCCCTGTGACCGTTGGTCACGGTTCGGGGGTGGTTGGTGGCCGCTACGGGGAACAAGTGAACGCGGCGGGGATCGCAGGGTCGGGCAG
>NZ_MAUD01000515.1 GCF_001700515.1 Streptomyces lushanensis
CAGCTCACGGGCACGGCTCCGCCCGGGGGCCCCAGGACGGAGCCGTGCCCGTGAGCTGGCAGACCATGAGGTAGAAGGGGATCGGCGGCGTGTACGGGGTCGGTGACTCGGGCCAGTGGATCAGCCGCGGATGCGCCGCCGGGACGGTCGTACCCGACACGTAGCGCGCCGGTGACGGCCAGGCCAGATCGAGATCGGAGCCCGCCGGCACGATCCACCACCACCAATCGGCGTCGGCGAAGACACAGCCCTTCTTGGGCAGCCGCGCCATCAGCCGGAAGCCGTGCTCCGCCGGGACCCCCACCGCGTCACAGCCCAGCGAGGCCGGCAGCGTGGGCGGCAGCGGCAGCCTGACGCGACGGGGCGAGAGGTCGCGGCCGTCCCGCAGTCCACGTGTGAGCCGGTCCAGTGCGGTCCTCAGCACGGTTGCTCCGTTCCGTGTGGCAGTTCTCCGTGTGACAGCTCTCCGGACGTCAGCTCTCCGTGCGGGAGTTCGGCCCAGACCACACGCCCGGGGCCGTATCCCGATGTGTCGTGCGCCCCCCAGCCGCTGCACAGGGAATCGACGAGAAACAGCCCACGGCCCCCCTCGCCCTCGGTCTCGTCCTCGGCGGCGTCGTGGAGCTGTGGCCCTGTCGGTCCGTAACCCTGGTCCTCCACGGATATCCGCAGCCGGCCGCCGCCCTCGCGCATCTCGCACACGACACGGTCGCCGGCGGCGTGCACGATCGCGTTGGTGACCAGTTCCGAGACGACGAGCACCGCGGTGGCGCGGGTCTCCTCGTCCATGTCCCACCGGGTGAGCCGGTCGCGGGTGAGTTGTCTCGCCCGGGCCACTGACTCCGCGTGAGCGGGCAACTGGAATCCGTAACGCCGGACAACGTTGCCAGGGGGGCACACGGCTATGAGCGGGGGGGTGAGCGCGTTACCAGGTGCCACGACCGATTCCTAACGGTGGGGGAGCAGCGGCCGAGCGCGAAACTCTCCCATGGCAGAGCCCGACAACCGCGTGAGCTGGTTCACCGATCCACTCTCCACCCGTCGGCGACACTTGGCAAGGGGCACTCTGAATTTTTCAGAG
>NZ_MAUD01000516.1 GCF_001700515.1 Streptomyces lushanensis
ACCGATTCATGGGCACGCAGATGCTCCAACTGCTGGACGATATTGGTGAGACAGAGCTGCTCGACGGCGTCCGCCGGCATCCGCCCCGAGATCCTGGCCCAGGAGTGGCTCCGGCTTCTCATCCGCTCCAGGCTGGGCAGACCATGGCGCAGCCAGCGCCGCAGCGGTGTCGTGGGCCCGCCGCCAGCGTCCCCGGGCGTGTCGTCCAGCAGGGCCTGCATCGCCCCGCACCCCGAATGCCCGCAGATGGTGATGGACTCCACCCGCAGCACATCGACCGCGTACTCGATCGCGGCGGCCACCGACTCGTCCCCGCCGTCCGTCCCCGGCAGCGGTACGAGATTGCCCACGTTCCGTACGGTGAAGAGATCGCCGGGACCACTCGATGTGATCATGCTGGTGACCAGCCGGGAGTCGGCGCAGGTGAGGAAGAGCTGGGAGGGCCGCTGGCCCTCGCGCGCCAGCCGCGCCAGCTCGTCGCGCACCAGCGGAGCGGTGTTCCGCTGGAAGGAACTGAGCCCGCTGGCCAGTTGCAGGATGCTGGACGTACGCCCGCTTCCTGCGGGATCTCCCCGCCCGGACTCCGTACGCGCCTCGGGCGCTTCGCCCGACTCCCGAGCGCCGTCGGAACCGGAGTTCGGCGGACCGGTCTGACCTTCCCAGGACCGGTATCCATGGGATCTCGTACCGCTGGACTCCGTGGCGCTGGGCCCGGTACCGCCGGATCCCATGCGGCCCGATTCCGCGCCGGCGGGCCCCGCGTCACCGGGCGGCAGCCCGCTCACCAGCACCATGTCCGGCACCGCACCGTCGGATCCGCAGCCGGCGGAGTGCTCCGTGCGCGTCGCTCCCGCCGCGGGCTCCGCCGCTCCGGGCAGGGCCCCTCCCGTATATACCGGGACGGTCCGCTCCAGGGCCGCCTGCCCCGCGACGGCGTGTCCTGCGGCGGCGCACTCCGCTGCGGTCCGACCCCCGTCGGAATGCCGGTCGCAGTGGTGATTGCGCCAGGGGGTCCAAGGGCGGCAGCAGGCATGGAACTCGGTCGGGGACTCCGCGATCCGGGCGCCCGCCCGTCCGGTGAACTCGGCCGTGCCACCCCGGGCGATGTGCGCGGCCCGCCAGTCGTACAGGGCCTCATGGGCCGCGTGGTCCATGAAGGACCCGTCCAGCTCGACGACACAGTCGGCTCCCTGCGGTACCTGGTGCAGCATCCGGCTGAGTCTCGGCACGGCGAGGAATGTCAACTGGCCGCGCGCGTGCACACGGTGGACACCGCTCCGCTCCTCCGTGGTGATCCGTGTCCTGGTCAGCCGGTGCAGCGACACCGCGACCGCCACGGCGATTCCGATGACAACGCCTTCCAGCACACCGGTGAACACGACGGCGGTCAGCGTGGCCACATAGCCCAGCAGCTCGCGATTCCGTCTCACGCTGCGCATATGTGTGAGATTGACCATCTGGATCCCGACGAACATCACCAGCGCGGCCAGCGCCGCCAGCGGGATCAGATCCAGCACGGGCACCAGCAGCAGGGCCGCGACCGCGACCCACAGACCGTGCAGCATGGACGAATTCCTGCTGACAGCGCCTGCGGCCACATTGGCGGCACTGCGTACGGCGACGCCCGTGAGGGGCAGTCCGCCGAGCGCGCCGGAGACGACATTCCCGGCGCCCTGTCCGGCCAGCTCCCGGTCGAGCCGGGCCCGGGGGATCTGGACGGCCGGCTCCTTGCGGGCGGCGACCAGCTTGTCCACGGCGACCGCGGAGAGCAGTGATTCCACGCTCGCGACCAAGGTGACCGTGAGGACGGCGGCGAGCAGCCCGAGAGCCGGCCCGTGGGGGAGCTCGGGCAGGGCATGGCTTCTCCAGGAGGGCAGATCGACACGCTCCAGGCTGACTCCGGCGAGCGCGGCCAGGGCGGTCGCGACGGCCACCGCCGCGAGCGCGGCCGGGAGCTTCCGTACGCCCCGGCCCACGCGTCCCGGAATCCGCGGCCATACGAGCAGGACCGCGATGGTCAGAACACTCACGGAGAGCGCGCCCGGATGGAGATTGGCCAACTGGGCGGGCAGCCCCAGCACGTTGTCGACGGCGGAACTCTGCGGCGAACCGCCGAGCACGATATGGAGCTGGGCCAGGGCGATCGTGACACCGATGCCGCCGAGCATGCCGTGCACGATCGCCGGGCTGACGGCGAGCGCCGACCTGGCCACCCGCAGCGCCGCGAGGGCGAGTTGTGCGAGCCCGGCGCAGATGGTGATGACACAGGTGGTGCGCCAGCCGTACTGCTGGATCAGATCGGCCGTGACGACGGTGAGCCCGGCCGCGGGACCGCTGACCTGGAGCGGTGCCCCGCCCAGCCGCCCGACGACCAGGCCGCCGACAGCCGCGGCCACCAGCCCGGCCTGGAGCGGTGCGCCCGTGGCGAGCGCGATGCCCAGGGACAGCGGCAGCGCGATCAGGAAGACGGAGATCGAAGCGGAGAAGTCCGCTCCGGCGATCCGGAGGCCTCGGCCGTCCGGAGGCGGGTCGTGCGGC
>NZ_MAUD01000517.1:0-321 GCF_001700515.1 Streptomyces lushanensis
TCGAAGGTGTACTGCCCGCGCGGCGACAACCCCGGGTTTCTGGCGCTGCACAACACGCAGCAGCCGGTGATCCCCATGTTCAGCACGCTCAAGGAGCTGCGGCGGTACGCGGGCAAGGAGTCGAAGTACTTCGTGATCACGGGCGCGGAGGTGATCGATCTGCTGCCGACGGGGTACGGGTTCGTGCTCGACATGGAGGGTGACCACAGGATGGTGTTCGACGCCAAGGCGGTCGAGCAGATGGTGGACTTCGCGATGCGCCGTATGTACGGCTGATCACCGCTTCCTCTGATTCATCCGGTCCCGCTGAGGCCCGTACCG
>NZ_MAUD01000517.1:337-983 GCF_001700515.1 Streptomyces lushanensis
CCGGCCGACGCCGTGGCCCGTCCCGTACTCGCCGTCACGACCGCGCCCAGCGGGTTCGAGGGCGAGGGCTTCCCGGTACGGCGCGCGTTCGCGGGGATCAACTACCAGCACCTCGACCCGTTCATCATGATGGACCAGATGGGTGAGGTGGATTACGCGCCGGGCGAGCCCAAGGGCACGCCGTGGCACCCGCACCGCGGCTTCGAGACCGTGACGTACCTGATCGACGGGACCTTCATCCACCAGGACAGCAACGGTGGCGGCGGGACCATCCAGAACGGTGACACCCAGTGGATGACGGCGGGCTCGGGACTGCTGCACATCGAGGCTCCGCCGGAGTCGCTGGTGATGTCCGGCGGGCTCTTCCACGGGCTCCAGCTGTGGGTGAACCTGCCCGCGTCCGACAAGATGATGGATCCCAGGTACCAGGACATCCGCGGCGGTCAGGTCCAGCTCCTGACCTCGCCCGACGGCGGCNNGCGGCTCGGCGGGCACCGACCGGCGGCCGTTCCGCACGGGCCAGACGGCGGTCTTCGGCGCGGGCGGTTCACTGACGGTACGGGCGGACGAGTCCCAGGACTCGAACACGCCCGACCTGGAGGTCGTTCTGCTCGGCGGTCGCCCGATCCGTGAGCCGATGGCGCAC
>NZ_MAUD01000518.1:0-152 GCF_001700515.1 Streptomyces lushanensis
GCATTCTGCGGCTGGGCGCCCGGGTCGTACCGCTCGACGCCCAGAGCCCGCCGGAGCGGCTCCGTCACATCCTGACGGACTCGGGAAGCGTGGCGGTGGTCCACGGCGGGGCCGTGCCGGACCCGGAGGCCGTGCCGGACGGTCTGCCCGCG
>NZ_MAUD01000518.1:182-608 GCF_001700515.1 Streptomyces lushanensis
GGGCGCCCGGTTCGCCTGTCTGTCCAATCCCGCCTTCGACGCGCTGAACTTCGAGGTCTGGGTGCCGCTGCTGACCGGCGGCTGCTGTGTGATCCTCGACGACGAGACCGTCCAGTCGCCGCACGCGCTGGCCGCGGAACTGCTGCGGCTGCGCGTCGACACCATGTTCATCACGGCGGCGCTGTTCAACGCGGTGGTCGAGACGGTGCCCGACTGCTTCGCCGGCGTCGGCCAGGTCCTGGTCGGCGGGGAGCGGCTCAACGCCCGTCTGATCAGCCGCTGGTACCGCCACAACGCGTCGAGCACGACCCGGCTCCACAACGCGTACGGTCCGACGGAGACGACCACCTTCGCCGTGTCCCATCCCATCCCCCGTGACTTCGACGGGACCGTGGTGCCGATCGGGCGGGCGCTGCCGGGCACCGG
>NZ_MAUD01000052.1 GCF_001700515.1 Streptomyces lushanensis
CGGCGGCCGGCCGCCGGGCGGACGAGCTTGTCTACTCGAACGCGCTGGTGGTCTGTGTGGGCAAGGACGACGCGGAGGTGGCCCGGCGCGCGGCGGCCATCGGCCGTGAGGTGGACGAGCTGAAGGCGAACGGGCTCGCGGGCTCGCCCGCCGAGGTCGTCGACAAGATCGGCCGGTACGCGGCGGTCGGTGCCTCGCGCTTCTATCTCCAGGTCCTGGACCTGGAGGATCTCGACCACCTCGAGCTGATCTCCGCGCAGGTCCAGTCGCAGCTCGGCTGAGCCCCGGAGGCATCGGTGCGCACGGAAACGCTGGAGCAGCCATGAAACCCGCCCGCACACTCGCCGCCGCCCTCGCCGGTGGGACCGTCGTCCTCGACGGCGGTCTGTCCAACCAGCTCACGGCACAGGGCTGCGATCTCTCCGACGACCTCTGGTCCGCGCGGCTCCTCACCGACGGTCCCGAGCAGATCGAGGCGGCCCACACGGCGTATGTGCGGGCGGGCGCGCGGGTGCTGATCACCTCCAGCTACCAGGCCAGCTACGAAGGCTTCGCCCGGCGCGGTGTGGCGAGGCGGGAGGCGGCCGGACTGCTGGCCGGAAGCGTGGAGCTGGCGCGCCGCGCGGGCGAGGCGGCGGCGCACGAGGTATGGGTGGCCGCGTCGGTCGGTCCCTACGGCGCGATGCTCGCGGACGGCAGTGAGTACCGCGGACGGTACGGACTGTCCGTACGGGAGCTGGAGCGTTTCCACCGGCCGAGGATCGAGGCCCTCGCGGCGGCCGGTCCCGATGTGCTGGCGCTGGAGACGGTGCCGGACACGGACGAGGCGGAGGCGATGCTGCGGGCCGTGGAGGGCTGCGGAGTGCCGGTCTGGCTCTCGTACTCCGTCGCGGGCGAGCGCACCCGGGCAGGACAGCCGCTCGCCGAGGCCTTCGCCCTGGCGGCCGGTACCGGTCAGGTGATCGCGGCGGGGATCAACTGCTGTGAGCCGGCGGACGCCGACCGCGCCGTGGAGATCGCCGCCTCGGTGACGGGTCGGCCGGTCGTCGTCTATCCCAACAGCGGCGAGGGCTGGGACGCGAAGACCCGGAACTGGCGCGGCGACGCCACCTTCGATCCGGCGCGGGTGGCGGCCTGGCAGTCGGCGGGGGCACGGCTGGTGGGCGGATGCTGCCGCGTCGGCCCGTCCGAGATCGCCCGGCTCGGCGCCGCGGTGGCCGAGTGAGCCGCGGTGGCCGAGTGAGGGGACACGGTCACGCGGATGTGAGGGATACGCCGTCGGCGCGGTCGCCCGACGGGACGCCCGACCGGAGCGGGACGAAAACCCCTGGTCGCGGCGGCCCTCCCGGGCAATACTCGATCGGGTGTTCCTGACGATCAGTACGACCGGCACCCCGGAACGTCCCGCGACCGACCTCGGATTTCTGCTGCACAAGCATCCCGACCGCGCGCAGACGTTCTCCACGGCGCACGGCACCGCCCATGTGCTCTATCCCGAGGCGTCCGCCGAGCGCTGCACGGCCGCGCTGCTGCTGGAGATCGATCCCGTGGCGCTGGTACGGCGGAGCAAGGGCAAGGGCCGGGGCGGCGCGCCCGACGCGGCGCTCGCGCAGTATGTCAACGACCGTCCCTACGCGGCGTCCTCGCTGCTCGCGGTCGCGCTGAGCACGGTCTTCAAGAGCGCGCTGCGCGGAGTCTGCGCCGCGCTGCCCGAGCGCGCCGCACAGCCGCTGCCGCTGCGGATCGAGATTCCCGCCGTGCCCGCGCGCGGCGGCGCCGAACTGGTCCGCAAGCTCTTCGGGCCGCTGGGCTGGACATCCGTGGAGGCACGTCCGGTGGCGCTGGACGAGCGCTTCCCGCAGTGGGGTGAGTCGCGCTATGTGCAGCTCGTCCTGGACGGCGAGCTGCGGCTCGCCGACGCGCTGCGTCAGCTCTATGTCCTGCTGCCGGTGCTGGACGACGCCAAGCACTACTGGGTCGCTCCCGACGAGGTGGACAAGCTGCTGCGCGCGGGCGAGGGCTGGCTGGCCGAGCATCCCGAGCAGAAGCTGATCACCAGCCGCTATCTGGCCCGCCGCTGGGGTCTGACCAGGCAGGCCATGGAGCGCCTCGAACTGGTGCGGCTCGCCGAGGCCGACGACATCGGGGTCGAGGCGATCGACAACGCCGTGGAGGAGATCCCCGGCGACGCGGACACGGACGCCGACGCGGACGCCGAGGTCATGGACAGCGCGGCGAGTACCGATGACGGGGACGGGACCGTGGACGCGCACCGCAGGGCAAACGCGACAGAAGGGGTGAACGGGGTGGATGTGACGAAGGAGCTCTCGCTCGCCGACCAGCGGAGCGAGGCGATCCTGACCGCCCTGCGTGCCACGGGCGCGGGCACGGTGCTCGACCTGGGCTGCGGGCAGGGCCGGCTGGTGAAGGCGCTGCTGAAGGACGTGCGCTTCACCCGGATCGTCGGTGTGGACGTGTCGGTACGCGCCCTCACGATCGCCGCGCGCCGGATCGGTCTGGACAGGATGGGCGAGCGCCAGGCCGCCCGGGTCACGCTGATGCAGGGAGCCCTCACCTATACGGACAAGCGGCTCAAGGGGTACGACGCCGCCGTGCTGAGCGAGGTCGTCGAACATGTCGACCTGCCTCGGCTGCCCGCCCTGGAGTACGCGGTGTTCGGGTCGGCACGGCCCCGTACGGTCATCGTGACCACGCCCAATGTCGAGTACAACGTCCGCTGGGAGACCTTGCCCGCGGGGCAGGCACGCCACGGCGACCACCGCTTCGAGTGGACCCGCCAGGAGTTCCGCGACTGGGCCGGCGCGGTCGCCCGGCGCCACGGCTACGACGTCGCGTACGTCCCGGTGGGTCCCGACGACCCGGAGGTGGGACCGCCCACACAGATGGCCGTCTTCACCAGCCATCAGGAGAACACCCGCCAGGACACCAGCCACCAGGACGGCACCCGCCAGGACACCAGCCAGCCGAGCACCAGCCGTCAGAAGGGAGAGGCCGCATGAGCGACATGAACGACACCGTCACGGCCGCCGCCGCCCCTGTCCCGCGCGCCCTCCCGGTGCCCGACCTCTCCCTCGTCGTGCTGATCGGCGCCACCGGTTCGGGCAAGTCCACCTTCGCCGCAGGCCACTTCAAGCCCACCCAGATCGTCTCCTCGGACTTCTGCCGCGGACTGGTCGCCGACGACGAGAACGACCAGAGCGCGAGCCGCGACGCCTTCGACGTACTGCACCACATCGTCGGCAAGCGGCTCGCGGCCGGCCGGCTCACCGTCGTGGACGCGACCAATGTGCAGCCCGAGGGCCGTCAGCAGCTCGTACGGATCGCGCGCGAGCACGACGTGCTGCCCGTCGCGATCGTCCTCGACCTGCCGGAAGAGGTCTGCGCGGCACGGAACGCCCGCCGTCCCGACCGCGCCGGTATGCCGCGCCATGTGATCAGGCGCCACCGTGCCGAACTGCGCCGTTCGCTGCGCGGTCTGGAGCGCGAGGGCTTCCGCAAGGTGCACATCCTTCGCGGTGAGCGGGAAGTGGCCGCCGCCGAGGTCGTGCTCGAACGCCGCTACAACGACCTCACCCATCTCACCGGTCCCTTCGACATCATCGGGGACGTCCACGGCTGCCGCTCCGAGCTGGAGACCCTGCTCGGCAGACTGGGCTACCAGGACGGCGCGCACCCCGAGGGCCGTACGGCGGTCTTCGTCGGCGACCTCGTCGACCGCGGCCCGGACAGCCCGGGTGTGCTGCGTCTGGTGATGGACATGGTCGCCTCCGGCGACGCCCTGTGCGTCTCTGGCAACCACGAGAACAAGCTCGGCCGCTGGCTCAAGGGCAGGAAGGTCCAGCACACGCACGGACTCGCCGAGACCGTCGAGCAGTTCGAGAAGGAGGACGACGCGTTCCGCGCCCGCGTGCGGGAGTTCGTCGACGGTCTCGTCAGCCACTACGTGCTCGATGGCGGCAGGCTGGTCGTGTGCCACGCCGGTCTGCCCGAGAAGTACCACGGCCGCACCTCGGGCCGGGTCCGCTCGCACGCCCTGTACGGCGAGACCACGGGTGAGACCGACGAGTTCGGGCTGCCCGTGCGCTATCCCTGGGCCGAGGACTACCGGGGCCGGGCCGCCGTGGTGTACGGCCACACTCCCGTACCGAAGACCTCATGGATCAACAACACCATCTGTCTGGACACCGGTGCGGTCTTCGGCGGCAGGATGACCGCGCTGCGCTGGCCGGAGCGCGAGCTGGTCGACGTACCCGCCGAGCGCGTCTGGTACGAACCGGCCCGCCCGCTGACGGCGCAGGCCACTGAGGCACCCGGCGGCCGGGAGGGCAGGCCGCTGGACCTCGCCGATGTGCACGGCAAGCGGATCGTGGAGACCCGCCACCTGGGCAGGCTGGCGGTGCGCGAGCAGAACGCGGCGGCGGCGCTGGAGGTCATGAGCCGCTTCGCGGTCGATCCCCGGCTGCTCGCCTATCTGCCGCCCACCATGGCACCCACGGCGACCTCCGGCGCCGAGGTCCGCGACGCGACCGCCGCCACCGCGGGCCACTATCTGGAGCACCCGGCCGAGGCCTTCGCCCAGTACCGCTCGGACGGTGTCGCGCGCGTCGTGTGCGAGGAGAAGCACATGGGCTCGCGCGCGGTGGCCCTGGTCTGCCGGGACGAGACGGTGGCGCGCGAACGCTTCGGTGTGACCGGACCGACCGGCGCGCTGCACACCCGTACCGGCAGGCCCTTCTTCGACGACCCCGCGGTCACCGAGGAGATACTGGAGCGGCTGCGCACGGCCGTCACGGCCGCCGGGCTGTGGCGGGAACTCGACACGGACTGGCTGCTCCTGGACGCCGAGCTGATGCCCTGGTCGCTCAAGGCCACCGGTCTGCTGCGCACGCAGTACGCGGCGGTCGGCGCCGCCGCGGGCGCCGCCTTCCCCGCGGTGGACCGGGCGCTCGAAGCCGCCGTGTCCCGGGGCGTGGAGGTCGGCGGACTGCTGGCGGCGCAGCGCGACCGCGCCACCGACGCGGCGGCGTTCACCGAGGCGTACCGGCGCTACTGCTGGCCCACGGACGGACTGGACGGGGTGCGCATCGCGCCGTTCCAGCTCCTCGCCGTCCAGGGCCGCAGCCTCGCCGCGGTCCCGCACGACGAGCAGCTCGCCTGGCTGGACCTGCTGGTCGAGCACGATCCGACCGGGCTGCTCCAGGTCACCCGGCGGCTGATCGTCGACACCGGCGACGAGGCATCGGTGCGCGGCGGGACCGACTGGTGGCTGGAGATGACGGAGCGCGGCGGCGAGGGCATGGTCGTCAAGCCGCTCGCGGCGCTCGTACGGGACGAGAAGGGGCGGCTCGTACAGCCGGGCATCAAGGTACGCGGCCGTGAGTATCTGCGGATCGTCTACGGGCCCGAGTACACCCGGCCGGAGAATCTCCAGCGCCTGCGCAACCGATCCGTCGGCCACAAGCGGTCGTTGGCGCTGCGGGAGTACGCCCTCGGTCTGGAGGCGCTGGACCGGCTGGCGGACGGCGAGCCGCTGTGGCGGGTCCATGAGGCGGTTTTCGCGGTCCTGGCCCTGGAGTCGGAGCCGGTCGACCCCCGGCTGTGACACGGCGCCCGGTCCGGCACGGCGCCCGCTCCGGCACGGCGCCCGGCTGTGACATCGAGCCGGGCTGTGACACCGCGCCCGGCGCCGTGCCGGGGCCGGGCGCGGTGTCACGGCCGCGCGCCGGATCCAGGGCCTCGTCCGTTCACCGCGTGAACCGCGCGTCCTGCGGTGAGGATGGGGGCATGGGATTCCATGTCGACTCCGAGACCGGGCGGCTGAGCCGCGTCATACTGCACCGGCCGGATCTGGAGCTGAAACGGCTCACGCCCGGCAACAAGGACGCGCTGCTCTTCGACGACGTGCTGTGGGTGCGGCGCGCCCAGGAGGAGCACGACGCGTTCGCGGCGGTGCTGCGCGACCGCGGGGTGCGGGTGCATCTCTTCGCCGATCTGCTGCGTGAGTCCCTGGAGCTGCCGGCCGCGCGGCGGCTCGTACTGGACAGGGTCTTCGACGAGAAGGAGTACGGTCCGCTCGCCACGGGCCATCTCCGCGACGCCTTCGACGGGCTGCCCACCGCCGAGCTGGTGGAGGCGCTGGTGGGCGGGATGACCAAGCGGGAATTCCTGGAGCGGCACGCGGAGCCGACCTCCGTCCGCTTCCATGTGATGGCGCTGGACGACTTCCTGCTCGATCCGCTGCCGAACCACATCTTCACCCGGGACACCTCCGCCTGGATCTACGACGGGGTGAGCATCAACGCCATGCGCTGGCCCGCGCGCCGGCGCGAGACCGTGCACTTCGAGGCGGTCTACAAGCACCATCCGCTCTTCACCGCGCCCGAGGCCGGGCGATTCCACCACTGGTCGGAAGGGCAGGACGACTATCCGTCCACCATCGAGGGCGGCGATGTACTGGTCATCGGCGGGGGAGCCGTACTGATCGGGATGAGCGAGCGCACCACCCCGCAGGCGGTCGAGATGCTGGCGCGGGGACTTTTCGCGGCCGGTTCCGCGACCACGATCGTGGCGCTGGACATGCCCAAACGCCGGGCGTTCATGCATCTCGACACGGTGATGACGATGGTCGACGGTGACACCTTCACCCAGTACGCGGGCCTCGGCATGCTCCGCTCGTACACCATCGAACCGGGCGCCGACGGTCATGAGCTGAAGGTCACCGACCATCCGCCGGAGCACATGCACCGCGCCATCGCGGCGGCGCTGGGACTGGCGGAGATCCGCGTGCTGACCGCCACCCAGGACGTGCACTCGGCCGCCCGCGAGCAGTGGGACGACGGCTGCAACGTGCTCGCCGTCGAGCCCGGGGTCGTCGTCGCCTACGACCGCAATGTCACCACCAACACCCATCTGCGCAGACAGGGCATCGAGGTGATCGAGATCCCGGGCAGCGAGCTCGGCCGAGGGCGCGGCGGACCGCGCTGTATGAGCTGTCCGGTGGAGCGCGCCGCGGTGTAGTACGTCGCGCCGCGGTGTAGGTCGTGCCGCTGTGTAGGACGTACGGGTGGTCCATGCGGGTGGTACGTACCACGCGGTGCGGCAGGCGATCGTATAGCAATACGGGCAATCGTATATAGTTCCATGGTCCCGGTATATGCCACCTCTTCTCTGCGCCCCAGGAGCAGCCACCATGGCGATACACCTCGCAGGCCGCCACTTCCTCAAGGAGCTGGACTTCACGGCCGAGGAGTTCCGCGGCCTGATCGAGCTCGCCGCCGAGCTGAAGGCGGCGAAGAAGGCGGGTACCGAGATCCAGCGGCTGCGCGGCAGGAACATCGCGCTGATCTTCGAGAAGTCGTCGACCCGTACCCGCTGCGCCTTCGAGGTGGCGGCGGCGGACCAGGGCGCGGCCACGACCTATATCGACCCGGCGGGTTCCCACATCGGGAAGAAGGAGTCGGCCAAGGACACGGCCCGGGTGCTCGGGCGGATGTACGACGGCATCGAGTTCCGCGGGGACTCCCAGAGGACCGTCGAGGAACTGGCCGCGCACGCGGGGGTGCCGGTCTTCAACGGCCTCACCGACGACTGGCATCCCACCCAGATGCTCGCCGATGTGCTGACCATGACCGAGCACAGCGCCAAGCCCCTGACGGAGATCGCGTTCGCCTATCTGGGCGATGCCCGTTTCAACATGGGCAACTCGTATCTGATCACGGGCGCGCTGCTGGGGATGGACGTACGGCTTGTCGCGCCGCGCGCGTACTGGCCGGACGAGGAGATCGTCACCCTGGCCCGCAAGACCGCCGAGGAGAGCGGGGCGCGCCTGACTCTCACCGAGGACATCGCGGAGGGCGTCGCCGGCGCGGACTTCGTGGCCACGGACGTCTGGGTGTCGATGGGGGAGGCCAAGGAGGTCTGGGACGAGCGGATCGCCGCGCTCGGTCGCTACTCCGTGACCATGGACGTGCTGCGCGCGACCGGCAATCCCGCGGTGAAGTTCCTGCACTGCCTGCCGGCCTTCCACGACCTCGGCACGGCGGTCGCCCGCGAGATCCACGAGCGCCACGGCCTGACCGAGCTGGAGGTCACCGACGAGGTCTTCGAGTCGGCGCACTCCGTCGTCTTCGACGAGGCGGAGAACCGACTGCACACGATCAAAGCGGTCCTGGTCGCCACCCTTTCGGGGCTCGCTCTGCCCGAGCAGAGGTCGTCCGGGGCCGGTTCTGCGATCGGGTGAGCTGACTCAACCGCCCCGGGCCTTCGCCGCCCGGGGCGCCCGGGCTCCAGCGGCGAGGCCGTGCGGTAGCGCCGCTGCCAGGGGCGACGGAGGTGTTCGGCGCTACCGTCCGCTTCGGATATGCCGCGTGCTCCGCTGTCAGGTCCACGACGGTGAACTCGATGAGTTCCATGATCGGTTGACTCGCCAGTACCCAGGGAAGGCGCAACCTGCTTCCGTGAGCCGGCGGTCGTATCGCGCCGGGCAGCGGCCGGTCACCTTCTGTCGCAGAGAGGTCAGCCATGCCCCGGCCCCCCGTCCGCCGCCTCCTGGAGCGACAGCGACGCCCAGATGATCTTCCCCGGTCCGGCCCGGTCGGCCACACCCCACTCGTCCGCCAGCGCCTCCACGAGCAGCAGCCCCCGACCGTCCGGCGCCTCCGGATCCGGGGTACGCGGCTTCGGGCGCTCCGGCGAACCGTCGTGCACCTCGATCCGTAACCCACCCGAGCTGCGGAAATAGCTCGTCTCGATGGGCTGTTCCGGCGTCACCCTGGCGTGCAGACTGGCGTTGCTCAGCAGTTCGGACAGAATCAGAACGGCCGAGTCCTCCAGTACGGACAGACCCCAATCGGCCAATGCCTTCCGCAACTCCAGCCGCGCCAGCGCCACACATCTCGGGTGGCTACTCCACCGCAGTACAACGCTCCCGCCGATTGGCGGAAGCCACGGCTTCGGGAACTCAGGCATCGCAGTCCTCCTTGCCGTGGCCCAGGTGGGTGCGCAGGGTGATCACGGACCATCCAAGGATGTGCGCGTGATGCCCCGGACCGCGTGGTTCGGGCACGGCGACGGCACTGAACTCCTTGGCCTTCAGTAGGGACCGGGCGTCCACTGTGGCGGGCGCCTGGATGGCGATCTTCATAGGGGCCTCCTGTTTTCGAATGGGCGACGACCCGCCCTGGCCGACGCATCCGGTCGGGGCGGGAGTCGGTGGGGTGGGTTGCCTGTGCGCGGCACGGACAGTCGCAGCGCGGCGTCATGGCGGCCGGAGCCGGGGGCGGCGGCTGATCGAGAAGGGTTTGTGTGCGGCGTAACGCCGGTCATCGCAGGGCCTTGAGCTCGGCGGGTGCGGTGAGCTGGGCCCACAGGCCGGAGCCGTCGACGGATACACCAGAGGACTCGGACAGGCGGTCGATGACGATGGCGCCGGGGCCGTGGACCTGGAGGATGGGCAGCGGGTGCCGGCCGGCGGCGGCGATCCGGATACGACGCCCGGCGGTGGAGATGGTCATCTCGATGATGTCGGGGCGTCGCGTGGTGACGCTGCCGAGGACCGCGACGAACAGCTCGTGAGCGACGAGCGGGGCGTCTTCGTGACCGAGACGACCGCGTGTCCATGCGCGGACGCGTGCGGCTTCTGCGGGGTGGCCTTCATATGCCTGTCGCCAGGTCTGCCCCGATTCGGACATGACTGTTCCCCGAATTTCGTCGCTATCTGAGTACGGATAATCTCTTTCTGTGCTCAGATTGTCGCTGGAGTTGGCGCAGGTCAAGTGGCGCGGGAGAGTATGTGTACTCAGATTGACTCGATCATTCGGAAGGTAGTGTGGTGGTGGCACAGCCCGAGTACCTGCGGATCGCCGCTGACCTGCGACGCCGCATCTCCAGCGGCGAGTTCGGCCCGGGCGACCGGCTGCCGACGCTGCCCGCCCTGTGTGAGGAATACCGGGTCTCCGACACCACGATCCGCAACGCCATGCGGCTGCTCGGCAACGAGGGCCTCGTCGAGACCCGTGCTCGTGCGGGCACCCGCGTCCGGCCCCGGCCACCCGTGCACCGCATGGCCGCCGACCGGTACCGGACGACTCCCGGAGCCAAGGCCACGCCGTACACCCGGGACCAGGGCATCGCCTGGTCCGAGTACCGACTCGACAAGCGGTTCGAGAAAGTCCGGGCCGACGCCGAACTGGCCGGACTCTTCGAGTGCGAGCCGGGCGAGCGGCTCCTCGCCCGGCACTTCGTGTTCTACGACAACGACCAGCCCACCCAGATGTCGACCAGCTACGTCCGTTGGTCCGACGTCGTGGGAACCCCGGTCTCCGATCCCATCAATGAGCCGTGGCCGGGCGGCACTCGGGCCCAGATGCTGAGCCTCGGCATCGCCGTGAACCGGGTGACCGAGTCGTTCACGGCGGCGATGCCCACCGACCTCGAAGCCCGGATTCTCCGCATCGGGGCAGGTGTACCCGTCCTGCGGTACACGCGCCGGCATGTCGCGGAAACCGGCCGGATCGTGGAAGTAGCCCACCCGATCGTGCGTCGGGGAGACACGACCGTGGTGGACTTCGTCATCGAGCTGGACGAGTAGCGGACTCCCCACATCTGCGCCGCCGTTGCTGGTGGCCGGCCTTGGCGTCATGCGCCAGGTCCGGGTCGTGGCTCTCCATCCCATCTGGCCGCTGCTTCCCGCGGAGGCCGCAGGCGCCATGCCGCCGTGGCCGGGTCGGGGGATGCCAGCGTGCTGCTCCGCCTGCTCGCGGACGGAGTCGGACCGGCGATACCGTGAAGAGAATCGCCCACGGTCTCTGAGCGTTTGCATGGGGGGCAGGCAGGTGGGTTCAGACACGATCGTTGCCATCACGGCAACGGCCATCGCGCTCGCGGCACTCTGGGTCAGCTATGTGCAAACCAGAGCCACACGGTCGCACAACCGCCAGTCCGTGAGGCCCTTGCTGGTGATGCGACGGGTCAAGGGGCATGAAGAGCGCAAGGTGGGCGTTTTGCTCATCAATGCTGGACTTGGGCCGGCCATTGTGACGAACTCTGTGGTGCTGTTGGACGGAGAGCACGTCGGCCAATGGAACTATCACACGCAAGAACGCGTTCTGGCATCTCTGCCCGTGCGGCCCAGTGCCTACTCTCTGCGCCCGGGTGCTGTGGTCCTGGCCGGGCAGTCGGCCTTCTTGTTGCACCTTGACGAGTGCGGCGAAGACGAGCGCGACTGGTTCTGGGAACTCATCACCCGGCGTCTGGTGATCGAGATCCGATACGAGTCGCTCTACGGCGGTGAGAACTTCAAGACGGCGCCGCCCTTGTTCTGACGTGTTCGGAGGTCCGGGTCCTCTGCCCGAGGTCTCTGTCCACTTCCACGAATGTGCTGTCTCGCGTAGGACCATCGACGGCCGGACGACCCGGGCAGTTCGCCCGGTGCCCGGCCGGGCTTCCGGCGGTGTGCTGTCGGCAGTACCGCAGCCTCTCGTGCTCCGCGACGCGCGGGGCGGTCAGGCGGTGGGGAGGGTGAACCAGACCGCTTTGCCCTGATCGGTGGGCCGGTGGCCGCACTCCGCGCTGAGTGTGTGGATCAGCAGCAGGCCGCGGCCGTTCTCCTGCCAGGGATCGGGCATCGCGCCGAACCCCGGGCGCGAGAGATTCCCGGGCGGAGCCGGGTCGCGGTCGTGCACCTCGACCTGGCACCCGGTGGGCAGCAGCTCCACGACCAGCTCGATCGGGTCGCTTCCCGGCGTGTGCTTGATCGCGTTGGCGACCAGCTCCGCCGTGAGCAGCTCCGCGGTGTCGCTGTCGGTCCTGTCCGCGAGATGCGCGATCGCCGTCCGGACCAGGGCGCGGGCGAGCGGTACTGCTTCCGCACTGTGGGGCAGTGCGACACGCCAGGAGGGGAGGCCTGAGGTTTCCGGCACGGCGGTTGGTCCGATCAAGGGGTTCGGGGGGTGTCGTGGGTCTGAAGTGCTGTCGACTTCAACCTTACGGAGGGTAAGGGCGCGGGCTAGAGGCGGCGGCCCGCCGGACAAGGGACCTCGGTCCCGCCCCGATCGGGACCTTCGGCCCTCGGAAAATCCCGGCGGATGGGCCTTTGGGCGGATAGGGAGGGGGCCCGGCCGGTCCGCGCGGTGGCCCGGGCGGCCCAGGCGGCAGGTGACCCAGGGTGATACGGACGCGGCGCGGACGGGCGGCGGAGGCGGCGCGGCAGGGATGGCCCGAATCGTATCGCGCACTCGTGACGACAGTCACACACGAGTGATACCGTTCCGGCGAGGGACAGCGTCCGCTGAAGGAGGCCGTACTCCATGAGCGACTTCGCGAGCCCGTTCACCGGCTCCGTGCCCCGTGCCCAGGAGTGGCGCCATCTCCGGCTGGTCCATGACACCGACGGTGTCGCGACCGTCACCCTCGACCGCCCGGCGAAGCTCAATGCCCTCACCTTCGGCGCCTACGCCGATCTGCGCGATCTGCTCGCCGAACTCTCCAGAGAGCGTTCCGTACGCGCCCTGGTGCTGGCGGGTGAGGGGCGCGGCTTCTGTTCCGGCGGCGACGTGGACGAGATCATCGGCGCGACCCTCGGTCTGGACACCGCCCGGCTGCTCGACTTCAACCGGATGACCGGGCAGGTGGTCAGGGCGATCCGCGAGTGCCCCTTCCCTGTGATCGCCGCCGTGCACGGGGTCGCGGCGGGCGCCGGGGCCGTTCTCGCGCTCGCGGCCGACTTCCGGATCGCGGATCCCACCGCGCGGTTCGCCTTTCTCTTCACCCGGGTCGGGCTCTCCGGCGGTGACATGGGAGCGGCCTATCTGCTGCCCCGGGTCGTCGGGCTCGGCCACGCGACCCGGCTGCTGATGCTCGGCGAGCCCGTCCGCGCACCCGAGGCCGAACGGATCGGGCTGATCAGCGAACTGACCGACGAGGGCGCCGCCGATGCACGGGCCATGGAGCTGGCCCGTCATCTCGCACGCGGCCCGGCCCTCGCGTACGCCCAGACCAAGGCGCTGCTCACCGCGGAGCTCGACATGCCGCTGGCCGCCGCCGTCGAACTGGACGCCGCCACCCAGGCGCTGCTGATGCACGGCGAGGACTACGCGGAGTTCCACGCGGCCTTCACCGAGAAACGCGCGCCGAAGTGGCGGGGGCGTTAGCGTTGCCCGGCGTGCGCAGTGTCGCGGTGATCGGCGGCGGGCCCGCCGGGCTCTACGCGGCTGCCCTGCTCAAACGCCTCGGACCCGACCGTGAGATCACCGTCTGGGAGCGCAACGCCCCGGACGACACCTTCGGCTTCGGTGTGGTCCTCTCCGACGAGACACTCGGCGGTATCGAGCACGCGGACCCGGTCGTCCACCGGGCGCTGCGCGGCGAGTTCGTCCGCTGGGACTCCATCGACATCGTCCACCGCGGCCGGACCCTCACCTCGGGCGGCCACGGCTTCGCGGCGCTCGGCCGCCACCGGCTGCTGGCGGTCCTGCACGAGCGCTGCGCCTCCCTCGGCGTACGGCTCCGCTTCCGTACCGGAGCACCGCCCGCCGCCGAACTCGCCGCCACCCATGATCTGGTGATCGCGGCCGACGGGGTCCACAGCCTCACCCGTGACACGCACGCCGAGGTCTTCGGGCCGCGGATCACCACCCACCGCTGCCGCTACATCTGGCTCGCCGTCGACTTCGCCTTCGACGCGTTCCGCTTCGAGATCGCCGAGACCGCGCACGGTGTGATGCAGCTCCACGGCTACCCCTTCGCCGACGGCAACGGCAACGGCAACGGCGGCGAGGGCGGCCCCCGGAGCACCGTCATCGTGGAGATGCGCGAAGAGGTGTGGCGCGCGGCCGGGTTCGACCGGCTCGACGAGCGGCGGTCGGCCCAGCGGTGCGCCGCCGTCTTCGCCGACGCGCTCGGCGGGCGGCCCCTGCGCTCCAACGCCTCCTCCTGGACCGCGTTCCGTACGGTCGTCAATGACCGCTGGAGCCACGGCAACACGGTGCTGCTCGGCGACGCCGCGCACACCGCCCACTTCTCCATAGGCTCCGGCACCAAGCTCGCCGTCGAGGACGCCCTCGCGCTCGCCGCCTGTATCGAGGAGGGGCCGGATCTGCCGACCGCGCTCGCCGCGTACGAGAGCGAACGCAGGCCGGTGGTCGAGTCCACCCAGCGGGCCGCCGCCGCCAGTCTGCGCTGGTTCGAGGAACTGGCCACCTATACGGACCAGCCGCCGCGCCAGTTCGCCTTCGGACTGCTGACCCGCAGCCGCCGGGTCACCCATGACAATCTGCGGCTGCGCGATCCCGGCTTCACCCGGGCGGTGGAGGAGGACTTCGGCTGCCCGCCCGGCACACCGCCGATGTTCACACCGTTCCGGCTGCGCGGGCTGACGCTGCGCAACCGTGTCGTCGTCTCGCCCATGGACATGTACTCCGCGGTGGACGGTGTGCCCGGGGACTTCCATCTCGTCCATCTCGGCGCCCGCGCCCTCGGCGGCGCCGGTCTCGTGATGACCGAGATGGTCTGTGTCAGCCCCGAGGGCCGGATCACTCCGGGCTGCGCCGGTCTCTACACCCGCGAACAGGGCGACGGCTGGCGGCGGATCACCGAGTTCATCCACGCCGGCTCGCCCGGTACGGCCGTCGGGGTGCAGCTCGGCCACGCGGGACGCAAGGGCTCGACGCGGCGGATGTGGGAGGGCATGGACGAGCCGCTGCCCACCGGCAACTGGCCGGTGTCCGCGGCCTCCCCGCTGCCGTACCGGCCGGGCGTCAGCCAGATACCGCACCAGCTCGACCGCCGCCAGCTCGACACCGTCCGCGAGCAGTTCGCGGCGGCGGCCCGGCGGGCCCGGCGCAGCGGCTTCGATCTGCTCGAACTGCACTGCGCCCACGGTTATCTGCTCTCCGGGTTCCTCTCGCCGCTGACCAACCGGCGCACCGACGTCTACGGGGGCCCGCTCGCGAACCGGCTGCGCTTCCCGCTGGAGGTCTTCGACGCCGTACGGGCCGACTGGCCGGAGGAGCTGCCCATGACCGTCCGTATCTCCGCCACCGACTGGGCGCCGGGCGGGACCACCGCGGAGGAGGCCGTCGAGATCGCCCGCGCCTTCGTCGCGCGCGGCGCCGACGCCATCGACGTCTCCACCGGCCAGGTCGTCGCGGACGAGCGGCCCGAGTTCGGCCGCTCCTACCAGACGCCGTTCGCCGACCGGATCCGCAACACGCTGTCCGTCCCGGTGATCGCCGTCGGCGCGATCTCCTCCTGGGACGATGTCAACTCCCTGCTGCTGGCGGGCCGCGCCGATCTCTGCGCCCTCGCCCGGCCGCATCTGCACGATCCGCAGTGGACCCTGCACGCCGCCGCCGCTCAGGGCTACGAGGGGCCGGCCGCGTCCTGGCCGCCTCCGTACCGCGCGGGCAGCCGCCCCCCGCCGGCGGGCCGCACCGACGCGCCCGGGCCGCGCCTCACTCCGCGCTGAGCGGTCCTCGTACGAACTCCAGCCCGGGGTCGCGCAGCCGGGCGTGCAGCCGGGCGAAGACCTCGGCGGAGCGCTCGCCCGGCCAGTTCCCCGGGAGCAGCTCCGCGGGCAGGCCGGGGTCCGTGTACGGGAGATGGCGCCAGGAGTCCAGTGCCAGCAGATAGTCGCGATAGGCGTCCCGCGCCGATTCCACCGCCCGCGCCGAGTCCACCGCCGGCCCCACCGCCCGCGCCTGCTCCCCGCCCGGCGTCGTCCCGGCTTCCGGTGTCGTCCCCGCTTCCGGCGCCGGTCCGGCATGCCCGGTCTCCCAGGCGCGCAGCACCGGTTCGTGCGCGGTCAGGAACTCCTCGTGCCGGGCGGCGATCGCGTCCAGATCCCACCAGCGGGCCACGGCCTCCTCCGTCGGCTCGAAGCCGAGGTGCTCGCCGCGGAACAGGTCCACGTACGCGTCGAGCCGGAGCCGCCGCAGCGTGCGGCGCGTCTCCTCGTACAGCCGGCCCGGCGCGATCCAGACACCGGGGGCCGCCGTACCGAAGCCGAGCCTGCCCAGCCGGGAGCGGAGCAGATGGCGTTTGTGGCGCTCGGACTCCGGTACGGAGAAGACGGCGAGGACCCAGCCGTCGGAGAGCCGGGGCGCGGGTCGGTGGTAGATCCTGCGGTCGCCGTCGTCGAGCAACTGACGGGCCTCGTCGGACAGTTGGTATCCGGCCGCGCCCTCCGCCGTACGCTCGGGGATCAGCAGACCCCGGCGTTTGAGCCGGGAGACCGCCGAGCGCACCGAGGGCGCGTCGACACCGACGGCTCCCAGCAGCCGGATCAGTCCTGCCACGGGGAGCGGTGCGCCGTCCGGTGTGCGGCCGTACGCGCCGTACAGGGTGACGATCAGGGAGCGGGGAGTGTGCTGCTCGGCCACATGATCACTGTAGGCCCTGGTCCCGCAGCAGATAGCGCTGGAGCTTGCCGGTGGGCGTACGGGGAAGGGCGTCCAGGAACACGATCGCGCGCGGGCGTTTGTACGGCACCAGCCGCTCCCCGACGAACTCCCGCAGACTCCGGGCGGTCTCCTCGCCGGGCTCGGCGCCCTCCCGCAGGGCGACGTACGCGGCGACGATCTGGCCACGCATCTCGTCCGGGCGGCCGACCACCGCAGCCTCCCGCACATCGGGATGGGCCAGCAGCACGTCCTCGACCTCGGGGCCGGGTATGTTGTAGCCGGCCGAGATGATCATGTCGTCCGCACGGGCCACATACCGGAAGTAGCCGTCGGGCTCGCGCACATAGGTGTCACCGGTCAGATTCCAGCCGTCCCGCACATACTCGCGCTGGCGTGGATCCGCCAGATAGCGGCAGCCCACCGGACCTCGTACCGCCAGCAGCCCCGGTTCGCCGTCGGGCACCGGCGCGCCCGAGTGGTCCATGACGCACGCCTGCCACCCGGGCACCGGTACGCCGGTGGTACCCGGCCGGATCGCCTCGTCCGCCGCCGAGATGAAGATGTGCAGCAGCTCGGTCGCACCGATGCCGTTGATGAGCCGCAGCCCGGTCCGCTCATGCCAGGAGTGCCAGGTCGCGGCGGGCAGGTTCTCGCCCGCCGAGACACAGCGCCGCAGTGAGGAGATGTCGTAGGGACGCGCGGCCAGCTCGTCGAGCATCACCCGGTAGGCGGTCGGTGCGGTGAACAGCACCGACACCCGGTGCTCGGTGATCGCCGCCAGCAGCTCCCTGGGCCGGGCCTGTTCGAGCAGCAGCGCGGACGCGCCGGCCCGCATCGGGAAGATCACCAGTCCGCCGAGACCGAAGGTGAAGCCGAGCGGCGGACTGCCCGCGAAGAGATCGCCGGGCTCCGGCCGCAGCACCTGGTGCGAGAAGGTGTCGGCGACGGCCAGGACGTCCCGGTGGAAGTGCATGCAGCCCTTGGGCCGGCCCGTCGTTCCCGAGGTGAAGGCGATCAGCGCCACATCGTCGGGCGCGGTCTCCACCGCCGTGTACGGCCCCTTCCTGGCCTCGGCCAGCCGCAGCAGATCGCCGGCTCCGTCGCCGCCGTACGGGGTGATCCGCAGCCCGGGCACCCCCGCGTCCACCAGGTCGTCCATCGACCGGACATCGCACAGGGCATGGCTCACCCGGGCGATCTCGCACATGGCGGCCAGCTCCGGTGGCCGCTGCTGCGCCAGTACGGTCA
>NZ_MAUD01000519.1 GCF_001700515.1 Streptomyces lushanensis
CGGGTGCGGGTGCGGGTGCGGGTGCGGCGCCCGGAACACGTACCTCTCAGCTCCCGCGCCTCAGCTGTCTCACCTGTCTTTCACCTCCCGCCCCGCTCCGGATCCGGGCACCAGTCGCTCTCCGGCGATGTCCCCCACAGACCGCAGAATCCGGTCTGGACGGCGGGCTTCGCGCCGTCCACACGCTGGACCGAGATGAGTTTGTCGAGCGGAATCTGCTGGTCGACGACACCGCCGAAGTCGACGCGCCCGCTCTCCCCGTCCAGCGCGGCGTCCCCGTGGATGCTGCTGAGCATGTGCCAGACGGCGGGCGGGGTGAGCGGCAGCTGTGGCGCGGTGTCCTGGAGTCGGCCGACCGCCTTGAGATACAGGTTGACCGCGTCGAAGGCGAGCGCCGCGTGTCCGTCGAGCGAGGTGCTGCTCACCTGCTCGCACTCGTCGGGGAACAGCCGCTTCATCGTGCTGTAGAGATCGCTGTCGCCCTCGCAGGACGCGGCCCCGCGCGTGAAGTCCAGGAATTCGTAGGGCACCCTCGGATACGCGCCGCGCCGCATGGGATCGGCCGCGAGCCGCGCCACGTCGTCGCCGCCGAGGAAGGCCGGCGGGCTGGAACCGCAGGAGGTGTTGGACGACGACAGGACGGTCTCGAAGTCCTCCGAGCGTCCCGCGAAGAACACCAGCCCGTCGTATCCGCAGGCCTGTTCACCCACGGTCTGGGCACCGGGATGTCCCGACGTGCCGGCGGGCGCGGGCGACGGCTTGTACCCCTGTTTGTCGACCGTGAACCCCTCGGCGCGGAAGGACTTGACCGCGTCCTCGCTCAGGTTCCTGCTGTACTCGTCGGTCGGATCGGCGGAGTGGACGATCCGTACCGCGCGCTTCAGCTTCCCCTTGCGCGCCAGGTACGAGGCGTACGCGGCGGCGACCTCCGCCTCCCGCCGGTTCTGCGGCGACACCTGGTAGTAGAGGGGCGAGTGGTCGTCGAGGGTGTCCGCCGACAGGGTCGTGGCCACCATCGGGAGACCGACGCGCGTCAGCTCGCCTATGGTCGTGATCGTCGCTCTGCGGCTCTGGTCGAGCCCGGTGACGCCGACGATGGTCCGGTCGGTGCGCATCATGCGTTCGATCGTGGCGACGGCCCGGGGCCCGTAGCGCATTCCGGAACCGGCGCTGGCCGGATAGATCCGCAGAACGGGATCGGAGTCGCCTCGTTTGTCGAGCTGCCGCCGCTGCGCGCTCGCCGCACCTTGCAGGGCCTCCCTCACATACGACAGGGCGCTGGACGCCTGGCCCTTGCCGGGGCTGCTGAGGAGTGCCGACAGATGCACCAGCGTCACCACGGGCCGCCGCGGGGCGTCGCGGTGGATCCTGTCGGCCTCCTTGTTCTGGTCGGCGATCGTCGCGAGGGTCGTCCTGAGGCGCTCGTCCGTGGCGCCGAAGGCGTAGCCGTGGGACGCCACGCCGACGCACTCCCCGGTCGCTTCCTGCCGCTCCAGGGTGTCCGCGTCCGGGTCGGTCCGGCTCAGATCACAGTGCCTCTTCTGCCACCGCTGTTCGGCGCTGATCGTGTAGACACCCGCCGCGCCGATCAGTGCGAGTACGAGGACGGCGGCGGCGACGGTCACTCCACGGCGTGCCCAGGCCGGGGGCGGATCCGTGGTGAACCGGCCCGCCATGCCGGCCTGTTCCTTCTGCCGCTCGTAGTCGGTGGCGTCGGCCGGCAGCGGCGGGCCCACCTCGACGGGCAGATACCAGAGACCGGCCGTACGACCGCCTCCCGCGTCCCGGAGCTTGTGCTTCCAGACCTCGTACAGATCCTCCGTGAGCCCCCGCACCCTCGGATGGCTGTGCTCGGTGCGCCCGCTGCTGACCACGAGCAGCAGCGGGTCGAACGCGCCGGTGTCGTTCCGTACGTCGATGAGCGAACGGATCAGCGCCCGGCCTCGGTTGTCGCTGCTCACGCCCTTGAGGAACGCCACGCAGTATGTGGTACGGCGCGCCGCGCGGCGGCGCCAGATACGGCGCCGGTAGGCGGCGCGAAGGTCCTCCAGGAAGGCGTTGATCAGCATTTTGCCGACCTGCTCGGGGTCCTCACCGCCCCAGCGGGGCTGGGTCAGGCGCAGGGCGAAGCCGCTGAAGGTGCCCGGGTCGCGGGGCGCCATGTAGGGCTGGTGCAGCAGCCACCGGTACTCACTGCCGAGAACCCGCCAGGCCCGGAACCAGACGAGCGGGAGCACATGCAGCCCGAAGAAGTACGCCCACCAGGGCGCGTGCGCTTCCAACGCCACCTCGGTGCCCGGACTGCGCATGAAACCGAACAGCGGTCTTCGCTGGAGCTCCCGGTCGCGCAGCCGTCGCAGCATGTCCCGGTCGTGCTGGGGATCCGGTTCGTCGGCGGTGTACGTCATCTCCAGAAGCCAGTTGACGAGCCCGAACCGCCGGAACCGCACCCGTCGGTCGTGCCCGTTGCTCGCCGACGAGTACTCCTGCGCGAGTTTGACGAGGACGCGGCGGTACAGCTCCGCCTGCTTCCACTCCGGCGACAGGCTCCGCTCACCGTCGCTGCGGGTGAGTTCGACGTCGGCCCACATCGCGGACATGTCGATGAGCTCGTGCGGAACGCGGCCGGGTTCGGCCGTGTTCAGCGAACGCCTCACGCCCTCGGCCAGATCGTCCTGGTCGTCGCCTATCAGCCAGACAACGGGCAACCCCTCCCGGTCCTTGACCTGCTCGGGTAATTCACCTTTTCGCGGGCGACGTACGAGCCTGTTCAGCAGCGCGAAAAGTCTGTCGGCATGCTCGAAGACAAGTGCCATGGACCGGGACCATACGGCCGTCGAACACCCATTTCACCGCCATCACCAAGACTTCACACGGTCGTGTAACCGCTTGTGCGGTGGATGAATTGGTGGGGGTGGTGGTGAGGATGGGGGGGTGGCTCTGGCTGACCTGGTTGGCCTGGTTGGTGTAGTTGGCGTGGTTGGCATGGTTGGCATGGTTGGCGTGGTGGCGTGGTGGCGTGGTTGGCCGCTGGCTTCGGCTGGTCTGGACGCGCGCTTGTTTCGGCTGCTCCGGCTGCCCGCTTGCTCTGGCTGCCCGCTTGCCCTGGCTGCTCTGCTTGCTCTGGCTGCGGGTGCAGACCGAGGGGTAGTCGGGGTGGGCCGGGAGGTTCTGTGTCGCGTGGGGGCCGCCCCTTGAGGTTTCAGTTTCGCGATTGCGGGTCGGGCGTCAAGGGCGCTCCTTCGTCGCGTCGGCAAGCCGATGGGCTGCGCCCACCCTTGACTCCCGTCCCTC
>NZ_MAUD01000520.1 GCF_001700515.1 Streptomyces lushanensis
GAACGGGGGACAGCGACGCGCACCGCACGGGCGGCGCGCGTCGCTGTCCCCCGTTCGCGGTAACGTGACCGACGTATGCGTCGACGTATGCACCGAGGTATGCACCGACGTATGCGCCGCCGCGCAGAACGCACAGAACGCCCTACCGAACCCCGACGCCGTACCGACCGTCTCCCGAAGGACCCAGAAGACTCCATGCCTGCCTTGCCGCCCGCGGTCTCCGTGATCATGCCGGTGCTCAACGAGGAACGTCATCTGCGGAACTCCGTCCGGCACATCCTGGAGCAGGAGTACGAGGGCGAGATGGAGGTGGTGATCGCGCTCGGGCCCTCCACGGACCGTACGGACGAGATCGCCGCGGAGCTGGTCCGGGAGACCGCGTCCCACCCGCGGGCCACCGTCCGGACCGTCCCCAACCCGACCGGCCGCACCCCCTCCGCCCTGAACGCCGCGATCAAGGCGTCCAGGCATCCCGTCGTCGTACGGGTCGACGGTCACGGCATGCTCTCGCCCGACTACATCGCGACCGCCGTCCGGCTGCTGGCGGAGACCGGCGCGCAGAACGTCGGCGGCATCATGCACGCCGAGGGCGAGAACGACTGGGAGAACGCGGTCGCCGCCGCCATGACCTCGAAAATAGGTGTCGGCAACGCGGCGTTCCACACCGGAGGCGAGGCCGGGCCCGCCGAAACCGTGTATCTGGGGGTCTTCCGGCGCGAGGCCCTGGAGCAGCAGGGCGGCTACAACGAGGAGTTCATCCGGGCCCAGGACTGGGAGCTGAACTTCCGTATCCGCGAGGCCGGCGGCGGGATCTGGTTCTCTCCCGAGCTGCGCGTGCGGTACCGTCCCCGGCCCTCGGTCAGGGCGCTCGCCAAGCAGTACAAGGACTACGGGCGCTGGCGCCATGTCGTCGCCCGCTACCACTCTGGCTCGATCAATCTGCGCTATCTCGCCCCGCCGACGGCCGTCTGCGCCATCGCCGCGGGCGTGGTCGTCGGCGTGGCGCTCACCCCGTGGGGTCTGATCGTCCCGGCGGGCTATCTCGCCGCGATCGCCGCGGGCTCGGTGCCCGCGGGCAAGGGCCTGCCGCTCAAGGCCAGGCTCCGGATCCCGGTGGCGCTCGCCACCATGCACATGTCGTGGGGATACGGCTTTCTGACCAGCCCGCGCTCGCTGGCCAAGAAGGTCATCGCGAGCCGTCGCCCGGCGGTACGGCCGACGGTCGAGGCGTAGCCGGACCGTACGGCCGGCTCGTACGAGCGGTACGGCTCGCAGGAGCGGTACGGACGGGCAGCTCGTACGGCCGGCTCGTACGAGCGGTGTGTACGGACAGACGTGAAGCGCCGCCCGGGGGAGTCTCCCGGGCGGCGCTTCAGCATGTGTGTGCGGACGGTCAGAAGCGGTACGGCGCGTACACCGGCATGCACGCGTCCTTCTTCGAGCCGTTGATCGCGTCCGCCGACTTCGGTATGCCGCCCGCCTCCGGCCTGGACTCCTTCGGATACGACGAGCCGCTGCGCCAGTCCGCGCCCACGACGAGCGTGACACCGGACACGTCGGTCGACTTCTGGACCGAACCCAGTGGAATCCCCAGGGACTTGGCCACGGCCTGCGCGTCGCCCTCCAGATCCGCGCTGGGGAAGCTGACCGTGGTCTTCTCCTGCGGGCTGGGCGTGGAATCCGCCTGGGCCAGGGCGTAGCCCTTGCCGTTGAGCCGCTGGGCGATGTCACGGGCGCGGAGCGACACCGCGCTCCGCTCCCCGCCACCGG
>NZ_MAUD01000521.1 GCF_001700515.1 Streptomyces lushanensis
TGGCGCCGGTGACGACGGCGAGCTTTCCGGTCTGGTCGGGGACGGCATACATGGTGACTCCCGGGGTGAGGGGTGGATCGGGGCAGGTCAGGGCAGGTCGGGGCAGGGCGGGTCAGCACTGATGAGGACGGGCCGGTGTCATGGACGGACCTGGTCCGGGTTCTCAGCAGACCGGCGGTCTGTTGTCGGCGAAGCTATCAGACCGTCGGTTCGATAACAACAGACCAGGGGTCTGTAGTCTGGTGCCATGACCATGCCCTTCCAGCGAGCCCGCAGCGACGAGCAGCGCGCCGCGCGCAGACAGGCGATCCTCGACACGGCCACCGCGATGCTGACCGAGATGCCCGTGGCGCGGCTGAGCCTCAACGAGCTGAGCCGGCGCGTCTGCCTCGCCAAATCCAATGTGCTGCGCTACTTCGAGTCCCGCGAGGCCGTGCTGCTGGAACTGCTGGACGTCGCGTCCCGCGAATGGCTGGACCACCTGGACGGCGACCTCGCCGCCGCGGTCGACGCCGACGCCCCGCTCTCCGAGCGCGCCGATCAGCTCGCCGCCGCGCTCGCGACCTCGCTGGCGGACCGTCCCGTTCTCTGCGACCTGGTCAGTGCGCAGGCCGCGGTGCTCGAACGCAATGTCTCGCCCCGGGTCGCCGCCGAGTACAAGCGCGCCGCGCTCGCGAACGTCGGTGTGCTGGTCCGGCTGCTGTGCGCCCGTCTTCCCGAACTGACCGAGCCCGACGCGGTGCGGTTCGGCGGCGCCGTCCTGCTGACGACCGGGGCGGTGTGGACCCACACCCAGCCCTCGGCCGCGATGCTGGCCGCGTACGAGGCCGAGCCCGCGCTCGCGGTCCTGCGGATCGACTTCACGGACACGGTGCGCGAGCTGTTCGAGGTGCTGCTCACGGGCCTGCTGGTACGGGCCTCACGCTGACGCCCCGCGCCGCGGCGGCGCCCCGGCGGCCCCCGCGCCGGACTGCGCCGCCCGTAGACCCGCACATACCGCACCCCACCGGCTTTCGCGGGTGAGGTGCGGGAGGGACAGCCCTTGGGGCGTGCTCGGACCGGTCGTCGGATCAGTTCGTGAAGACGAAGTACTTCCACGCCCCGTGCGTCGTCGAGTTGACGGTGTCTCCGGAGCCGCTGTTGATGTACGAGGAGCGCACCCGGGCGCGGATGCCGGATTCACCGGCGTGGCCCAGGTTGACGGCCGACTTTCCGTTGGTGCCGAGCTTGAAGTACTCGGTGCCGCCGGCGTACCACTTGCCCTGGAAGTACAACTCCAGTTCGAGCCGCTGCTTGCGGCCCGTGTGGTAGGTCATCGTCGTCGTGAAGATGACATCGGTGTTCTTGCGGAAGTAGTGGTACGTCGTGGAGCCGATCTTGCCGGTCCTGTAGTGCTTGGACAGCGCCGTCGAGACCCTCACCCTGGCGTACGCCGTGGACTTGACCGACCTCGGGGCATAGCGGCCGTCGCCCTTGAACACGGCGGTGACCGTGGCGTCCCGGGTCATGTCCAGGGTGACCGACAGATCGCCCTTGGAGTTGACCGTGCCGGTCTTCACCAGTTTGTTCGGCTTGTCGGAGCCGAAGGGATCGGCCCAGATCTCGACGGTGCGGTTCTTGTACGTCGTGCCGAGGTGCGCCGTGAACGCGACGTCCTTGCCGTAGTCGTAGACCTTGCCGTTGTTGTTCAGCGTCAGCGCGGGTGTGGCGCGGGAGACGGTGACGCTGTCCGAGGCGGTCGCCGGCGTGTGCGTGGCGTCACCGGCGTACGTCACCTTGTACGTGACCTTGCCGCCCGCCGGCGGAGTGTCCGTGAACGAGAACTTGCCGCCCGTGCCGAGGGACTTGGTGCCGAGCGACTTGCCCTTCGGCGACTCCATGTCGGTACGGGTGACGGTCAGCGGCGTCCCGGCGGGCAGCGCGAGGGCGGAGACGAGCGAGCCCTTGACGGTGAGCGGCTTGGCACGTGTGGCGGTGGCCGGGGCGTCGGCCTTGAGCGTGCCGACGTACTTGCGGGGCTCGTCCAGGGCGTGGAACGTGGTGGATTCGGAGGACCCGCTCAGCACGAACAGCTTCCCGCCGTCGGCCGACCAGTTCATCGAGTGCCCGAACGGGGGCATCCAGCCGGACGACAGATTGCGGACGCTGGCGGGCTGGCCGGCGCCTCGGCTGAAGACATACGTGTCGCCGAGGTTGTCGGTGTCGAGAAGGGTCGCCGCGACCGTGCCGTCCGGAGCGACGCTGACCGTCACCGGTTCGTCGGGGACGGGGTAGGTGCGCACCTGCTCCAGATCGGAGAGCCGGTACTCGGTGAGCGCCCGGTTCCCGGGACCGGCCACGACGACCGACCGGCCGTCCGCCGTGAGGGCGGCGTCCTTGTAGAAGCCGCCCTTCTCGGCGGAGACACGGATGACCGGAGTGCCGGAGGAGACGTCGTAGACGACGATCGGGGCGGAGCTGATGTGGCCGTCGAGGGCGAGCAGCGTGCCCGGGTTGTCGGGGTCGGCGTAGAGCATGGGCGGGCCGGACCAGTCGTGGCCGGCCGCCAGGTCGAGCGTCACCGTGGGTGTCTCGGCGGTCAGATCGACCGCGCCGAGCCCGGACGCCCACTGGTCGCCGTATCCGAACCACAGCTTGCCGTCGGCGTAGGCGAGCTGGGAAGGGATGGTCCCGTCGCCGGTCGGGTACTCGGCGGTCTGTGTGAGCGTCGCGGTGTCGATGGCGACGATCTTGTCCGCGCCGTGGAGCGCGGCGTACAGCGTGCCCGAATCCGGGCTCAGTTCGAGGTCCCGGACCTGGGGCAGGCCGGTGAGCGTGGTGACGACCTTGCCGGTGTAGTCGGTGACGACGATCTTGTTCTGGCCGCGGTCGCTGAAGTACAGCCGCTGGTGGACGCCGTCGACGACCGTGTCGTCCGCGTCCCCGACCGCGACGGGTCTGGTGGTGTCGGCGGACGCCGGTGCGGCGGTGAGAACCGCCGAGCTGAACAGGACCGCCAGTGCGGTGGCGGCCGGCAGAGTGCGCAGACGCATGATGAGTTGTACCCCCCAATGGAGACCGGCCCGTGAGCGTGCGCCCGCGGGTGTGGACGCGCGTGGGCGTGAGCGCGTACGGGCGGTTGATCGCGAGCGGACGAGCGAGCGAACGAACAGGCGGAGAAGCAGGCGGACGAACAGGCAGGCGAGTCAGCGAGCCGCGTCACTGTTCTGACGCCAGGTCATACCTGTGACAACGCGGGAGCCGCGCCGGAGGGTTGGGTTCCGGCGCGGCTCCCGTTCGGCCCGACGGGGTCGGGATCAGTCGCGCTGTGCGTTCGCCGGAAGGGTGCGCAGCTTCATCGTCTTCGCCGTCGACGAGCCGAAGCCGTAGTCGAGCAGCTTGGCCGCGTCCTTGTAACGGTCCGCGCCGTTCAGGACGACACCGACGAGCGTCTTGCTGCCGCGCGTGGCGGCGAACACCAGGCAGGGTCCGGCGGCGGTGCCGGTGCCGGTCTTGATGCCGACGGCGCCCTTGTAGGAGCCGAGCAGCTTGTTGGTGTTGTACCAGGTGTACGTGCGCTTGCCGCCCGTGCTGGTCGGCGCCGTGCTCTTGTACGAGGTGGCCTTGACGACGGCGCGGAAGTTCGTGTTCTTCATGGCGTACTGGGCGATCTTCGCGAGGTCGCGCGGGGTCGTGTAGTTCTTCCCGCTCTGCGAGATGCCGTCGAACGAGTCGAACTTGGTGTTCTTGAGCTTGAGCGAGGTGGCCGTCGCGTTCATCTTCGCGATGAACGACTTGGTGCGCGCGGCGGTCGTCGAGCCGGTGCCGAAGGTGTCGGCGAGCGCGTACGCGGCGTCGCACCCGGAAGGCAGCATCGTCCCGTACAGCAGCTGGCGGACGGTGACCTTGTCGCCGGTGCGCAGATCCGCCGTGCTGGCGCCCTGCTTGGTGACGTAGTCGCGGTAGGCCTGCTTGACGGTCACCTTGCGGTTGAGGTCGACGCCCTTGGTGTTGAGCACCACCGCGGCCGTCATGATCTTTGTCGTACTCGCCATCTGACGCCGGGTGTCGGCGGCCTTGCCGTAGACCGTGGCGCCGGTCGCGTTGTTGAGCACGAACCCGCCCTTGCCGCCGATGGACGGCGCGGTGGCGGCCTGCGCGGGCGCGACCAGGGAGGAGACGGACAGCAGCGCGCCGGCGGTGAGGGTGACCGTGACCGTGGCGGCTCTGCGTGCGCCCGGGAGACTGGACATCAAAGGAAACGCTCCGAATCCGCGAATGCGTTGAAATGCGCCAAAACAGGACCACCTTGGGAAAGGGGTCCCGTCTTGAGACTCACGAGCACCCCGGATGGATGCACGCGAACGCCGTGCGATGCGCCACCGAACGCGCCGCGTGTCACCGGACGCGCCGTCGAATGCGTCCGTCCGCATCCCGGACGAGGGTGCTCGCGCATCTGTGTTGTATCTAAGCTGTGCGCATGCCTTCCGCCGCTGCCGCTCCGGCCCAAGCTCCCACGCCGACCCCTGTGAAGCGACCGCCCGCCGCAGACCGTGTCTACAGCCATGTCAAGGAAGCCGTACTCGACCGCCGTTACGAAGGCGGCACCCTGCTCACGGAAGGAGAGCTGGCCGAGGCCGTCGGGGTGTCCCGCACGCCCGTGCGCGAGGCTCTTCTGAAGCTGGAGGTCGAGGGGCTGATCAAGCTCTATCCCAAGAAGGGCGCCCTCGTGCTCGCCGTGTCGGCCCAGGAGATCGCCGATGTGGTCGAGACGCGGCTGCTGGTCGAGGAGTTCGCCGTACGGAAGGCCGTGCCGGCCTCCGCGCGGCTGATCGAGCGGCTGGAGGAACTGCTCGACGAGCAGCGGCAGCGCGCCGTGGACGGCGATCTCGCCGCCGTCGCCGCCACCGACCGCTGCTTCCACGCCGAGATCGTGCGGCACGCGGGGAACCAGATCCTCTCCCGGCTCTACGACCAGCTCAGGGACCGGCAGTTGCGGATGGGCGTCGCCGTCATGGAGGCGCATCCCGACCGTATCGCCAAGAACATCACCGAACACGCCGAACTGCTCGACGCCATCAGGACCGGTGACGCCGACGGCGCCGCCGCCTGTCTGCGCCGTCACATCAGCCGCGTCAAGGTGCTGGTCAGGGGTGAGGCACGGTGAGCGCTTCCGCGGGCTCCTCCTCCGTCACCCTCCCGGGCGATCCGCCCGGCGGCCGTCGCGCCGCCTGGGTCTGGGGCATCGGTGTCACCGTCTACTTCGTCGCCGTCACCTTCCGTACCAGCCTGGGCGTGGCCGGTCTCGACGCCGCCGACCGCTTCGACGTCAACGCCTCCGAGCTCTCGACGTTCTCCATACTCCAGCTCCTCGTGTACGCGGGCATGCAGATACCCGTCGGCCTGATGGTCGACCGGCTCGGCACCAGGAAGGTGCTGACCATCGGCGTGGTGCTGTTCACCGCCGGACAGCTCGGCTTCGCGCTCGCGCCCTCGTACGGCACGGCCCTCGGCGCCCGCGCCCTGCTCGGCTGCGGTGACGCGATGACCTTCATCAGCGTGCTGCGCCTCGGCACGCGGTGGTTCCCGGCCCGGCGCGGACCGATGATCGGACAGATCGCCGCGCTCTTCGGGGTGGCGGGCAATCTCGTCTCCACCATCCTCATCTCCCGCGCCCTGCACGGCCTCGGCTGGACCACCACCTTCGCGGGCAGCGCGCTCGCGGGTGCCGTCGTACTCGTCCTGGTTCTGCTCTTCCTCAAGGACCATCCGGAAGGCCATGAGCCGCCTCCCGTCGAGCACGCGGGCGCCGCCTACGTACGGAAGCAGATCGCCGAGTCCTGGCGGGAGCCCGGCACCCGGCTCGGGCTGTGGGTGCACTTCACCACGCAGTTCCCGGCGATGATGTTCCTGCTGCTGTGGGGCATGCCGTTCCTGGTCGAGGCCCAGGGCCTGTCCCAGGGCGTGGCGGGCGAACTGCTCACCCTCGTCGTCCTGTCCAACATGGCCGTCGGGCTGGTGTACGGGCAGGTCATCGCCCGCCATCACCGGGCCAGGGCGCCGCTGGCCCTGGGCACGGTCGGGGCGACGGCGCTGATCTGGGCCACGACGATCGCGTACCCGGGCGAGCACGCCCCCACCGTCCTGCTGATCACGCTCTGCGCGGTCCTCGGCGCCTGCGGGCCCGCGTCGATGATCGGCTTCGACTTCGCCCGGCCGGCGAACCCGCCGGAGCGTCAGGGCACGGCCTCCGGAATCGTCAACATGGGCGGTTTCGTTGCCTCGATGACGACGCTCTTCGCGGTCGGCGTCCTGCTGGACGCGACCGACGGGAACTACCGGATCGCGTTCTCGTCCGTCTTCGTCCTCGAAACGCTCGGGATCGTGCAGATCCTGCGGCTGCGGGCGCGGACGGCCCGGCGGGAGCGCGAACGACTGGTGGCGAGCCGGGTGGAGGCCGTGCACGTACCGGCGTGAGGGCGGTGCGTACCGGCGTGAGGCCGTGCACGTACGGGGGCGAGGGCGGGTGCGAACATACAGACGGCGTGCGGGCCGGTACGTACGGAAGGTGCGGCCGGCCGGCAGGCGCGGACCGCGCGACCCGCGTCCGACTCCCGGTGTCCGGCGCCGCTACGGCGGCGCCGCGACGCGTCCGACGCCCCGCAGGGGGTCACCGCCTCGGCAGCCCGGCCTGGGGGTCAGCGCGTCACCGCGAACTCGCGCAGGATCGCCGTCGCCAGTTCGTCATCGCCGTCGATCTTGATCCGGTCGGCGACCGCCGTGGCCCGCACCCGGCCGAACGCCAGCCGGAAGTACGTCTCCCAGTCCATCGCCAGCGTCACCAGCGGGCCGAGCGAGGGCGAGCCGTCGATCGAACCGCGGCCTTCCGCGTTCACCCGGACGGTACGCAGGAACTCCACCGGACCGCTCACATCGATGACGACCGCCGAGTTCGGCGGCGCGCCCGCGTCCTTGGCGACCACCTTCGGCAGCGCGTCCAGCAACGCGTCACGGGCGATCAGGGCGCCGGGCGAGTCGAGGTTGCCGGGCTTGTTGAGCGTCGTCCGCAGATCCTGCTCATGGGCCCAGACGTCGAAGGCCCGCCCGCGCCAGGCCGCCTCAAGGGTCTGTTCCTTGCCGAGCGGCGCCCGGACCATGGTGTCGGGCGAGCGGGTCTCGTTACGGATCTGCCGGTTGCGGCGGATGATCGTGTACTCCAGCTCGGAGGTCATCTCCGGTGCGGTGTGGTGCCGCCGCACATCGACCTGCATCTCCATGTAGCGGGCGAACTCACTCTGCACATGGTAAAGATCGCGCGGCAGCGAGTGGATGGGCCGTGGGTCCCCGAGCAGCTCGCTCTCCATGCCGATGACATGCGACACGATGTCTCGTACGGACCAGCCTGGACACGGCGTGCGCCAACTCCACTCGCCCTCGACGAGCGGCTGCACCAGCTCGGCTATGGCCTCGATGGAGTGGGTCCAGGCATCGGCGTAGTTCTGAAGGCTGGGATGGACGGTCACGTGACCCCTCGGCGGTTCTGCGGTACGCGGGCTGGCTTGCTGGGCTGGCTGCGGGCTGCGTGGGAGGTTTGGCAGCTAAGTTACGCTGCCTGATGGCACCCCGGCAGTGCTTTCGTGTGACGATCGTAGGCCCGTGTTGACGGCTCGAATGCCAGGACGGTGGTACTGTGCGCGCCTCTCTCATCCAGATCACAGTAGATCCGTACGAATCGGTCGACGCGCGCAGGCAGCGCGCCGCGGCGCTGGTACGGCGGCAGCGGGGCCTCGCCGACCTGGTGGTCCTGCCCGAACTGTGGCCGGTCGGCGCCTTCGCGTACGAGTCGTTCGCGCGGGAGGCGGAGGCGCTGGACGGGCCCACCTTCGAGGCGATGTCGAAGGCGGCGGGCGACGCGGGGGTCTGGCTGCACGCGGGTTCCTTCGTGGAGCGGGACGCCGGGGGAGCGCTGTACAACACCTCGCTGGTGCTGTCCCCGGCCGGTGAGCTGGTCCGCACCTACCGCAAGATCCACCGCTTCGGCTTCGACAAGGGCGAGGCGACGCTGATGAGCGCGGGCGAGGAGCTGGTGACGGTGCCGCTCACACTCGACGGTGACGGCGGGGCCGGGCCCGACGGCGGTGGCGATGCCGGCGGCCGTGACGGCGGTGACGGGCCTGACGCCCGGGAGACCGTCCTCGGGCTGGCCACCTGCTACGACCTGCGTTTTCCGGAGCTGTTCCGGGGCCTCGTGGACGCGGGCGCGCGCGTGCTGGTCGTCCCGGCCGGCTGGCCGGCGCGGCGGCGCGCGCACTGGACGCTGCTGGCGCGGGCGCGCGCGGTGGAGAACCAGTCGTACGTCCTGGCCTGCGCCACCGCCGGAACCCACGCGGGCGTGGAGCAGTCGGGCCACAGCATCGTCGTGGACCCCTGGGGCGAGGTCCTGGCGGAGGCGGGCACGGACGAGGAGATCCTGACGGCCGACCTCGACCTGACGCGGGTCACCACGACCCGCGAACAGTTCCCGGCCCTGAAGGACCGCCGCCTGGGCCTGGCAGCGCCGTCCCGCCTCCGCGCCTGACGGACCCGGGCGCAGGATGGCACCCTTGTCCCATGAACGACGCCGTCCCCGCGCCCACCACCGCGCCCTCGCCCCGCCGTGCCCGTGTCCGTGCCCCCGAGCTGATCGGCAAGGGCGGCTGGCTGA
>NZ_MAUD01000522.1 GCF_001700515.1 Streptomyces lushanensis
GCCACGCCATCCGGCGGGCCGCCGCGCGTGCCGCGATCCGGCGCGGCTCGGCGACGACGACCCGCCGTACGGGACCGTCGGCAGGGCCCAGCAGCCCGGCCAGCGCCAGCGGCACCAGCGTCGTCTTGCCCGTGCCCGGCGGTGCGCACAGAACCGCGCAGCCGTGCCCGTCGAGCGCCCGCTCCAGCGCGGGGAGGGCGGTGCGTACGGGCAGACTGCCGAGGATGTCGTCGCGGATCACCCGCTCAGTGTCGTACGCGCCGGGGACGGGTGACGTATCAGGCCCGTACGTCTGCGCCGGGCCCGTACGTCCCCTTCCCGTTCGCGGACGTCAGTCCCGTTCGCAGACGAAGATCGCCGTCCCCGGGATGAGGTTCCCGCGCAGCGGTGACCAGCCGCCCCACTCCTGGGTGTTCCAGGCGGGCCACTCCGGCTCGACCAGATCGACCAGCCGGAAGCCGCCCGCCACCACGTCCCGTACCCGGTCGCCGACCGTGCGGTGGTGCTCCACGTACACCGCTTGTCCCCGCTCGTCCTGCTCCACGTAGGGCGTGCGGTCGAAGTACGAGGCCGACACCGACAGGCCCTCGGGCCCCGGTTCGTCGGGAAACGCCCAGCGGATCGGATGCGTGACGGAGAAGACCCACCGCCCGCCCGGCCGCAGGACACGCCGTACCTCACGGAACACCCGTACCGGATCGGCGACGAAAGGCATCGCGCCGTAGGCGGAGCAGGCCAGGTCGAAGGAGCCGTCCCGGAAGGGCAGCGTGCCCGCGTCGGCCTCGACCAGCGGAAACGTCAGGGACCGGCCGTCGGCGATACGCAGCGCGTGCTGGAGCTGGCGGTGCGAGAGATCCAGCGCCACCGGGCGCGCGCCCTGCCCGGCCAGCCAGCGCGAACACTGGGCGGCTCCCGCGCCGATCTCCAGGACGTCCAGACCGCGCAGCGACTCCGGCGGGCCCAGCAGACCGGCCTCCACCTCGTCGAGGCCCTCGGGGCCCCAGACGAAACGGTCGTCGCCGAGGAAGGTGCCGTGCTCGGTCTGGTAGTCGTCCGCGTTCCGGTCCCACCAGCCGCGGTTCGCCCGGCTGCTCTCGGTGGGACCGCTGTCGCGGCGGGTCGCCTCGGGCTCCTGCGGCGCCTCGGGATCCTCTGCCGCCGGGGATCGCGGGGTCGCTTCGGGCTCATGCTCTTGGATCATCGTGTCCGTCGTCGTAGTGTGCCGTCAGTAGCGGTGGTGGGCAGCCTCGGACGAGTGTTCTGGCCTCATCAAACGCGAATTGTGCCGGGTATGTGAGGTTCCGCCCCGGGTGTGCGCCTTCGCGCATTGACCGTGCCCGGCTGCCCCCGTATGCTAAAGGTTGCGCTGCGGGCCTGCGCGCCTCAGACGTAGCAGCCGCGCTCGCATCTGTATGAAAGTCTCCTCGGTTGTCGAGGCGTTTCCCTTTCCCCGGGCGGCGCTTCCTCGGCTGTCCGGCTTCTGCAGGGGCGATACGGGTTCCCGGCGTGGCAGTACCTACGACTCAATGTCCGTACCGGAGCCCTTTCCCACATGACGAGCAGCACCGAGACCACCGCCACCACCCCGCAGGTTGCGGTCAACGACATCGGTAACGAGGAAGCCTTCCTCGCCGCGATCGACGAGACGATCAAGTACTTCAACGACGGCGACATCGTCGACGGCGTCATCGTGAAGGTCGACCGGGACGAGGTCCTGCTCGACATCGGTTACAAGACCGAAGGCGTCATCCCCTCCCGCGAGCTTTCGATCAAGCACGACGTCGACCCCAACGAGGTCGTCGCCGTGGGCGATGAGATCGAGGCCCTGGTTCTCCAGAAGGAGGACAAGGAAGGCCGTCTCATCCTGTCCAAGAAGCGCGCGCAGTACGAGCGCGCCTGGGGCACGATCGAGAAGATCAAGGAAGAGGACGGCATCGTCACCGGTACGGTCATCGAGGTGGTCAAGGGTGGTCTCATCCTCGACATCGGCCTCCGTGGCTTCCTGCCGGCCTCCCTCGTCGAGATGCGCCGCGTCCGCGACCTCCAGCCCTATGTGGGCAAGGAGCTCGAAGCCAAGATCATCGAGCTGGACAAGAACCGCAACAACGTGGTCCTGTCCCGCCGTGCCTGGCTGGAGCAGACCCAGAGCGAGGTCCGTCAGACCTTCCTCACGACTCTCCAGAAGGGCCAGGTCCGCTCCGGCGTCGTCTCCTCGATCGTCAACTTCGGTGCGTTCGTGGACCTCGGCGGGGTCGACGGTCTGGTGCACGTCTCCGAGCTGTCCTGGAAGCACATCGACCACCCCTCCGAGGTTGTCGAGGTCGGCCAGGAAGTCACCGTCGAGGTGCTCGACGTGGACATGGACCGCGAGCGTGTCTCCCTCTCGCTCAAGGCGACGCAGGAAGACCCGTGGCAGCAGTTCGCCCGGACCCACCAGATCGGTCAGGTCGTCCCGGGCAAGGTCACCAAGCTCGTCCCGTTCGGCGCGTTCGTCCGCGTCGACGAGGGCATCGAGGGCCTGGTGCACATCTCCGAGCTGGCCGAGCGCCACGTGGAGATCCCGGAGCAGGTCGTCCAGGTCAACGACGAGATCTTCGTCAAGGTCATCGACATCGACCTGGAGCGCCGCCGCATCAGCCTCTCGCTGAAGCAGGCCAACGAGTCCTTCGGCAGCGACCCGGCCTCGGTCGAGTTCGACCCGACGCTCTACGGCATGGCCGCGTCCTACGACGACCAGGGCAACTACATCTACCCCGAGGGCTTCGACCCCGAGACCAACGACTGGCTCGAGGGCTTCGAGAGCCAGCGCGAGGCGTGGGAGGGCCAGTACGCCGAGGCGCAGCAGCGCTTCGAGCAGCACCAGGCCCAGGTCATCAAGTCCCGCGAGGCCGACGAGGCCGCCGCTGCCGAGGGTGCTGCCGCTCCCGCCGGCGGTGGCAGTGCACCGGCCGCCTCGGGTGGCTCGTACTCCTCGGAGTCCGCGGACAACTCCGGCGCCCTGGCGTCGGACGAGGCCCTGGCCGCCCTGCGGGAGAAGCTGGCGGGCGGCCAGAGCTGACGCTCCGGTCTCCTGGTTTCGGCGAGTCGCTCCGGCCGGTGGCGTGAGCGACCGGTAGCCGTATGACGTAAGGCCCGCTCCCTTCGGGGGGCGGGCCTTACGCATGTCCGGACCGGAGATCCCTGGTCGGACGCCGAACGGGGCCGGCCGGAGCCGGACCGGGCCGGTCAGGGGGTGACGGCGATATTCGTCAGCCCCTTGCCACCGGTCACGGTGTTGCTGCTGTAGACGGTGGTGCGGCAGCTCGAACCGCTGTTGGTGACATTGATGGCGAGCTGATTGGCGCCGGTCGAGCCACGGAGGTCCGACTTGTTGGAACGGAAGACGGTGCCGCAGCCCCAGCCGCTCTGCTGGGTGTGGGTCTCGTAGCCGTTGTTCGTGGTGTTCTTGCCGGTGTTGCCCTCGACCACGACGTTGTTGCCCTTGACGTCGACCCAGGAGTCGTCGTAGTTGGCGCCGGTGAGACCGTTGCCGTCGAAGGTGTTGCCGATGATGCGCGCGCCGGTGGTGCCTTCCTTGA
>NZ_MAUD01000523.1 GCF_001700515.1 Streptomyces lushanensis
TCTCCGGCAGTAAGGGCCCGGGGCCAAGAGCCGCGCACACCGGTCACCCGTCGGGTCACTCCCTTGCTCCGGGCGGCGACGTCTCATCGGCGGCCGAAGAGCTGCGGCGCGGACCGGAAGGGCTCGTCGTGTCCCTGACCCCGCGTCCGCTGCTGCTCCCGCTCCCGCGCCGGCTCCCGCTCGTGTACGCGCATCGCGGTCTCCTCGGACCTCTCCTCCTGCCTCCTGGGGCAACGCGGGCAACACGGGCAACGCGGGCGCCCCGGCGGCACACGCCGGTGCCGGGCGGTCCTGGCGGCGATGTCGGACGGCTCGGTGGGGGCGGTGGCCTGGAAAGGGCGGATCATGGCCGGTGAGGGTTCACAGAGTGCCGGACAGGACGCTCGGACGTCCGGGGTTACGGGGAAGATCGATGAGACTCTGCTTTCTGGTGGAGGAGCAGTACCGGTACGACGGGATGCCCGTGGAGGTGATCCGCCGGCTCACCGCCTGGGGGCACCGGGTGGATGTGCTGCGGCCGGGCAGTTCGCTGCTGCGGCTGTCGGAGGCGGTGCAGACGGGCAGTCATGACGCCTGGGTGCTCAAGACGGTGTCGGGAGGACCGGGGCTGACACTGCTCGAAGCGGCGGCGGCGGTCGGGCTGACAACGGTCAACGACGCGCGGTCGATCCGTGGTGTGCGCGACAAGGCGCTCGCGGCGGTGATCGGGCGGAGCCACGGGCTGCCGATGCCGGTGACGTACGCGGCGGCCCGGCCGGAGGTGCTGGCGGAGCTGCCGGAGACGGAGTTCCCGCTGGTGGTCAAGCCCGCCGACGGGAGCTCGGGGCGCGCGGTACGGCTGGTGCCGTCACTGGACCGGCTGGCCGAGCTGGCGGGCGAACTGTCCGGCGAGGGGATGCTGATCGCCCAGCCGTATGTGCGCAACTCGGGGATCGACCTCAAGGTGTACTGCGTCGGCGGCGAGTTGTACGCGACCGAGCGCTGCTCGCCGCTGCACCCCGACCGGCCCGCGCACGAGCGGCGCGTACCGGTGTCCGCCGAGGTCGCGGGGATGGCGGCGGAGGTCGGCGCGGTGTACGGGCTCGATCTGTACGGCGTGGACGTGCTGTTGGGCCCGGACGGCCCGGTGATCGTCGACGTCAACGACTTCCCGAGCTTCCGGCTGGTGCCCGACGCGGTGGAACGGGTGGCGAGGGCCGTACTGGAACTGGCGCGTGCGGGCGGAGCACGGCCGGGCACGGACGAGGCCGCGTCGCGTGCCGAGGGGACAGGAGCGAGTACGAACGGAACGGGACCGGGCACCGATCGGACTCGACCGCGCACCGACGGAACAGGCCACGAACACGACGGAACCGGTCAAGGCCGCGACGGAACCGGGCAGGTACCCCAGGGGGCACAACCGGGCACGGCGGACATCATCCCGCTCCCGGAACCGGCCCGTGTGGCCGTACAGTTCCGTGCCTCGGCGGCCGGTGAGGGCCGATGAGGATCTGTCTGATCACATCCCGGCCCGGCCATCCGCTCCTGGCCGCCGCGACGGCGCTGCTGACGCCGCGTCATCGGGTGGACTCGATCGATCCGGAGACCGGAGACGACATGTCCCGGCCGCCGGCGTCCGGGGGCGGGCTCGCCGATGTCTATCTCCTCAAGGCACGGACACCGCGCGCGCTGGAGCTGGCCCGGTCCTTCGAGGAGCGTGGCGCTCCCGTGGTCAACTCGGCCGCCGCGACCGGACTCTGCCAGGACCGGGCCCCCATGGCCGAGCTCGCCACGTCCGCCGGGCTGCCGTTCGCGCACACGCGCGCGGTGGCCGCCCTCCGGCGACTCGCGGCCGAGCCGGACCTGCCGTACCCGCTCGTGGTCAAGAGCCGCCACAGCCGACGGCACGATCTGGTGGCTCGGGTCGACGACGCCGCGCGGCTGCGCCGGCTGTGCGCGCAGTGGCCCGACGAGCCGGTGGTGGTCCAGCCGTTCACCGCGAACAGCGGCTGGGACCACAAGCTCTGGGTGATCGCCGGCCAGGTCTTCGCGGGCCTGCGCCGCTCGGAACTGGCGGATCCCGGGCCGGACGCGCGGCCCGAGCCCGGTCGCCCGCCCCGGCCCGGGAGCCGGGGCCCGACTCTCCCGCTGACGGTGGCCGGTCTGCCCGACGGATGGGTCGACCTGGTCCGCCGGGTCGGATCGGTCTTCGCGCTCGACGTGTACGGCGTGGACCTGATCGACGCGGGCGGTGGTACGCCACTGATCGTCGACATCAACGCCTTTCCCGGCATCCGGGGGCAGGCGGGTGCGCCGGAGGCCCTCGCGGCCCTGGCGCTGCGGGCGGCGGCAGGCGAGGCGGAGGCGGCCACCGTACCGATGTGACAGCTGTGCCGGTACGGGACTCGGGTGGTGCCCGAAGACCCCGCTGTCTCCCGTGTCCCCTGGGCAGGTAATACTCACTTCATGGGTGCGAAGATTACGGGGAGGGGCGCGGGGAAGTGCGCGGACGGGCCCGGCGAGACGTTCGACGGCGAAGCCGTACGGATCAGACGAGCGACCGCCCGCGATGCCAAGCGGCTCACCGCGCTCGTACGCCGGTCCCGTGCCTACGAGGGCCCGTACGCGCCGATGATCGCCGGCTACCGGGTCGGTCCCGACTACATCGAGGCCCACGAGGTCTTCGTCGCGGTCGCCGTCGCCGCCGCGGTCGGCTCCGGGGAGCGGATCCTCGGCTTCTACGCCCTGGTCCTGCTCACTCCGGCTTCCACTCCCGCTTCCACTCCCACCCGGACTCCCGCTCCCGCCCCGGCGGAGCTCGACCTGATGTTCGTGGCCGACGACGCACAGGGCCTCGGTATCGGCCGCAGGCTGATCGAGCACATGAAGGCCGGCGCGCGCGAGGCCGGCCTCGACGGTGTCCGTATCGTCTCGCACCCGCCCGCCGAGGGCTTCTACCGCAGCGTGGGCGCCCGGCGGACCGGCACGGAAGCCGCGAATCCACCGGCCGTGATGTGGGACCGCCCCGAACTGCTCCTGCCGATCGGGCCGATGACGCCTATCGCGCGCGAGGGAAGCGGCTGCCGCGACGGAAGCGGCTACGCGGCCTCGTCCACATGACTGACACCGTCGTGCAGGGCGGCGGCCCATTCCCGCAGGAGCGCTTCGTACGCCTCCGAGGGCCACGTACCGTCGGAGGCGTACGAAGCGCTC
>NZ_MAUD01000524.1 GCF_001700515.1 Streptomyces lushanensis
CCGCGGCCGTCTCCGCCGCGGCCCTGGCCCTCCCGGCCGCCTCGGCCAGCTCCGCGAGCATGCCGGGCGGGCAGTCCGAGCGCCAGGAACCGAGCCGGGCCGCGAGCGCGCGGTCACCGGCGAGCCGGGCGGCGAGCGCCCGGATCTCCTCGTCACGGGCCGACGCGCGGCTGCGCAGGGCCTGCCGCTCCTCGTCGGCGGCGTGCTCGTCGTGCATGGCCGGGTTCGGCGGTACGAGAAAGACCTCGCTGTCGCCCGTGCCCTCCGCGCCGGGGCGCGGGACGGGCGCCAGCAGCGCGGCGGCGGTGCCCACGGCGACGGCGGACCTCGGCAGCAGGGCGGCGCCCGCGAGGGCCTCCCGGGCGCGGGCGTGCGACGCCGGATCGGTGATCACGACACCGTCGACCAGCTCGGGCCGTGCGGCCAGCACCGCGGCGTGGTCGGCCGGATCGACGGCCTGGGCGAGATAGCGCCAGCCGGGCAGGGCGGGAATCCCGTGCTCGCCCAGGTACTCGACGGTGGCGAGGACATCGGGGCCGGGCGGCAGCAGCCCGCCGTCGCCGAGCGCGCCCAGGATCCGGGAGTCGTCGGCGGCGGCCGTACGCAGCTCGAAGAGCTGCCGCTCGGCGGTGGTGACGCCCTGATCGAGCAGCTCACGCAGTTCGTCGGCGTATCCGTCCAGCTCCTCCGCGCTCAGCGGTCCGTCGGCGGAGCGCGGACCGGCGGACGCGGAGCGGCCCGCGGTGGCGGAGCCGAAAGCCGCGCCGTGGTCCGCCGGGACGCCGTCGGCGGGCGGACGCCGGGCGCCGGGCACACCGTGCCCGCCGGCCACCGGTCCCGCCGGCCGCCCGGCGCCGCCGGCCCAGCGCCGGGCTCCCGCGGATTCCTCGTGTCCGGACGGGCCGTCCGGCGCCGAACCACCGCGCGGGCCGGGCACCGCGGCCCGGGTGACGGCGGTCGCGGGCAGACTCAGCAGCTCGGCGAGACGCTCGTCCGCGGCGATCGATTCCGCCGCGCGGCGCTCCGCGTCGTACGCGTGCTCCGCGGCCAGCGCCGCGTCGGCGGCGCGGGCGGCGGCCAGTTCGGCGCGGGACTCCGTACCGGCCGTCTCCCTGGCCCGGTCGGCGGCCGTACGCGCGGCCTCGCGCGCCGTGTCCCAGCTCGCGACGGCCGACTTCTCCGCGTCGCTCGCGGCGAGCGCGGCGCGGGCCGGGTCGGCGTCGGGCGCGGTGTCGTCGAGCCAGCCCGCCCGTACCGCCTCGGCCGTCTCCTGCTCGACCTCGGCGAGACGCTGGCGCAGATGCCCGGCCTCGCTGCGGGCGCGCTGCGCCTCGGTGGCGGCGGAGGTCGCGTCGCGGTGGGCGGCCTCGCCCGTCTCCTGGAGGACGGCCGAGCGCTCCTCCTCCTCGTTCGCCAGCCGCTCGCCGTCCTCGGCCGCCGCGTGCAGGGCCCGTACGAGATCGGCCGCGGCGGTCGCCCGCGCGGCCAGCGCGGGCGCGGCGTCCCGCTCGGCCTCACGGATCGCCACGGCGACGCGCGCGGAGCGGTCGGCGGCGGCGCGATGGCGCAGCACCGCCTCGGCCGCCTGCCAGGCGGAGTGCAGCGTACGGGCGTCGGTCAGCTCACGGCGCCGGCCGGCGGCGCGCTTCTCCGCGGCGGTGAGGGCCAGGGACGCGTGCCGGTAGGCCAGTTCGGCGGCGATCAGCGCACCGCGTCCGCGCGTCTGCTCGGCCGTGGTCACGGTGTGCGCGGCGGCGGTGACCCGCTGGGCGAGATCGGCGGCGCGCCCGCGCTCCTCGGCGGCGCGTGCCTGGAGCCGCCGTACGAGCGTACGGGCGCGGCGCTCGGCGCCCGCGTGGATGTCCCGGGCCCGTGCGCGCGACTCGGCGGCCTCGACGATCCGGCCGAGCAGATCCACCGAGCCCGCGGTGAAGTCGCGCTCGGCGGTGAGCTCGGCGCGGCGGCCCAGCTTGTTCCCGAACCCGCCGACGAGATCGGCCAGCCCGTCCGTGTCCCGGGTGTCGGTGACGGCACGCAGCAGCAGATCGGTGAAGTCGGAGTCCTTCTTGACCGCGAAGAGGCCGGCCGCCTCGCCCTCGTCGGCGTTCATCTCGCGCTGGTAGCGGAAGAGTTCGGGGTCGAGACCCAGTTCGCCGAGGTGTTCGTTCCAGCGGTCGTGGATCTCCTCCCAGTGGACGTCGAGATGCGGATAGAACTTGCCCGCCTCGGTGAGGGCGTCCCGGAAGCCCTTCATGGTGCGGCGCCTGCCCCGGGCGCCCGAGGCGCCCTCCACGGGCGGCCGTACGGCGGTGGACTCGGCGACCGGCAGGGAGTCCAGGCTCAGCCCCGGGCCGGGCCGGAAGGAGTACCAGCCCTCGGCGAACTTCCTGGGATCGCTGGAGACCTGCCGGCCGCGCCACTCGCTGGCCTTGCCGACCACCACGAGTTCACCGGTGAGCGTGTGCTGCCACTCCAGGGCGACATGGCCGCAGTCGTCGGCCAGCAGGAACTTGCGCAGGACGCCGGAGCTGGCGCCGCCGAGTGTGTTGCGGTGCCCCGGCAGCATCACCGAGAAGATCAGCTTGAGCAGGACGGACTTGCCGCCGCCGTTCTCCAGGAAGAGCACGCCCGCCGGGGCGGGGCGGCGCGGCGGCCCCACCGGCTCCTCCTCGAAGAACTCCGCCTGGGTGGGCGCGGGACGCGGTACGGGGGCGCCCACTCCGCGCAGATCGAGCACGGTGTCGGCGTAGCGCGCACCGGCGGGCCCGATGGAGTAGAGGCGGACCCGGGACAGCTCGTACATGGCGGGGGACTCTCGTTGTGGGGGGCGGGCGGAGTTGCGGTCAGGCGTGGAAGGGCAGGCCCGCGTCGGCGGCCAGCTCCAGATCGTCGCCCTCGGGCGGCGGCAGCAGGGTGGCGGAGCCGTCGCTGACGGGCACGACGCCCAGTTCGAGCAGTTCGGCCATGGCCGCGTGGCCCGCCATGTCCCGTACCTGGAGCTGATAGCGGGCCGTGGTGCGGTACGCGCCTCCGGCGTCGTCCCCGGTGCGCTGGAGGAAACCGGAGTCGGTGAGGAACGCGACCGCCTTGCCGACGATGCCGGTGGTCGACCCGGCGAGCCTGCGGGCGTCCTTGGTGGCACCGGTGGCGCTGCGCCGGGCGTAGATCCGCCAGGCGGCTTCGAGACCGGGCGCGTCCGTCGACGGATCGGTGTTCTCGCCCTCCTCCCCGGCGCGCTCCTCCAGCCGACGGCAGGCCTGCCGT
>NZ_MAUD01000525.1 GCF_001700515.1 Streptomyces lushanensis
GTTCGGCGGCGCCCGTCGCGGCTCCCTCACCGCCGCCCGGCTGTCCCGCGCACAGCGACCGTACCGAGCTCTTCCCGCTCGCGTCCGCGACGGGCGCCGCCGAACCGCGCGAGGTCTACCGCGGTCTGCGCGAGCGCTGGGGCACGGTCGCCGAGGTGGAGCTGGAGCCGGGCGTGCCCGCCTGGCTCGTGATGGGCTACCGCGAGCTGCTGACCGTCACCCGCCAGGAACAGCTCTTCTCGCGTGACGCCCGCAACTGGCGCGATCTCAACGACGGTGTGGTCTCACCGCAGTCGGGACTGCTGCCGATGATGGCCTGGCGCGCCAACGTCATCGGCGCGGACGGCCCCGAGCACCGCCGGCTCCGCCAGCCCCTGGACGACGGTGTCGCGCGGATCGACCAGCGCAAGGCCCGCCGTCAGGTCGAGTCGGTCTGTACGGAGCTGATCGCGGAGTTCTCCCCGCACGGCCGGGCCGATCTGGTGAGCGAGTACGCGGCGATCGTGCCGCTGCTCTCCATCGCGTCGCTGTTCGGCCTGGACAGCGCCGAGGGCCAGGAGCTGCGGCGCGCGCTGGTCGCGCTGTTCGGCAGCGCCGACGACTCGCAGGACGGCAACCGCCATTTCCAGGAGATCCTGGTCGACACCCTGTGCGAGCGGCAGCTCGATCCGGCCGACGATCTCACGACCGCGATCATCCACCATCCCAATCTGCGCACCGACGCCGAACGTCTTCAGTCGATGGTGGTGATGATCTCCTCGGGCACGGAGGGCGTCAACGCCTGGATCTCCCACGCCCTGCGGCTGATGCTCACCGATCCGCGGTTCGCGGCCCGGCTGCACGGCGGCCGGCTCGGAGTGGACGACGCCCTGGACGAGGCGCTGTGGCGCGACCCTCCGATGAACAACATGCCCGCCCGGTACGCGCTGCGCGACACCGAGCTGGGCGGGCGCCGGATCCGGCGCGGTGATGTGCTGATCCTGGGGATCGCCGCCGCCAACGACGATCCCGCGATCCGTCCCGACGAGGCGGGCGAGCCGGGCAATCGCGCGCATCTCGCGTTCTCGGCCGGTCCGCATGTGTGCCCGGCGCAGGTGCCGGCCCGGCTGATCACCCGGACCGCGGTGAACACCGCGCTGCATCTGCTGCCCGACATGAGGCTGGCCATCCGGCCCGAGGACGTGAGCTGGCAGCCCTCGCCCTGGACCCGTGTTCCCGTCTCGCTGCCCGTGGAGTTCTCGGCGGCGCCGCGCCGGCCGGGGCCCTGAGCCGCGCCGGCCGGGGCCCTGATGGGACTCGGCGCGGTCCCCCGGTCCGGCGGATGACGACGAGTCCCGCCGGTCCGGGCGCCGACGGGTCCGGGCACAGACGGTCCGGTGACCGACGGGTCCAGGGCCCGGCCGGTCCGTCAGAGGCGGCCGGCCTCGACGATCCGCCGCAGGAACCGCTTCGTCCGCTCCTCCCGCGGAGCGCCGAAGACCTCCCGGGGCGTACCGCGCTCCAGGACGACTCCCGCGTCGAGGAAGCAGACCTGGTCCGCGACCTCCCGGGCGAATCCCATCTCATGGGTGGCCAGCACCATCGTCATCCCCTCGGCCTTGAGGTCCCTCACGACCGAGAGCACCTCGCCGACCAGTTCCGGATCGAGCGCCGCGGTGATCTCGTCCAGGAGCAGCAGGCGCGGGCGTACGGCCAGCGCCCTGACGATCGCCGCGCGCTGCTGCTGGCCGCCGCTGAGCCGGTCCGGGTACTCCCGCGCCTTGTCGCCGAGACCGAGACGGTCCAGCAGCTCCCGGGCCCGTTCCTCCGCCTCCTCACGCGGGACGCCGAGGACCCGGCGCGGCGCGAGGGTGATGTTCTGAAGGACCGTCATGTGCGGGAAGAGGTTGTACGACTGGAAGACGACCCCGATCCGGCGGCGCACCGCGTCGGGATCGGTTCGCGGATCGGTGATCTCCTCACCGTCGAGGAAGATCGCTCCGTCGTCGATCTCCTCCAGCAGATTGGCGCACCGCAGCAGCGTCGACTTGCCGGAGCCCGAGGCACCGATCAGCGCCGTCACGGTGTGCGGTGCGACATCGAGGGTGACATCGCGCAGGACGACCCGGTCCCGGCCGAAGGTCTTGCGTACGGACTCCAGGCGCAGCACGGGAGCGTCGGCGGTGGTCATACGGTTCCTCCCTGCGCGCGTCTGCGGTCCGTCCGGGCGGTGACCCAGTCGGTGAAGCGGGTCATCGGGATCGTCAGCGCGACGAAGACGAGGCCCGCGACCACGTACGGGGTGTAGTTGAAGTACTTCCCGGCGATGATCTGGGCCGCGTAGACGGCGTCGACGGCGCCCGCGATCGACACCAGTCCGGTGTCCTTCTGGAGCGACACCAGGTCGTTCAGGAGCGGCGGCACGACACGCCGTACGGCCTGCGGAAGCACGACGTACCGCAGGGTCTTGGCACTGGAGAGCCCCAGCGAGCGGGCCGCCGCCCGCTGGGAAGGGTGCACGGACTCGATGCCCGCGCGGAAGACCTCGGCGACATACGCGGAGTAGGTCAGCACGAGGGCGGTGCCGCCGAGCACGACGGGATCCGTGGTGACGCCCTGGAGCCGTAGCGCCGGCACACCGAAGACGACCATCAGCAGGCAGATGATCAGCGGCAGTCCGCGGAAGAAGTCGGTGTACGCGGTGGCCAGCGCGCGGATCGGGAAGAAGACCGGGCCGCGCAGGGTACGCGCGACGGCCAGCAGCAGTCCGAGGACGAGGACGGCGGCTCCGCAGACCGCGAGCAGCCGCAGATTGAGCAGCAGACCGTCGAGGACCTGGGGCAGCGCCATCCGGGCGTACTCGGCGCTGAAGAAGGTCTCACGGGTGCGCTGCCAGCCGGGCGAGCCGGTGATGACGAGGAAGAGGACAACACCCGTCACCAGGGTGGAGAGCGCGGCGATCGCGGTGGCGCGGCGGGCGCGGGCGCGTTTGAACCGCTCGCGTTCCAGCCGTCGCGCGGACGGTGTGTACCCGTCCGCGCCGTCGTCCTCGCGCGCGCCCGTTCCCCCGTCCTTCCGCGTGGGGACGATGTCCGAGGTCACTTGAGTACCGGTGCGTCCACGGCGTCGGACAGCCACTGCTTCTCCAGCGCGGCGAGTGTGCCGTCCTCGCGCAGCCCGTCGACGGCCTTGGTGACGCAGGTCGTGAGCGCGCTGCCCTTGTCGAGGACGAGCCCGAACTGCTCGGCGGTGCCCGCGGAGGTCTCGAACTGACCGACGACCTCGGCGTCCGGCACCTCGGCCGAGGTGATGTAGAAGGCCGTGGGCAGATCGACGACGATGGCGTCGACCTGGCCGTTGCGCAGCGCGGACTTGGCGAAGTCGTTCTTCTGGAAGACGGCGGGCTGCTTCGTCGGCTTGATCACTTCGTTGATCGTGTCCAGGCTGGTGGTGCCGACCTGGGCGCCGAGCTTGGCGTCCTTGAGATCGGCGGCGCTCCTGGCTCCGGCGTACGGGGACTTCTTCAGGGCGACGACGGCCTGGCGTACGTCGTAGTAGCCCGAGGAGAAGTCGACGGCCTGCTTGCGCTGGTCGCTGATGGAGACCTGGTTGATGTCGAAGTCGAAGTTCTTCTCGCCCGGCGCGAAGGAGTTGTTGAACGGGACGGTCTGCCAGACGACCTGGTCCTCGCCGAAGCCGAGTGCCTTGGCGACGGAGTACGCGACGGCGGACTCGAAGCCCTTGCCGTTGGCCGGATCGTCGTCCTCGAACCAGGGCGCGTAGGCCGGTTTGTCCGTTCCGACGGTCAGCTTCCCCTTGGTCTCCGTGGTGAGGGTGGCCGCGTC
>NZ_MAUD01000526.1 GCF_001700515.1 Streptomyces lushanensis
AGGTGCCGGGCCCTTTCGCGTCCGTCTGCCCCGAGGGCCGTTCGCCGGACACGGAAGCCGCGACGGGCCGTAGGGGCCATGCCCGGCCCCGGAGCGTACGGGCGGGCCCGGCCCCGGAGCGTACGATCCCGGATCCTACGGGCGAGCCCGCGCCCGGACCGTACGGGCAAGGGCGTATCGGCGGGACGTAAAGGCAGGGGCGTACGGGCGGGCGCCGCGCGGGCTCAGCGCTCCTTGCGGTGGCTCGTCGGGCCGTCCGGGGTCGCCGCGGCGGCGGCCTTGCGGGCCTTCTCCGCCTCCTCCTCCGCCTCCATCTCGGCGAAGACATCGATCGGCGCGGGCGCCTTCGCCAGGAACACCCAGGTCAGATAGACGGCCAGCAGGAACGGCGGGATCTTCAGCGTGATGAGCACCCAGCCGAGCTGGGTCGTATCGGCCCACCAGTAGAGGGGGAAGAGGATCGCGCACTTGGCGAGCAGGATCAGCCCCCACGCCCAGCTCGCCTTCGCGTACGCCTTCTTGCGGCCCGGGTTCCGTGTCCGCCAGGAGAGGTTCTCCTTGAAGACCGGGCCCAGGATCAGCCCGATCAGCGGCACACCGGCCAGCGTGGTGACGATGTACGCGAGGGCCAGCCCCAGCGTGTAGAGCATGCCCGGCAGATAGAAGTCCTTCGCGTTGCCGGTCATCATCGCGAAGACGACACCGAAGGCGACGCCGAAGACGCCGCTGAACGCGTGCTTGACGGTGTCCCGGCGCACCAGCCGGACCACGACCAGCAGCAGCGAGACCGCGAGGGCCGCGATCGCCGAGGTGTGCAGATCCTGGTTGATCGTGAAGATCGTGACGAAGAGCAGGCCGGGGACGACTGTCTCCACCATGCCGCGCAGGCCGCCGAAGGCCTCGAAAAGGGCCGCCTCCGTGACGGCTTTCGCGTCGGCCTCACCGGCCGGGCCGGACGGCCCGGCCGGTGAGGCCGA
>NZ_MAUD01000527.1 GCF_001700515.1 Streptomyces lushanensis
CTCCCACCCCGTCCCGCTCCCGCCGTAGGATTTGGGCATGGAGACCCCGCCGGACCGGAAGCCGCTCCATGCGTACCCCGATCACTGGGAAGCGGACGTCGTGCTGCGCGACGGGGGCACCGCCCGCATCAGGCCCATCGCCGAGGACGACGCCGAACGGCTGGTCGGTTTCTACGAGCAGGTCTCCGACGAGTCGAAGTACTACCGGTTCTTCGCGCCCTACCCGCGCCTGTCCGCGAAGGACGTCCACCGGTTCACCCACCATGACCAGGTGGACCGCGTGGGGCTCGCGGTGACGGTGGGCGGGGAGTTCATCGCGACCGTGCGGTACGACCGCATCGACGAGCGCGGGATGCCCGCGTCCGCGCCCGCCGACGAGGCCGAGGTCGCCTTCCTGGTCCAGGACGGCCACCAGGGACGCGGGATCGCCTCCGCCCTGCTGGAGCACATCGCGGCGGTCGCCCGCGAGCGGGGCATCCGGCGCTTCGCCGCGGAGGGCCTGCCCGCCAACACCAAGATGATCAAGGTCTTCCGGGACGCCGGATACACGCAGAGGCGCAGCTTCGAGGACGGCTCGGTGCGGCTCACCCTCGATCTCGAACCGACCGCGGAGTCCGTGGCGGTGCAGCGTGGCCGTGAGCAGCGGGCCGAGGCCCGCTCGGTGCAGCGGCTGCTCGCGCCCGGGTCGGTCGCCGTCGTCGGTACGGGACGCGCGCCAGGCGGCGTCGGCCGTACGGTCCTGCGGAATCTGCTCGGCGCGGGCTTCACCGGCCGGATGTACGCGGTCAACCACGCCTTCGAGGAGGACAGGGCCGAGATCGACGGCGTCCCCGCGGTGCGGTCCGTCGCGCGGATCGGCGGACCCGTCGATCTCGCGGTGCTCGCCGTACCGGCGGAGCGGGTGCCGGAGGCGGTCGCGGACTGCGGCGAACACGGTGTACGAGGGCTGGTGGTCCTCTCCGCCGGCTACGCGGAGAGCGGTCCCGAGGGCAGGGAGCGGCAGCGCGCGCTGGTGCGGCAGGCCCGTTCGTACGGAATGCGGATCATCGGCCCGAACGCGTTCGGGATCATCAACACCGCCGACACCGTACGGCTGAACGCGTCCCTCGCGCCGGAGCCGCCCGGGCGCGGGCGCATCGGTCTGTTCACCCAGTCCGGCGCGATCGGGATCGCGCTGCTCTCCGGGCTCTACCGGCGCGGCGCGGGCCTGTCGTCCTTCGTCTCGGCGGGCAACCGCGCGGACGTGTCGGGCAACGACATCCTCCAGTACTGGTACGAGGACCCGGACACCGATGTCGCGCTGCTCTATCTCGAATCGATCGGCAACCCGCGGAAGTTTACCCGGCTCGCCCGGCGCACGGCGGCGGTGAAGCCGGTCGTGGTGGTCAAGGGCGCGCGCCACAGCGGCAGCGCGCCGCCCGGGCACGCGGTGCCGGTCACCCGTATCCCGGACGCGACGGTCTCGGCGCTGATGCGGCAGGCCGGGGTGATCCGGGTGGACACGGTCACCGAACTGGTCGACGCGGGGCTGCTGCTGGCCTACCAGCCGCTGCCGGCGGGACCGCGCGTCGCGATCCTCGGCAATTCCGAGTCGCTCGGTCTGCTCACCTACGACGCCTGCCTCACCGAGGGCCTGCGCCCGCTCCGCCCTCGCGACCTCACGACGGGGGCGACGCCGGCGGACTTCCGCACGGCGCTCACCGACGCCCTGTCCGACGACGCGTGCGACGCGGTCGTGGTGACCGCGATCCCGCACGTCGGCGAAACGGGCCCGCCCGACCCCGTCGGCGGCGGCGCCCTGGGCGCGGCCCTCCGCGAGGCGACCGCGCACACCCCGCCGAAGCCGGTCGTGGTGGTCCACGTGGAGGTCGACGGCCTGCCGGAGGCACTCTCACCTCCCGCGACGCCGGGCCCTCCCGCGACGCCCGGCCCGCCGGGCTCGGCCGCCGGACCCGGCGATGGTGCCGCGCCGCCCCGTCCGCCCGGCGAGGGCGGCGGGCCCGGCGCCGTCTCGCGGATTCCCGCCTATCCCGCCGCCGAGCGGGCCGTGCGGGCGCTGGGCGAGGCCGTGCGGTACGCGCGGTGGCGCCGGGAGGCCGGGCGGCCCGGGAAGGTGCCCGAGGCCATCGACGACGCCATCGACCAGGGCGCCGCCGCCGCGCTGATCGAGCGGCTGCTCGCCGAGGACACCGGTCCCCGCGCCGCGCGTCCCGGCCCTGCCGGGTCACGGCATCTCGCCGCGCCTCCGGAGCCGGCCGAGCACGGCCGGTCCACCGACCCCGGTCCGCCGCCTCGCGAGGCGGCG
>NZ_MAUD01000528.1 GCF_001700515.1 Streptomyces lushanensis
GTGCAGATCTTCCGGAACGCGATCTTGCTTCCTATGCTCTGGCCATGACTTCACAGAAGGACCAGCAGCGCCACGCGCTGGCCGAGTTGCGGGAGTTGGCCGGTCTGCCGCTGAGCGCCGGGCAGATCTTCCGGAGGGCCGACGAGGTGCTGCGCGGGGTTCTGGGGTACGACGGGGTGTGCTGGCACGGCACCGATCCCGCGACCGGTCTGGTCACCTCGGTGCTCACCGACGATCTGCGGCTGGAGGATTTCCGGCAGGCGGTGGAGCTGGAGATCTGGACCGAGGACGTGTCCCAGTTCGCCGATCTGAGGCGCAGCGGCCGCACGGCCGAATCCCTCAGCCGGGCGACGCTGGGCCGTCCGGGTACCAGCCGGCGCTTCCGCGAGCAGATAGCCCCGGCCGGGTTCGGTGACGAACTGCGGGCCCTGTTCGAGGCCGCGGGCGCCTCCTGGGGCTGCGCCGCCTTCATGCGTGCCCCCGACCGGGGCGNNCTCGGTGTGGCCCTGCGGCACAGCCAGATACGTGCCGCGGGTTCACCGGCGGGCGAGCACCCGCCGGCGGTAGTGCTCCTGGACTCCCGCAACCGAGTGGTGCGCGCCGACGACCGGGCCGAGGTGCTGCTCAAGGAGATCGCCGACGACGCGGTGGGGGTCTTCGAGGTACCGACCGCGCTGCTGATGGCCGTGGAGCAGGCCAGGGCGGCGAAGTCCGCGGCGGGCGTGCCGCCGAGGCTGCGGGTCCGTACGCACACGGGGGAATGGTTCGTGCTCAGCACCTCGATCATGGGCAGCGCCGCCGACCACATGGCGGCGGTGGTGATCACCCCGGCGAGCGCCACCGACGTCATGCCCGTGGTGTTCGCCACGTACGGACTGACCGTCCGCGAACGCGAGGTGGCCGTGCAGGTTCTGCGGGGCGGTGACACCCGGGAGATCGCCCGGGTGCTGTCCCTGACACCACTGACCGTGCAGGACCACCTCAAGTCGGTGTTCGCCAAGGCGGGGGTCCGCAGCCGGCGCGACTTCGTGGCCCGCCTCGTCGCCTCGCAGGTACCGGAGATCTGGGACTGATCCCGAGGCCGGCCGTCCTGCCCGGCATCCGGGACATCGCCGCTCCGCGACGCCGTTCAGCACCGCTCCGGAGAACAGCGGTCACAACGGCAGGGCCGCCGGAACACCCCAGTTCCTGGTCGCCATGCGTCGGCCGGGAGGGGGGCGGAGTAGCTCGGCTCCGCCCCCGTGCTCCGCCCGGTACGCGCTTACGGGCCGCAGTCGATGATGGTGGTGGAGACCCAGTGACCCTCGTAGTAGACGCTGAAGGTCTGGATGCTGCAGAGGGTGATGCCCTGGTACGACCTGATGCCGCCTCCGCCTCCGCTGCTTCCGCCGCTGCTGCCCGGGACGCCCGGCAGGCTCACCAGGGTGCCGTCCCCGTAGGCCGTGCTGCCGTTGCCGCCGCCGGTGGAGGAGTGTGCGGGCACCGACGCGGGGGCCTTGCAGTTCGCGCCGTCACGCAGGATCTCCGCGTTCTCGGACGCCTGGGTCTTGAACTGGGCGGCGTAGTCGGTCTTGAACAGCGCCTGATTCGCGAGCGGCCAGGTCTCCGCCCTGACGGCGGCGATGAACAGGGTGGCGTAGGAGAAGTCGGTGGTGCCCATGGTGTACATCATGTCGATCAGGACAGCTCTGCGGTTCGGCAGCAGGGTGTACCACAGATCGGGAAAGATCTGCTCCAGTGTGGTGATCGCCGCGTTGAAGTCGGCCTCGAAGAGCGTGATGATCTGGAAGGAGGTCAGGTTCTGGGTGCCGTTGCGCACAGCGTTGTAGTCGGCGCCCACGGCGGCGAGCAGGGCCGGGGCGTCCGGGCGGTCGAGGTTGAACCCGACCCCGACGGTGGGGTGGCCCTGGGCGCTGATGTAGACGTGCGGGTCGCCCTTCACACCGTTCGCGCTGTGGTGCCCGGCGACGTATGCCTTGATCTCCTCCATGGTCATCTGCGGAGGTACGGGGGCCTCCGGAGCCGGGTCCGTCGGGTTCGGGAACTTCGGCGGGGTGGTCCTCGGCGGGCAGCCCGTCGCCGCGGCGGCGGGGGTGGTGACGACCGGCACCACGGCCAGGGCCGAGGCGGCCAGCGCGGCGGCCAGCAGCCGGAACAGACGCGATCTGTATCGGGACACAACATCTCCATGAGTACTGGGGGATGTGCTCATGATCGGGTCCGCCGTCGTCCAGGTACCATCCCCGAAATCTGGGGATTCTTGGGGCCGTTCTGTCCAGGCCGGGGATGTTCCGGCTCTACGGGATGCCTCTGCCCCGCATACGCCGGGGCGGCTGGATCGGCACCCGCTGCTGGGGCCGGCGCAGCGGTGGTACTCCGGTCATGGATCCCTCCGTTCGGCGGCGTTCGTGGGCGTGCGGGGACGGCCGTCGGCGCGCAGATCGCGGCGGAGTTCCCTGGGGAGCGCGAAGGTGCTGGACTCGTCGGCGGTCCTGACGGTCTCGACGTCGGTGTGGCCGTGGTCGGCGAGCCACTGGAGGACCCCGTCGACCAGGACGCCGGGGACGGAGGCTCCGGAGGTGAGCCCGGCCGCGGAGACGCCCTGGAGCCAGGTCTCGTCGATGCCACCGGCGCTGTCGACGAGATGGGCGGCGGGGGCGCCCGCGTCGAGGGCGACCTCGACCACGCGGATCGAGTTGGACGAGTTCCGGAACCCGACGACGAGGACGGGATCGGCCTCTTCGCCGGGAGCCTCGCCCCTGGTGCCGATGACCTCCTCGTGGCCCGCGTGGCCCAACCGCTCCAACGCTTCTCCACCGCCTGGACCGCCCTGTCCACGCCCGCGCACCAGCCACGTGGAGCGGCGGGAAGAACCCGCTTGCGCGGCCTGGGGGTCTTCAGTGGCCTCGGGGCGTTCATGCGCGCCTGCTGACAGCGCTGCCGGCCCGGCAGGACGTCGCGCGACCGGACAGGGCCCAGGCGGTCGAGCACGCCGTCGACCTCGGTACGGACCGGATCCTGGTCGGGGCAGCGGGGCCCGGCCGGGGCCGTGGTGGCGGTCAGGAGGCTTCCTCCGGCTGTGCGGGCGCGTCCTGGCTGTCGAGTTCGCCGGTGAGGCGGAGGGCTTCGTCGAGGAGTGTTTCGACGATCTTGTGTTCGGGGACGGTGGCGATGACCCGGCCCTGGCGGAAGATCTGGCCTTTGCCGTTGCCGCAGGAGACGCCGAGGTCGGCTTCGCGTGATTCGCCGGGCCCGTTGACGACGCAGCCCATCACCGCGATCCGCAGGGGGTGGGGGAAGCCGTCGAACGCGGCCTCCACGCGCGAGGCGAGACGGTGGATGTCCACCTGGAGGCGTCCGCAGCCGGGACAGGAGACGATCTCCAGCTTCCTCGGGCGCAGGCCGAGGGAGGACAGGATGTGACAGCCGGCCTTGACCTGCTCGACCGGCGGCGCGGAGAGGGACACCCGGATGGTGTCACCGATGCCCTCCCCCAGCAGGATCCCGAGGGCGACCGCGGATTTGACAGCCCCTTGGAACGCGGGCCCGGCTTCGGTGACGCCGAGGTGGAGGGGGTAGTCGCAGGCGTCGGCGAGGAGCCGGTTCGCGGCGATCATCGTGAGCGGGTCGTGGTGCTTGACAGCGATCTTCAGGTCGGTGAAACCGTGTTCCTCGAAGAGGGAGCACTCCCACAGTGCGGACTCGACCAGGGCCTCCGGAGTGGCTTTGCCGTACTTGGCCAGGAGCCGGGGGTCGAGGGAGCCGGCGTTGACACCGATCCGGATCGGCACGCCCGCCGACGCCGCGGCCTTCGCGATGTCCCCCACCCGGTCGTCGAACTTGCGGATGTTGCCGGGATTGACCCGCACCGCCGCACAGCCTGCGTCGATCGCGGCGAAGACGTAGCGGGGCTGGAAGTGGATGTCCGCGATCACCGGCAGTTTCGACTTCGCCACGATCGCCGGGAGGGCGTCGGCGTCGTCCTGGGAGGGGACGGCGACGCGGACGATGTCGCAGCCCGCGGCGGTGACTTCGGCGATCTGCTGGAGGGCGGCGTCCACATCGGCGGTGAGGGTGGTGGTCATCGTCTGCACCGAGACCGGTGCGCCGCCGCCGACGGCCACGCTCCCCACATGGATGGGGCGGGTACGGCGGCGCACCGGAGTCCGGGGAAGGCCTGGCAGGCCGAGATCGACGGTCATCGTGTCTCCTCCGCAACCGTCACAGTCGGGTTTGCGGTTGTGGTCGTGGGCCGGGCAGGCCGCGCGGGGTGTTCGTACTGGTAGTAATCGCGGTGTGCGGCGAGTGCCGCTGCGGCGATGCCCGGCCCGTCGAGACCGGCCTGGGCGAGCAAAGCGTCGCGCGGGCCATGGGGGATGAAGGCGGTGGGCAGGCCGAGGGTGATCACGGGGGTGGTGACGGCGGCGTCCAGGCATGCCTGCGTGAGTGCGGTGCCCATGCCGCCGGTGCGCAGTGCGTCCTCGGCGGTGACGGTGAGCCGGTGACGGGCGGCGAGGGCGGGCAGGGCAGGGTTGACGGGAAGGATCCAGCGGGGATCGGCGACCGTGACGCCCAGCCCCTCCTCCTCCAGTACGGAGGCTGCCCGCAGGGCCGCCGCGGCCAGCGGGCCCGTGGGTACGAGCAGGATGTCGAGAGGGCCGGACGGGGTGCGGTGCAGGATGTCCAGGCCGTTCATCCGTACGAGTGCCGCGATGGCGGGGCCCGCGCCGGCTTTGGGCAGCCGCAGCACGGTCGGCCCGTCCCCGTGGGCCACGGCCTCACGCAGCAGTTCGCCCAGCCGTACCGCGTCGCGGGGTGCGGCGGCCCTCAGGCCCGGCACCGCGGAGAGGACCGCCAGGTCCCATATCCCGTGGTGGGAGGGCCCGTCGGGGCCGGTGATCCCGGCCCGGTCCAGGACGAAGGTGACCGGCAGGCCGTGCAGGGCCACGTCCATCAGTACCTGGTCGAACGCGCGGTTCAGGAAGGTGGCGTAGAGGGCCACGACGGGATGGAGGCCGCCCATGGCCAGACCCGCCGCCGAGGTGACGGCGTGCTGCTCGGCGATCCCGACGTCGAAGACCCGCTCCGGGAACCTCTCCCGCATCAGGTGCAGGCCCGTCGGCCGCAGCATCGCGGCCGTGACCGCCACGATGTCTCCGCGCCGGTCGGCGAGCTCAAGGAGTTCCTGCCCGAACACACTCGTCCATGACCGGCCCGAAGATCCGGCCGGGGCGGTGGGACGGCCGGTGGCCGGGTCCACCACGCCGACCGCGTGGAGACAGTCCGCCTCATCGGTCTCGGCCGGCCCGTAGCCCCGGCCCTTGACCGTGACCACGTGCACCACCACCGGCCGGCCGAGGCCGCGGGCACACCGAAGCGCGTCCTCGACCGCGCCGCCGTCATGCCCGTCGACAGGTCCTGTGTAGGTGAAGCCGAGGTCGGTGAACAGGTTCCGTACGGTGGTGGTGCCGCCCTGTTTGAGCGCGGTGAGATGGGCGGCGAGCGCGCCGGTGGTGGGGTCGTAGGAGCGGCCGTTGTCGTTGACGACCACGATCACCGGGCGTCCGGGGGCGCCGCCGATGTTGTTCAGGGCCTCCCAGGCCATGCCGCCGGTGAGGGCCCCGTCGCCGATGACCGCGACCACCGCACGGTCGCCGTCACCGCTGAGGGCACGGGCCTTGGCGAGGCCGTCCGCGTAGGAGAGAGCGGTGGAGGCGTGCGAGTTCTCCACCAGATCGTGCGCCGACTCGGCCCGGGAGGGGTATCCGGACAGGCCCCCGGCCTGCCTGAGCGCGTCGAACTCCTCGCGGCGGCCGGTCAGCAGCTTGTGGACGTACGCCTGATGCCCGGTGTCGAAGACGAGCGCGTCCCGGGGCGAGTCGAACACCCGGTGCAGCGCCAGCGTCAGCTCCACCACCCCGAGATTCGGACCCAGATGGCCCCCGGTCGCGCATACCTTCCCGATCAGAAATGCCCGGATCTCGGCCGCCAGCTCGCCCAGGCGTTCCTGGGGCACGGCCCGCAGGGCCTCAGGGCTGTCGGCCTTGGCCAGCAGCGGGAAACGGGGGGCGTGTTCGCCTGCGGTCGTACTCATCGCGATGTCCTCACTGCGGCTGGCGGTACGAAGTCGGTGTCCTCGGTCGTGGTGATCCGTTTCCTCACGGCGAGAGGTCCCGGTCCGCCCAGTGCCGAAAGCGCCTCCTGGGTCAGGGCGGGCAAGGCGCGCCGAACCCGCTACCGCGTCCGCCCGTTGGGGCACGTACACCGGCAGGGCGTCGGCACAGGAGATCGCGGGCATCAGCAGCTCCTCACTGTCGAGGGGAACCGCGCGAACGGGAACCGCCCCGGGGGGGCGCACCGGGATTGAGCGACCGATCCGGGCGGGTAGCTGTTTCAGTACATCCGCCGAATCCCGTCCCGTGTAGGGGCGTTGGCGGATGGATGTGCTGCGCGTGCTGCATCTGTGCGCCCTTGTGAAGGGCGCCGTGTCCAGGTCACCTTTGGCTAGGGCTGAGAACGGGGAAGAGGTGTCCGCCCAGCAACCCAACGCACGGCTCGCGCGACTTCTTGAGGAGGCGGGATGGAACGCGGCCCAGCTCGCCCATGCCATCTCGTCAGTGGCGTCCGAACACGGTCACGACCTGGCCGTGAACCGCTCGACGGTGACGCGATGGCTCGCGGGGACCCGTCCTCGTCCTCCGGCGCCCGCCTACATTCTGGAGGCGCTCGCGCGGCGCCTCCGCAGACCCCTGGCCGCCGACGACGCCGGCCTGACCCGAGCCCCCACTCGCATACCGGACTGGTCCTGGGAGGCAGACCCCGTGCACCATCTGGCCAGACTCACCAACAGTCAGCTGGACCCCGGCCGGGGAAAACCCCTGGGCGTGGCCGTCTACAGCCTCGCCGCGCTGACGGTACCGAACTGGGAGGACCTTCTTTCGCGGACCACGGCCCGCCGCGCCGGGCTCGTGGCCGGACGGCGGGTGGGGCGCGCGGAGGTGGAGGCGCTCCAGAGCATGACGGCCTTCTTCGCGACCTCGACCGGGGCCTTCGGCGGCGGGCACGCCCGTACCGCACTCACCACCTACCTCGCCGACGACGTCACCCCCTGGCTGCTCGCCGACGCCGGCGAGCAGGTGCACAGGCAGCTCCTCACGCAAGCGGCGCAGCTCACCGTCCTCCTGGGCAACATGTGCGCGGACGACGGCGCCGACGCCCTGGCCCAGCACTACCACCGCACAGCCGCTCACCTGGCAGCCGAAGCCGAGGACCCGCACACCTACACCATCGCCCTCAGGGCTCTCGCCTCCCACGCGCTGGAACTGGGACACCGGCAGCCCGCGCTCACCCTGACCGAACAGGCCGCCGCAACGGCCGCCCGCCACTCCTCCCCCCTGACCCAGTCCTTCATCCAGTCCCAGCTGGCCCTGGCCCACGCACGAGCCCAGGACCGCCCCCGGGCGCTCCTCGCCCTGCAGACGGCGGAGGTCCTGCACAGCCGCGCGGACCAGGATCCGTCCGACCCCTTCGGCAGCTACCCGACGGCGGCCCTGCACTACCAGCGGGCCCGGACCCTGACCGCACTCCGAGACCACCAGGCGGCCGACCGGGCCTTCAACGCCTCTCTGCGCGCCCGCGCTCCGCAGGCGCGCCGCGCCAGGGCACTGACCACAGCCCTCCTGGCCGAATCCCAGCTCCTCCAGGGAAACCTGGAGGAGTCCATCGCCACCTGGAGGCGATTCCTCAGCGACTACCCGGGCCTACGGTCGGCCCGTGCCACCGACTCCCTCACCACCATGCGTCAGGTGCTCCGCCCCTACAGCACCCACCCCGGCGTGGCACTCCTGACCGAGGAGGCCGCATCCCTGTGAGACCGGATCCCGACGCCCCACAGGCTGCGGGCGGGCGAAGACATGGCGGCCGAGCAACGCCGGACGATGGCGACGAGCGCGCCAACGCGTGCAAGTATTACGGTTCTTGACGTCGGCTCATTTTTCGCTGACCGCCAAGGCATTGGTTTCCGGAGCACCGGCAACTCCGTCAGGTGCTCCGGCCGCTTCTCACCACCGCCCCGGGAAACGCCGGGACTTGTGCCGCCCGGGGCTCACCGACGGTCGCCCCGGGAACCTCTGGCGCGCCCCGACCGCCAAGCAGCCCATACGGCCGGCCACCGCTCGCCGAGGGTCCGCCTCCACACACCTGGTCCGGGCCGGTCCTGGTGAGACGCCCGGGACTCCTTGGGCCGGTTCACGGGACTCAG
>NZ_MAUD01000053.1 GCF_001700515.1 Streptomyces lushanensis
GGGACGGCTTTCGACAGGCGGTTTCTCCGGGGCGGAATGGGACGGAGGCGACGGCGTCCCTCAGGGGGCGCTGCGCAGCACCTGGACCGTACCGGCCAGCTCCGGGGTGGAGCCCGCGGTATTCAGCGCCGCGCTGAGGACCTCGGAGTAGGTACCGCGCGCGTCGGCGTAGCGCTGCCTGCCTTCGTCGGTGATGACGGCGTACACACCGCGTTTGTCGTCGGGACAGAGGTCCCGGAACGCGAAGCCGGCCGAGAAGAGCCGGCCGACCAGCCGGGTCGCCGAGCTCTGCCCGAGCCCGACCCGGTCGGCGAGTTCCTGCATGCGCAGCTCGCCGCCCTTGGCCCGTACGAGACACTCCAGGGCGCGGAACTCGGAGAGCCCCACTCCGTGCTTGCGTTGCAGGGCCTGGGTGAGCTGACGCTCCACATGCGCGTGCAGGGTGAGGACTCTCCCCCACACGGCCTGGTCGGACGAGGCGGCCGGCACGTAGGAAATCGTGGTCATGGGGCAGCTTCCTCTCAGGCAGCGGTTGACACCAAGATACATGCTCATGCAAACTCTATCCGCTCCCTTGATTCTTCCATCGAGCCCCATGGAAACAAACAATATGCACGTACAAGCAAGTTTTTTCGTGACCGGTACCTCGGCACCCCCTGCCGACGGTTCCTCTGTCAGGGGCCGGGCCCGGGGCTCCGCCCGTCTGTGGGCCTCCCTGCTCGTCCCCCTCGCCCCGATCACCGACGGTGTCATTCCACTCCGTCCCACCACGGTCTGAGTCAGGGAGCGAAGATGTCCCATCCCGAGATGTCAGAGAGCGAGCTGACCGAGTACGTCCGTGAGGCGGTACAGATCAGCCGCGAGCACGTCGCCAAGGGCGGCATCCCGTTCTCCGGCATGGTGGTCAACGACAACCGCGTCCTCGGTGTCGGCTTCAATCGCGTACGCGAGGACAACGACCCCACCGCGCACGCCGAGGTGGTCGCGCTGCGTGAGGCCGCCGCCAAACACGGGCTGCACGCCGTCGCCGGGGCCACGCTGATCGCCTCCGGCGAGCCCTGCGCCCTGTGCTACATGGCCTCGTTGTACTTCAACGTCAGCGATGTCGTCCACGCGGCCGACCGCAGGACGGCCGCACGATACGGCTTCGACTACTCAGGGTCGTACTCGATCTTCGCCGAGGACCCGGTGGCCTGGCCGATCAAGGTCACCTCGCTGCAGATCCCGGAAGGGACGAAGCCGTTCGAAGAGTACGTCGCCCTGAACCGGAGGCGGATGTGACCGAGATGGAAACCAGCAAAGTCGGCATCAAAGTCTGGTCGGACTATGTCTGTCCGTTCTGCATGCTTGCCGAGACCCCACTGCACGAGGCCACCCGCGACCTCGACGTCGAGATCGAGTGGATGCCGTTCGAGCTGCGGCCTCACCCGACCCCGACGTTACGGCCGGAGGACGAGTACCTGCCGGCGATCTGGGCCCGTTCGGTCTATCCGATGGCCCGTCAGATGAAGGTGGACATCAGCCTTCCCACCGTCTCACCACAGCCCTACACCCGGCTGGCGTTCGAGGGCTACCAGTACGCGGCCGAGCACGGCAAGGCCGCGGAATACACTCCGCGTGTGCTGCGGGCCTTCTTCCAGGAGAACCGGCACATCGGCCGGCTGGACGTCCTCACCGACATCGCATCCGAACTGGGCCTCGACGAAGCCGGTTTCACCGAGGCACTGACGGCCGGGGCCTACACCGAGACCCACCAGGAAGCGCTGCGGACCGCCAAGGCGTACCGCATCTCCGTCGCCCCCACGATCATCATCGGCGAACGCCATCGCATAGAAGGTGTCCCCGCCGTGGCCGAGATCCGCAAGGCCGTGCTCGACACCCAGGCGGAACGGGCGGTCGCCGGGGGTACCGCCTGCGGACCCGGCGGGTGCTGACATGACACGCGTGCCGGATGCCCGACGTCTCCGCGCGTCCGGCAGGTGTGCCGTGACAGCGGTGTGATCGCGCCCCGCCGCGACCGGGTTCGCGGTGCCCGGCCCGCGCAACCGCCTGACGGCGGCACCGACGCCCCGGGGCGGCGCCGGCTGTTCCCGGTCCGGACCATCCCGGCTCCTCCCGAGGTCTCGTTGGACCACCTCTTCGCCGTGCCCACCACCGTTCACGCGGTACGGCGGACCCCACGGCGGCCGGCCCCGCAAACGCCGGCCTCCACCGAACGAAAGGACTTCCCATGCAGTGGCTCTACCTCGCCATCGCAGTCGTCTTCGAGATCGCCGTCGCCATCGCGGCCGGCAAGGCCGAAGGCTTCAAGAACCGCAAGTGGACCATTGTGACCCTGGTCAGCGGTGCCATCGGGACCTACTTCCTCAGCAAGGCGCTGCTGACCTTCGACGTCGGCGTCGGATACGCGATCTGGACGTCCATTTCCGGTATCGGCATCACCCTTCTCGGAGCGCTCTTCTTCGGCCAGCGCCTGAACTGGCGCAAGGCGATCGGCATCGCCGCCATCATCATCGGGGTCGTCGGCCTCCAGCTCAGTGGCGCCGCCTGAGGATCCCGCCGTCCCCCGCCCCCTCTTCCCGAAAGGACCCGCGCACATGTCCAACACCGGCCGCTCCTCAGCCAACTCCTGGCTCATGCTCCTCCTCGCCGGAGGTTTCGAAGTCGGCTACGCGCTCTCCGTCGGCGGAAGCCACGGCTTCACTCGCCTGTCGTGGTCGCTGGTCGCTGTCGTCTTCTTCCTTCTGACGCTCTGGGCACTGAGCGTCGCACTACGCACCATCGACGTCGGTATCGGCTACGCCGTCTGGGCGGGAATCGGGGCGGCCGGTGCCGCGCTGCTGAGTCCCGTCTTCTTCGACGAGGTGCTCACCCCGGCCCAGGCCCTGTGGCTGGGCCTCATCATCGTCGGAGTGGTCTGGCTCAAGCTCGCCGACAAACCGCAGAGCGCCAAGAAGCCCGTCGAGACGCCGCGGGGCGCCGAGGGCATCGACGCCAGGCTGTAGGAAACCCGAGGTACGGAACGCCGGGGAGAGTTCGGCCCGAGTCCGCCGGACCACCGTCCATGACGACGGCCCGGGCCACGTCATTGATCCGGGGCTGCCCGCGGTCGGGGGCATGGTCAGGGTCCGAGCCTCCCAGCGAGTGCCGACCGAGCAGGATTTCGGTGTGACACACTCGTCGGCAAACAAAAGGGCGAGTCATCGGGCCGTTTCTGCCGGCCCGGCAGGTCCGGCCCGTATCCCGTGCGGCTGCGCGAGCAGTTCGAGGGATGGTCCGGCGGTTCCGCACAGGCAGCCAGGAAACGCCTCAGAAGCACACTCTTTGCCGTGGACAACAGGGTGCGGGCGGCGTCCCGGTCGGTCGTCGAGTCCTCGACCCGCCCGGGCCGCCGCCGCTGGTGACGGTTCCGCGGGCGTGCGGGTGCGGACGTGGTCCGCGAGGGCCGGCCGTGGAGCCTGCCTGCCGCGGACCGTCGGCAAGACCCTCACGATCGCCGAACGCCGGCCGCGAACCGGACTCGCCGTCCCGCACCGCCGCGAGCGCGGCCAGGGTGAACCGCCGGGCGGACAAGAGAAACACAACAAGTCCCCCACACGGGCCCGCGCCCGCGCCGAGCACGTCCTCGCCCGTATGAAGACCCGCAAACCCCTCCGCGACTGCCGCCTCAAAGGCGCGCCAACAGCGCATCCGCGACACCGCCCGCTCCGCTGTCGATCGAGCCCCTGTCGCGGGCCCTGGATGGCTGACATGGGTCGCCCACGCACACCCGGGACCATAACTATGGTGTCCCCCCATATGGGCCCTTGACCTGGGCATTCCTACGGTGTGGCGACACAACAACCGTCCCCCGCCGTGGTCCCGGCCTGCTGGGACCGGGTCCTGTCCGTGGCGGCCCACCGGCGCACGAACGTGACCATGCGACAAGGCAGGCCGGCGCCCCCTTCCGCTCCGCGCGGGCGGACAGGCCGACCGGAACTGACAGGCTTCTACCTTCGGACATCATGTTGCCCGCCGCTGTGCGCGTGGCGGGCAAGGGCGACGCGCAGCAGGACGGTAACCGTGGCCGCGAGCAGACCCCAGGTCTGGGTCTGCAGCACGATCCGCCAGGTAGTCGCGTCCGGCACGAGGTTGCAGTACTCGGTGGCGTCGAATCCCCAGTGCACGCAGCCGAAGTGGTCACGGCTGACCATCAGCACGAGATGTGTGACGGCCCCGGTGATCGCGGCCGCCAGGATGGAGTGCAGGATCCGGAGCTCCCGGGCCGTCGTCCGGGTGCGTCGCTCCACGACCAGCGCCACCACCACCTGTGTGAGACCGGCGAGTGCGAGCCCGTGCAGGAAGTGGGTCGGCAGCAGAATCCCGGGTGCGAACAGGGCGCTCAGCAGATGTGCGGACCAGCAGACGACGGCGGCGACTCCGGAGACCCACACAGCGGTGCGCACGGCGACGCCCGGCCCCGGTTCAGGAGGAGGAGGCAGCCAGTCACCGGGCGCCGCTCCGAGGACAAGTCGGTGCGGGGGCCGCGAGGTGGTCCGGCCGGCCATCGTCCCTCCGAGCATCGGGAGCAGCGCGACCGAGACCAGCAGACCGATCATGACCAGGGGTGGCACGAGAAGACCCGGTTGGACGACGGCACCGATGAAGAGTCTGGCGACGCCGGGGAAGGGCCGGAACAGATCGCTCGCCGCCAGCGCCTCGGACCAGGTGGACAGTTGCAGAAGGTAGCTGAGCCAGAGGTCGAGCAGGAGAACCAGAGCACCGACCGTCCCCAGCATCACCGTCCGGCGATGTTCTCCGGAGACGACGACGGGTGCCCAGGCCCGCGCAGTGCCGGCCATCCACAGTGCGGCGAGATACCCACCGGCCATGAGCAGCAGCGCGGATACGAGCATCGTGGACAGGGGTATCTCGATGGCCGAGCCGAGCGATGCCGCGTACGACTCGGAACCGAACGTCCCGAGGACGAGCCCGACACCCAGGTGGGCGCCGACGGCGTGCGCGTGGTCCCACGGGCGGCCCGTCAGACAGGCGGCCAACTCGGCGCGCCAGATCCCGAGGGCCAGTCCGGCGCCGAGGATGAGCGCTATGGGGAGCAGGGCGAGCGGGCCGTAACGACTGGTTCCGGAGAGGTCGGCGACAAGGCCGGTGACCGGCTCGTAAGAGAGTGTGGCGGCCACGCCGAGCGCCAGGGCGATGCGCGGACCGAACCCGAAGAGCCGAGCGGGGTCGGCCAGGGCCTGAAGCCGTGCCGCTGGGGTGGGATGGGTTCCCGTCAGCTCCTCCGTCTCCTTCGTCTCGTTCCCCGTCCCGGTCCCGTCTGCCGGAGTGGCCGCGCGGGAGAGTACGGAGGTGAGTCCGGCCGCGCCGTCGGGCGCGAGCGCAGCCCTCGCGTCGGCGTGCAGTTCACGGCTGCGGAGAACGGAATTACGGGCGAGGGGTACGAGCACGCCGAGCAGGAGTAACTGCCAGGCGGCGAGCAAGTAGAAGGGGAGCGGGCCCGCGACCGTGGGGGTCAGGAGCGGGACGAACGGCAACCCGATGACACCCGGAATGAGAATTCCCCAGAGGAAAACCCGCCAGGCCGAATCGGTGAGGAAGGCGATGTCGACATCGCGGTTGCGCAGATGCGCCAATTCGTGGAGGACGATCGCACGGTAGGCGGTTCGGTCCTCGTCGTACAGCTGGAGCAATCCGCGGCTAAGCATGACACGGCGCCCGCCCGGCCGGCCGAAAGCGAGTCCGGTCATGGTTGGATCCAGCAGGTTGACGACGAATTCGACGGGCTCCTCAACGTCCGCAGCCGTACGCAACTCCGCCAGTTCCCGGGCTTGCTCGGGTCGCCGGTCGGCAGGAAAGGCGATCAGTCGACGCCGACGCATCCGCAGCGCGGGCCGGAACCAGTAGAGGATCAGCACGACGGCCCAGAAAAAGAACAGGGATGCCAGATTCGGCACAACGGATTCGAGAGCGGAAGGGCCACCGCACAGCTCCCGCCACTCCCCGGACGGCGGGGTGGGGCGGCCTGCGTCCATGTCGGCGATGAAGCCGAAGGCGCAGGAGCGGAAAGCCTGCGGATCCACCCTGTCGAGTTCGATGAAGAGCCGACTGATATACGGGACGCCTCCGCTCATGGCCGCGCCCGACATGGCGATGACCAGCAGCCCGAAACGCAGAGTCGTCCCGGAAGGCACGGCGAAGGGATTCGGCCGGACCGCAGAACCGGTCGTCATTCCGGCGCGGGACCGGCGCCGGGACCGAAGCTCTGGGCGTCCGTCCGGCCCGCAGCACCGATCAGCCCGCCAACGATGGCGTCCGCGAGAAGCTCGGCCCGCTCGGTGGGAAGACCAAGGGCCGTGGCACGGGAAAGGGCGATCTCCCTCAGCCGCCGCAGTTCCTCCGGCGACAGGGCAGCCAGCACGGCGCCCGCGCCGACCGCGTCGGGGTCGGTGGTCCCTGCGGACACGGGATCAGCGTCGGAATGGGGGCTGGTTCCCGTCGGCGACCGGCGCCACCGGAACCAGCGTGAGACCTGCGGGCGTATCCGCTTCCCCGCCGCGTCCACGGCTTGGAGCGACAGGTGCTTCACCACTTCGACCGACGCCGCGAGCGCCACGCCGGTGACAAGGACACCGACGGTCTCGATCCCCATGCCCAAAGGCTCCGTGCGGCCCGGCACACCGGAGGCGGCTTTTCGCACAGCGAAAAAGGCGGCACTCGTCTCCTCGAAGAGATCGAGTTCGCCCGGAGCCACCTCTGCGACCGCGCTGCGGGCGAGGCGGACCGGCAGATCGTCACGACTCATGAGTTGAGCGTCACAGAAGGCTTCGAAGCCGTCAACGACGCCTGTTGCAGGTTCTGTTGAGCGAGCGCCCGTGCGGGAGACATCATCTCCTGGGTGTGGCGCCGGCCCGGTGGGACTCGCTGCATGACACAGGGGTGCTGTACACAGCGATCGTTGCTGGTCTTGTCGCACCGTCCGTCATCACGAGCGCCGCCTGGCCGATCGCCGATCATCCGCAGGCGGCCCCAACCGGGCCGCGGGATCCCCTGCGTGCCGACAGGGCCGCCTCGATCTCGGTGGCGGTCCGGTCTCCGCCTCCGGATCCTGCTTGAGCGGTGGAGCTGTGGCCACCGAATTCGCCACACGGGAGCCCGTCAAAGATCAGCTGGCACCGCGACCACGGGCGGAGGTTGTCCCATGGCCGGTGTGTGTCTGGGGGCCGGTGTCGAAGTAGTGATCGACGTTGTAACGGGGGGTCTTCAGTCCCCAGTCGTAGTAGCCGCGCTGCATGGAACACATGGCCGCGAGGAATCGGATGAGTTGCGGACTGGCCCAGGTGGCCACCTGGGCCTCCGTCGAGATGTACCCCTCGATCTCCAGGTTGTGCAGTCGGGCGGTCTCCTCGAGGGCGGCCTGCTCGTCCAGTCCGTCGTGTTGCATCAGGGCGTTGGGAAGGTTGAGAGGCCGGGGACTTTCGATCTCGCTCTCCTTGCCGTAGGAGAACACGTCATCGCACCAGGAAGTGATGTTGCTGTTGTACCTGCGCAGGTCGCGGACCGCGGGATGCTCGTACTCATCGGATGGGACTTCGTAACCGGCGGCGATGTCCTGGAGGGCGAGGCCGATCGAGTTTCCGCACGTCATGCGCCGTCCGATGGCGTATTCCCCGGGGGAGGGTGTTGTGGAGCGGGCGTGATGGCCGGCCTCCCACAGCGTGCCGAGAAAGTAGTAGTCCCACCCCGCGACGACACGCATGTACTGGGTGGGGCTGGACCGGTCGGCGATGGAGCGGAAAAGGTCGTTTCCGGCATCGGCGAGGCGGTGGCACATGTCCCTGTCGGCGGTGTCCAGGCCGGCGGTGACGGCGCGGGCGAGACCATCGGCGGCTGTCACACTGCCCCTTTCCATGATCTCGCGCATCCAGGCGTGGAACGCGGCCAGTTTGGCCAGGTTCCGGCCGAGGGCTCCGGTGTCGCAGACGGAGTCGTCGACAACGAAGATCCAGCCGTAGAGATTCGCCACCATACGCAGCCCCGCGGCATCGGCCTTCGGATATTCACGGCCGACGAGTTCGGCGAAGCGGGTGGCCCGGAAGGCCCTCTCCCGGTCGGGGTCCACCAGCAGGCCGTGACCGGTCAGCCAGTCGATCATCTCGTTCTCGGCCTGGTCGACCTCCGGGTGGATCTCTGGCGGGAAGGGGTGGTAATGGAGATAGGGGAGCCGCGGTTTTGCGGGAGTGGCGGTCATCTGCTTCTGCCTTTCACCGGGTGTGAGCCACCGGTCTCGTTCGGGGCGTCGCTGCACGGCTGTGTCCGTGTGCTCAGGTGTCCGTCGGGGTCAGAGGCCGTAGTTGCGGGCGCGGTGGCCGTACCAGGTCAGCGCGGTGTCGAGATCCGCCTTGCTGAAGGCGGGCCAGGGTGTGGGGCAGAAGTAGTACTCGGCGTAGGTGCTCTGCCAGGGCATGAAGCCGGAGAGGCGTTGTTCGCCCGCGGTGCGGATGACCAGGTCGGGATCGGGCTGGCCGGCGGTGTCCAGATGCCGGCTGATGTCGTCGGGGCCGAAGCGCTGGACCAGGTGGTCGAGGGTGCCTGCCTTCTGGTGGGTGATGATCAGGGCCTTGACGCTGCGGACGATTTCGTCGCGTCCGCCGTAGGCGATGGCGAGGTTGATCACCGGTCGGTCGAGTCGGCGGGTCTGCTCCGCGGCGGCGTCCAGCGTTCGGGTGACCTGCGGTGGCAGGCGGTGGGGGGTGCCGAGGTAGCGGACGCGCCACTGGCGGGTGTCCGCGATGGCCTGGGTGGTCTCGACGATGACCTGGAGTATTCCGTTGACTTCGGTGGCGGGGCGGTGGAGGTTTTCGGTGGACAGCGGCCACAGGGTGAGGGTGGTGAGTCCGGGGATGTCCTGGCACCAGGTGAGAAAGTCAAGAACATGCTCGCCGCCGCGCCGGAAACCGTGCAGGGGTGTCTGTCCCTGGGCGTGGGCCCAGCGCCGGTTGCCGTCGAGGATCACGGCCAGATGTCGCGGGGTGGACTCCCGGTCCGCTGCCCGGTGGCCGCGCTCCTGGTGGGAGGGCGTATTGGTGAGGGACGTCATATCCCCTCCTGGGAGATTGTCGGTCGACGATGTGCGGGCTGCTGATGTACGGGGGCGAGGGCGGCTTCGTCCAAGCGCCGGTAGCCGGTGCGGTTGCGGAAGCCGTTGACGAGCACCGGCCCGGCCCCGGTGGCGATCTGCTGGTTGGCTGTCCGAGCGTTCCGGGCGGCGCAACAGGGGGCCGCCGCACCGGGGCGGAGAGATGCGACGGAGACCCGTCGAGGAAGGGTTGCGCCACCGTCGTCAGGCGGTGGCTCGACCCCTCCGGCCACGGCATGGCCGGAGGGGTGACCCCACAGGCGGAGAAGGTTGTGGCCGCGGCACGCACGCGCATGACGGAGCTCGGGCGACGGGACTACCCCTGCGCGGCGGTGGGGGTGAGGACGCGTTCGGCGGTGATGGCCAGGTAGTTGAGGACGTTGCTGCGGTGCCCGTTGAGGAACGGGGTCTCGACGCCGGTGCGCAGGTCGCAGTGGGTGCGCAGCTCCCAGTACGGGATGGCGTCCTGGGTCAGGTCGGTGACCTTGATGGGGGCGAGGCCGTTGGCGGCGAGGGCCCGGAAGTAGGTGCTGCGAGGGTGTATGTGGCACACGTAGTGTTCGTCGATGGCCTTCACCTCGGGCGTGTCGAGGGCGACGGCGTCGTTGGCGCACCAGGTCGTCAGGACGTACCGGCCGCCGGGCTCCAGGACGCGGGCGAATTCCGCGAACAGCTCGAAGAGGTCGACGTACATGGTCGCCTCGTTGGTGACGACGTACTGGAACGAGGCGTCCGGGAAGGGGGTGGCGACCATGTTGGCGTGGTGGAACCGTACGGACGGCGCTGAGCCGCGGCGCTCGGCGAGGTCACGGGCGAAGTCGATGTGGTGCGTGCAGAAGTTGACGCCGTCGACCGCGCAGCCGAAGGCGTCGTGGACGGCGAAGGAGGTGCCGCCCCGTCCGGAGCCGGCGTCCAGCACGCGGGCGGTGGCGGGGACGGTGCCGAGGCCGTCGAGGATGAGGGCGACCTGGTCGTTCTCCATGCGGTGCATCTCCTCCAGGATGAGCCGGTCGCGGTGTTCGGCGGGCGCGTCGAGGACGGAGCGGTCGAAGTCGCCGGTGGCGAAGTGGTGGTGGTAGAGGTTGTCGGCCTGGCCGAGGAGCAGGTTGATCGGGTCGTTCTGCTTCGCTGTCCAGTACTCGTGCAGACGGTGCTCGTAGTCGTTGCGCACGATGTTCTGGGGGGCTTCGCTTCGAAGGTCCATGAGTTCGTCTCCGATGGGTGTGGGCTGGGACAGTGCTTCTTCTGTGGTGGTGTCAGGCTGTGCGGGTGACGATGAGGCGGAAGAGGGTCGCCAGGTCGTCCTTCGTCGGACTCGGTACATCGGTGCGCTCCAGTTCTTCGAGGGCGATGCCGAGTTGGTCCCTGACGAGTTGTTCGGAGAAGGCGCGGCCCCCGGCCTCTTCGATCAGGCGGGCGGTGCGGGTCACGTCCCACGGCCGGCCGGTCGGGTCGGTGAGCAGCGCGGCGGTCTCGTTCCCGGCCGGGGTGCCGGAGCGGACAGCCGCCAGGACGGGCAGGGTGGCCTTGCGCCGGCGCAGGTCGCTGAAGGCGGGCTTGCCGGTGACGGCGGGATCGCCCCAGATGTCCTCCACGTCGTTGGCGGCCTGCCAGGCGAGGGCCGCCGCGAGGCACGCGGACCGGAGTCCTTCGACGAGATGGTCGCTGCCTGATGCGAGGGTCGCTCCGATCTCGGCGGAGCCGGCGAGGAGCATGCCGGTCTTGCCGGCGCTCATGCGGAGGTAGTCGTCGATCGTGGTGAGGCGGGAGGGGTCGAGGTCGTCGGCCTGGCCGTCGCAGATGGCGGCGGAGCAGTCCAGGAGCGTGGCGAGGGCCCGGTGGCCGGCTTCGGTCCGGACGGCGGTCAGTGTCCGGGCCGCCGCTGTCGCGAGGGCGTCGCCCGCCAGGATGGCGAGGTCGGTGCCGAAGACGGCCCAGGCGGTGGGGCGGCCCCGGCGCAGGGTGTCCTTGTCGAGGATGTCGTCGTGGAGCAGCGTGTAGTTGTGCAGCAGCTCGACAGCGACGGCGCCGGCCACCGCCGTCGGGTCCCGGGAAGTGTCCCCGGCCGCCTCGGCGGCCAGCAGGGTGATCGCGGCCCGCACCATCTTGCTCGGTACGGCTCCGGACACGGGGGCGCCGTCGCGGTCACACCAGCCGAAGTGGTACGCGCACACACGGGACAGGGACGGGTGGAGATCGGCGACGGCCGCGCGCAGCGGCGGGATCGTGAGTGCGCGGGTCCGGGCAAGGACGGCGTCCGGGGACCGCGTCAAGGGGCGCGTCATTCATGCCTCGCTCTTCAGGCGTCCAGCACGGTGATCGCCCGGCGAAGAGTGCTGTGGCATCGCGTGTCGGTCGGTCGCCCGGGTGTCGGGACTGGTTTCCCACTTCTGCGGGGCGTGGAAGAAACCGGTTGACGCGCTTCGGCCGACGATCAGGGTGTACATGTCCTGCGCTTCCTCGGGTTCAGGTGTTCCTGGTGATCACGGACTCGGCCAGACGTCGCAGTTCCGCGACGGCGACGGACGCCAGGCAGGGCGTCGTGAGGGCGCACAGCGCCTGCTCGTACCTTTCGCGCAGCGCGCGTTCCACGGCGGCGACGGCGCCGGTGCTGGTGAGGATCTCCCGGATGGTGCGGGCACCGGTCCCGTCGAGTGCGCTGTCGCCCAGGAGGGACGTGAGAGTCCGGGCCTCGGCCGGGGTGGCGTGCTGGAGGGCGGTGGCGACGAGGACCGTGTGTTTGGCCGTACGGAGGTCGTCCGTGATGGACTTGCCGGTGCGTTCGGGGTCGCCGAAGACGCCGAGCATGTCGTCGCGGAGTTGGTACGCCTCGCCCAGCGGGAACGCGTAGGCGGACAGGGCCCTCAGCTGCTCCGCGCTGGCGCCAGCGAGTGCGGCACCGAGCCGCAGCGGGTGCTCGACGGTGTACCGCACTGCTTTGTGGCGGATGATGCGCCAGGCGGAACGAGTGTCCGCGCTGGGGCGTCCGGTGGCGGTCAGGTCCAGGTACTGGCCCACTATGGCCTCGGTGCGCAGGGCGTTCAGCAGTGGCCAGGCGACGGACCGTTGCTCCGGGGTCAGGTCCCCCACGCCGTTGAGGAGGAGCAGGTCGGAGGTCCAGCACAGGACGAGGTCACCGAGGAGGATCGCAGTGCCGGCCCCGATGGCTGCGGCGTCGGGGTGGTCCGCATGGCGGTCGGTGAGGACGCGGTGTGCGGTGGGCCGGCCGTGGCGGGTGTCGGAGCCGTCCATGATGTCGTCGTGGATCATGGCGAAGGCGTGGAAGAGTTCGAGTGACGCGGCGACGCGGAGCACGGCCGTAGGCGGTGGGTTGTCGCTGACGGCCTGCCAGCCGATGACGCACAGAGTGGGCCTGATCCGCTTGCCTCCGGAGTCGAGGAGGGCGCGCAGCAAGTCGGTGAAGACACTCAGTTCCGGCAGTTCGGTGGCTTCCTGTTCGCGCTCGTCGAGGAAGTCGTGGATGAGGGCGTCGGTCGTGGCACGGATGGTGGCGGCGTCCATGGGCAACGGTGTCGCCGGGCGGGTGGTCATGGCGTGTCCTCACCATCGTTGTGTTCGTCGGGGGTGTCCGCGCCCGACGTCATCCGCGTGGTCTCGGCGAGCCACGGGGCCTCGTCGAGCAGCGTTCCGACGATCTTGTGTTCGGGGACGGTGGTAATGACCTGGCCCTTGCGGAAGATCCGGCCCTTGCCGTTGCCGCAGGAGACGCCGGTACGGCGGCGCTCCGGAGTGCGAGGGAGGACGGGAAGGCCGAGGTCGGTGGTCATCGTGTCCCGCCATCTTGTTCGGGCTGTTCGGGCTGCCGGGTGTGGTGCGGGAGCCCGGCACGGGCCCGGAGCACGCCATGGACGATGCCCCGGCTGTCGAGGCCCGCCGCGCCGAGCAGGCCGGCGCGGGTGGCGTGGGGCAGGAAGTGGTGCGGCAGACCCAGGGCACGGGTGGGCACGGTGCTTCCGGTGTCGGTGAGTGCCTGGGCGACGGCCGTTCCCATGCCGCCGCAGCGGATACCGTCCTCAACAGTGACGACCAGGCGGTGGCCTGCGGCGAGTTCGGTGAGCTGGTGGGGGACGGGCAGGGCCCAGCGGGGGTCGGCGACGGTGCATCCGATGCCCCGGTGGTCGAGATAGGCGGCGGCTTCAAGGGCCGCTGCGGCGAGCGGGCCTGCGGCGACGAGCAGGACGTCCCGGACTCCGGAGCGGAGGAGGACATCGACGGGGCCGTGCCGCTCCAGGGCCTCGATGTCGTCCCCGGCCGGGCCTTTCGGGAAGCGCAGGGCGGTGGGTCCCGTGCTGTGCGTCACGGCCTCGGCGAGCAGTTCGCGTAGTTGTGCGGAGTCGCGGGGAGCGGCCACCCGCAGGCCGGGGACGGTGCTGAGGACGGCCAGGTCCCATACGCCGTGGTGCGAGGGACCGTCGGGGCCGGTGATGCCGGCCCGGTCCAGGACGAGGGTGACCGGCATCCGGTGCAGGGCCACATCCATCAGGACCTGGTCGTAGGCACGGTTCAGGAAGGTCGCGTAGATCGCCACCACCGGGTGGAAGCCCTCCATCGCCAGCCCGGCCGCCGACGTCACCGCGTGCTGCTCGGCGATCCCGACGTCGAACACCCGGTCCGGGAACTTCTCCCGCATGGCGTGCAGGCCGGTCGGCCGCAGCATCGACGCGGTGACGGCCACCACCTCAGGGTGTCCGGCCGCCACCGACACCAACTCGGACGCGAACACACCCGTCCACGACCGCCCCGAGCCCCCAGCCGGTGTGGTGGGGCGGCCGGTGGACGGATCGACGACACCGACCGCGTGCAGGCGGTCCGCCTCGTCCCCCTCAGCCGGTACGTAGCCCCGGCCCTTGACCGTCACCACATGCACGACCACAGGACGGGCCATCGCCCGTGCACGGCACAGCGCGTCCTCCACGGCCGCCGTGTCATGGCCGTCGACGGGACCGACATAGCCGAGACCCAGATCAGTGAACATGTTCCGCTGCGCCGGGTGCACCTGATGCTCCGCTGTTCCGGTTCCATGGCGGTTCAGCCCGCTCAGATGTCCGGCGAGAGCACCGGTCGTAGGGGCGTAGGAGCGGCCGTTGTCGTTGAGGACCACGATCACCGGACGGGAGCGGGCGGCGCCGAGGTTGTTCAGGCCCTCCCAGGCCAGTCCGCCGGTGAGGGCGCCGTCGCCGACGACGGCCACCACCGCACGATCGCTCTCCCCCCTGAGGGCTCGTGCTTTCGCGAGGCCGTCAGCGTAGGAGAGGGCGGTGGAGGCATGGGAGTTCTCCACCAGGTCGTGGGGCGACTCGGCCCGGGACGGATACCCCGACATGCCTCCGGCCTGCCGCAGCGATCCGAAATCCTCGCCGCGGCCGGTCAGCAGTTTGTGGACGTACGCCTGGTGACCGGTGTCGAAGACGATCGCGTCCTTCGGGGAGTCGAAGACCCGGTGCAGCGCGACGGTCAGCTCCACCACGCCCAGGTTCGGCCCCAGATGACCGCCCGTCGCGCACACCGCGTCGACCAGGAACGCCCTGATCTGCGCGGCCAGCTCGCCCAGCCGTTCCCCGGGCACGGCCCGCAGGGCGGCGGGGCTGCCGGCCTGCGCCAGCAGCGGGAAGCGGGCGAGGTGTGCGCGGGTGGCGCTCATCGGTTCTTCCTCACTGCGGCAGGCGGCGCGAAGTGGGTGTCCTCGGTGGCGGTGATCCGTTCCCGCACGGTGAGGGGCCCCAGACCGGCCAGCGCCGAGAGGGTCTCCTGGACCAGGGCGGGCGGAGCGGACGCCCCGGCGCTGAGCCCTACCGTGGCCACGTCCCGCAGCCAGGCCGGCCGGACACGGGAGCAGTCCTCGATCAGATGGGCCGGTGTGCCCGCCTTGCGGGCCAGCTCCACGAGCCGCACCGAGTTGGAGGAGTTCTCCGACCCGAGGACCAGGACGAGGTCCGCGTGCGCGGTGACGGCTTCCAGGGCGTGCTGGCGGTTGGTGGTGGCGTAGCAGATGTCCTCCGAGCCCGGACCGCGCGCCTGGGGGAAACGTTCCTTGAGCGCGGCGATCGTCGCCCGCGTCTCGTCCACGGCAAGCGTGGTCTGCGTCAGGTACGTGACCTTCGACGGGTCCGGCAGATCCAGGCCGGCGACGTCCTGCGCACTGCCGACGACCACGGTGGCGTCGGGGGCCTCGCCATAGGTGCCCTCGACCTCCTCGTGACCGGCGTGCCCGATCAGGACGATGCTGCTGCCGCGCTCGGCGAACCGGCGCGCCTCCGCGTGGACCTTCGTCACCAGCGGACACGTCGCGTCCACCACCTTCAGGTTCCGGCGGGCCGCCTCCGCGCGGACCTGCGGGGAGACACCGTGCGCGGAGAACACCACCAGGGACCCCGCGGGAACCTCGTCCAGCTCCTCCACGAACACCGCCCCGCGCCGCGCCAGACCGGCGATGACGTGCGTGTTGTGGACGATCTGCTTCCGCACGAACACCCGCCGCCCACCAGGCCCGCGCTGCTGCTCCTGCTCAAGGAGTGCCTCGACGACCTCGATCGCCCGCTCCACCCCGGCACAGAACGACCGCGGGGACGCCAGCAGGACCGTCCTGGGCCCCGTGATCCGCGCCCACGAGTCCACGGCCGCCTCCACCACCGGTCGCAGGCCCGCCTCGGAAGCCGCCACTGCCACGGCCACACCACCAGAACCCTCCGCGCCAACGGCTTCTTCGGCCCGGTCAGTGCTCACGGCGGCGCGGGCGACAGCGGCCTGGAGACCACTGCCCGACCCTTCCTCCAGCAGCCGGACCGCACCCGTGACCACCTGATGACCCGCGGCGCCGAGCGCTCCCGCGACCATCGGTGCGGCCGAGCAGGCCATGACACGCCCGTCGGGCCACACCAACTCGTCAGCCACCAGCACATGACCGACGGGTAATGCCGGCGCCGGGGCGGCGGCGTACCAGGACACAGAAGACCGCGACATGACTGTTCACCTCGCTTGCAGCACGGGAGATCGGCGCCGGCAGTTCTTCACTGCCGAGGAGGACCGCGCGAACGGGGGTCGCCCCCTATCGCGCGCCGGGATTGAGGGACCGATCCAGGCGGGTACCTCTTTTTCAGTACATCCCCGAAGTCCCGCCCCGTGTAGGGAGTTCGGGGCGCGGATGTGCTGCGCGTGCTGCGACCGTGCGCCCTTGTGAAAGGCGCTGTGCCCAGGTCACTTCGGCCAGGGCTGGAAACAGGGAGGAGCGGTGTCCTCCCAGCGGCCGAACACACAGCCCACGAGCCACCTCCACGTAGGACACCGTCTCAGGCAGCACCAAGTCAGCACGGGAGAGGTGAGAACAGGTGATGACATGGGCCTTTGGCCAGCACCGAACCAGCATGGGATCCAGCACCGCATCGGCAAATCGTTTGGAGTTGCGCATTCTTGACGCCGTCCGCTCCGCCCTCGGCGGAGTCCCTGGCGTCGGCCCCTGAGTGCAGACATGGGTCGCCCACGCACACCCGGAACCATAACTATGGTGTCCCACCACATGGGCCCTTGACCTGGGCATTCCTACGGTGTGGCGACACAACAACCGTCCCCGGACCCGCTCGGAAGTGGTGACCATGGCTGCCTCGGCATCCGCTCCCCCAACGCCCAGCTCACTCAAGCGCATCGTCGCCGCGAGTCTCATCGGCACGACCATCGAGTGGTACGACTTCTTCCTGTACGGCTCCGCCGCCGCTCTTGTCTTCAACAAGCTGTTCTTTCCCGACTCCGATCCGCTGGTCGGGACGCTGCTGTCCTTCCTCACCTATGCCGTCGGCTTCGCCGCACGACCCGTCGGCGCTCTGGTCTTCGGGCACTTCGGCGACCGGCTCGGGCGTAAGAAGCTGCTCGTGCTGAGTCTGCTGATGATGGGAGGCGCGACCTTCGCCATCGGGCTGATGCCCACGCACGCCACCATCGGTACGGCCGCTCCCGTACTGCTGACCGTGCTGCGGCTGATCCAGGGGTTCGCGCTCGGTGGCGAGTGGGGCGGGGCCGTCCTGCTGGTGTCGGAGCACGGGGACGCCGAACGGCGCGGTTTCTGGGCCTCGTGGCCGCAGACCGGCGCGCCGGCCGGGCAGTTGCTCGCCACCGGTGTGCTCTCGGCGCTCACCGCGCTGCTCTCGGACGCCGCCTTCACCTCATGGGGCTGGCGCATACCGTTCCTGCTCTCCGGTGTGCTGGTGCTCGTCGGTCTGTGGATCCGGCTCTCCGTCGACGAATCCCCGGTCTTCAAGGCGGCGTTGGCCCAGGCCGAACAGCGCAAGGCCGGCGCGGACGCGGCAGAGAAGATGCCGATCGTCTCCGTTCTGCGGCACCACTGGCGGGACGTGCTGGTGGCCATGGGCGCGCGGATGGCCGAGAACATCAGCTACTACGTGATCACCGCCTTCATCCTGGTGTACGCGACGACCGCCGTCGAGGTGAGCAAGCAGACCGCGCTCAACGCCGTGCTCATCGGCTCCGCCGTGCATTTCGCGGTGATCCCGGCATGGGGCGCGCTGTCGGACCGTATCGGCCGCCGGCCGGTGTATCTGATCGGCGCGGTCGGCGTCGGGGCCTGGATGTTCCCCTTCTTCTCGCTGATCGACACCGCGAGCTTCGGCAACATACTGCTGGCCGTGACGGTCGGGCTCGTGCTGCACGGGGCGATGTACGCGCCGCAGGCGGCCTTCTTCTCGGAGATGTTCGCGACCCGGATGCGGTACTCGGGGGCGTCGATCGGCGCGCAGTTCGCCTCGGTGGCGGCGGGTGCGCCCGCACCGCTCATCGCGACGGCGCTGCTCGCCGACTACGACAGCTCGGCGCCGATCTCCCTGTATGTCATCGCCGCCGCGCTGATCACCGTCGTGGCGATCCTCTGCGCACGGGAGACCCGGCAGCGCGACCTCACGGATGTCGACGCCGCGCCGGACGCCAGGAAGGTGCCGACGCCGCGCCGGGCCGAGACCGCGTCCGTACGTACCCCGCGCTCCTGACTCCGCCGCGCGGAGGGACGGAGATACGGAGAGGGCGGATCATGGCCGCCGGGCCGCCGCCGTCGTGCGGTGAACACGCCGTTCACCGCACGACGGCGGCGGCCATCGTGTGCAGACGCAGCGCGAGCTGGATCTCCAGGGCCCGCGCCGGCGACTGCCAGTCGGGACCGAGCAGCCGGCCGACCCGTTCGAGCCGCTGGGCGACGGTGTTGACATGGACGTGCAGCGCGTCCTTCGTACGTGCCGGGCTCATGCCGCAGGCGAAGTACGCACCGAGGGTGCGGACCAGTTCCGTACCCCGGCGCCGGTCGTAGTCCACGACCTCGCCGATGGTCCGCTGGACGAAGCCCTCGATGTCACGGGTGTCGGCGAGCAGCAGTCCGAGGAAGCCCAGATCCTGGGCGGCGGCGCCGTCGCCCGAGCGGCCGAGCAGCCGCAGCGCGTCCAGACAGCGCCTCGCCTCCGCGTACGCCTCGGCTATCGCGCTCGGCCGCGCGGCGGGCGACCGCACGACGGCGGAGGCGCCGATCGTGACGGGCTCGCGCAGCGCCCCGCCGAGCTGCGCCGCCGTACGACGGGCGAGGCCCGCCGCCGTGTCGCCGGACGCGAGTGGCAGCAGCAGGACCGTGCCCCCGTCACGGGTGGCTGCCAGTCCCTGCCCGGTGGCGGCGAGATGCGACGCTGCGGACCACAGCCGGCGCCGGTCGGCCGTCTCCCGTTCCGTCGTGTCGGGCGCGGGACCGTCGATCCTGGCGGCCAGCACCACATGCGGGGCGTCGAGATCCGCGCCGAGCCGGACGGCCCGTTCGCGCAGGAGCCGCGGATCACGGTCCGGCGCGTCGAGGAGGTCGTCCAGCAGCTCGCCGCGCACGCGCTGTTCGGCCTCGCCCGCCGAGCGTCGGGCGAGCAGCAGCAGCGAGGTCACCATGGCGGCCCGCTCCAGGGTGCGCTGGTCGACGGGATCCAGCCCGGGATGGCCGCGCAGGACGAGCGCGCCCAGCAGCTCGCCGCCGGCCGAGACGGCGACGCCCCAGACCTGGTCGTGGCACTTGGCGCGACCGTCGGTCCCGGTCAGTTCCAGAGCGGCCACGGAGACCGAGCCGGGGCCCGCGAACTCCACCGTGCCGTCCAGCACCTCGGACAGCGCGCTCGCCACGTCATGCACCCCGCCGCCGCGCAGCACGAGCTCGGTGAGCCGGTCGTGCACGTCCGAGGCGCGTTCGATGACCGCGCTGTGCTCCTTGATGATCTCGTTGGCCTTCTCCAGCTCCGCGAGCGCGGAACGGGTCTCTCCCAGCAGATTCGCGGTGTCGATCGCGACCGCGGCGTGTGCGGCGAACGAGCCCAGCAGGGCGATCTGTTCACGCTCGAAGACCCGGGCTCGGCGGTCGGCCGCGAAGAGCACCCCGATGACCTGGCTGCCGAGCATCAGCGGAACACCGAGGATGGCGACCAGCCCTTCGTCGCGCACACCGGAGTCGATGGCTCTGGTGTGCTGGAAGCGCGGATCGTCGAAATAGCTGTCGGTGACATAGGGACGCGCGGTCTGGGCGACGAGCCCGCCGAGCCCCTCGCCCATGCCCAGCCTGAGCTGCTGGAAGCGGGCCGAGACCGATCCGTCCGTGACACGCATATAGGTGTCGCCCGCGGACGGGTCGTTGAGACAGAGATACGCGACCTCCGTGCCCAGCAGCGAACGGGCGCGCTGCACGATCGCCCGGAGCACCGCGTCGAGATCGCGCAGACCCGCCAGGTCGTGCGCGGTCTCGAAGAGCGCCGACAGCTCGGCCTCCCGGCGCCGCCGCTCCGCCAGCTCCGCCCGCACGCGCAGGGCGAGCCGCTTGGCGTGCTCCAGCTCGGCGAGCGTCTCGGCCCCCGCGCCGTCGGCGCGGGCGAGCAGCGCGGGCCGGTCGTAAGCCTCCGCCGCGGCGCCGCGGGCGAGGA
>NZ_MAUD01000529.1 GCF_001700515.1 Streptomyces lushanensis
GAGGATCTTGCCGCGCAGGTCATTGGTGTTGCCGGAGCCGCGGCGCTCGTCGAGCCCCGGGTTGTAGGTGGGAGCGTCGTTGATCGGTGTGTACCCGTTGACATTGGGCCCCGACGCCGGTGTGTTGCCGCCCGTGGCGAGGAAGAGATTGCCGTCCGCGTCGAAGTCCACGTCGCCGGCGACATGGCAGCACTGGCCGCGGTTGGTCTCGACCCGGATGATCTCCTGGGCGGTCGACAGATCCAGCTTGTCCCCGGTCCACTTGAAGCGGGTGAGGGCGTCGTAGCCCTTCCACCGGTCCCAGTACGCGTCGGTCTCGCCCGCGGGCAGTTGCAGCGGGGCCGAGCCGGCCGGGGTGCTCAGCGGCGGCGAGTAGTAGAGGTAGACCCACTTGTTGGTGGCGAAGTCCGGGTCCAGGGTGACGGTCTGGAGCCCCATCTCCGAGTTCTGGTACACGTCGAGGTGATTGACGACCTTGGTCACACCGCTGCCGGGGTCGGTGAGCCGCAGATCACCGTTGCGCGCGGTGTGCAGCACCCGGTTGTCGGGCATCACGGCGAGGTCGATCGGCTCACCGGTGTCCTTGGTGAGGGTCACCTTCTCGTAGTTCGCCCAGTCCAGGGCGTGTTCATGGCCGTCGTGTGCTTGGGCGGCGGGCGCGAGGGCCACCATGCCCAGCGCGGGCATTGCCGCGAGCAGGACGCCTGAGATCAGACGTCTGAGGGTACGGTGCACGGTGATGCGTCTCCTTGGTCGC
>NZ_MAUD01000530.1 GCF_001700515.1 Streptomyces lushanensis
CGCCGGCCGCGGCCGGCGAGCGCGGTGAGGTCCTGGCCGTTGACGATCACCTGGCCCGCGGTGGGACGTTCGAGGAGATTGACACAGCGGATGAGCGAGGACTTGCCGGCGCCGCTCTGTCCGACGACGCCGAAGACCTCGCCCTCGCGTACATGGAGGTCCACGGAGTCGAGAGCGGTGACTTCGCGGCCTCGTGATGTGGCGGACCGGTAGATCTTCGTCAGGCCCGTAGTAGTGATCACTGGGGTATCCATCACTGTCGAGTGCGCGGCGAGGTGTCCGCCGGCACGGGGCATTCGTCATTCGGACGCTTCACGCCGAGACGGTGGGTGAACCGGGAGCAGGCGCGTGCGAGGCAGACCGGGCCGCTCGCCGGGGTCCGGACCATGACGGGCACGGTGTACGGAATCGGCGCGGCGGCGTGGCTGTCGGGTCCCGCTTCGGGGCGCGGGGCTCAGGCAGGGGCCCTCAGTTGGCGCACATTCGACACAGACAACGAGCACCGGGCGTCGTGATCGCCTCGGTCGCGGGGGCGCGGTAGCTCATCGTGGTCATGCGACAAGTAAAGCAGACATCAAGAGGCCCCTCGGGGGCTTGTCCGTATATCGGACGCATTTGTCTCATCGTTGTGGCCCCGGTGACGGCCGCCGCTCCCCGTGGGTCCGGGGGTGCGCGCGGGGTGCATTTCGGGCCGTAATACGCTCGGGCCATGCTCGTCGCCCTGACGGTCGCGGTCTCCGTGGCCGCGCTCGCCCTCGCCGCCTGGTGCGGTTTCGCCGCCTGGCGCGACCAGGCCACCAAGGACTGGCACTTCATCGGCATGGCCGTGGTGGCCGCGCTGGCGCTCGTCCAACTGGTGATCGGGATCGTGCAGCTGGCGCGCGGGGAGAAGGCCGACCAGGGCTCGGTGATTTTCGTCTCGTACCTGATCGGCGCGCTGCTGGCGGTGCCGGCGGCCGGCTTTCTGTCGCTGGCCGAGCGGACGCGGTGGGGTTCGACGACGGTGGCCGCGGGAGCGGTCGTCCTGGCCGTGCTGGAAGTACGGCTCCATGACATCTGGGGAGGCTGAGGATGGGCGAGCCCACCACCGGCGCGAGGACGGGACGGCGGACGGCGGAGCGGAAGCAGGACCGGGCGAACGGGCCGGCGCCGGCGGGCGGGGGCTCCGGAACCCGGCTGGTCAGCGGACCCGGACTGCTGCTGGTCTGGCTGTACGGCGTGATGTCCGTCGGCGCGGTCTCCCGGTCCGTCTACCAGATCGCGACCGAGTTCGGGCACGCGCCGCTCGCCTACACACTCTCCGCCCTGGCGGCCCTGGTCTACGCGTTCATCACCTACACGCTCGTACGCGGCGGGGAGACGGCGCGAAAGGCGGCGCTGGTGTGCTGCGCCGCCGAGCTCGCGGGTGTACTGACCGTCGGGACCTGGACGCTGGCCGAGCCCTCGGCCTTCCCGGACGCCACGGTCTGGTCGGACTACGGCATGGGTTATCTCTTCATCCCGGTGCTGCTGCCGGTCACCGGGATCCTGTGGCTGCGGAAGGCCCGCCGCCCGGACGCGCCCGAGCCCGGACGTGCCTGAGCCAGGACGTGCCCGGCGGTCCCGCCCGGCCCGCGGGCGGAGGACGCCGCTGTCGAACCATGCCCGACGGGACGCCCCTCAGGCGCTGGCCGCGTACACGCTCACGCCGGCCGCCTTCTCCAGGGTGACGAGCGTCAGACGCGGACCTATCTGCTCCGTCGACACGGACCTGTAGCCGCGGCTGCGGTAGAGCCGCAGATTGCCCTCGCTGCGGTGGCCGGTGAAGAGCTGGAAGCGCTTGGTCGCCGGCTCGCCCGTGAAGTGGTTCTCTATGGCGTCGAGCAGCCGGCCGCCGAGGCCGTGGTGGCGCAGCCGGGGATGGACGATGAGCTTGGCGATCCGCGCGGTGCCGGTCTCCTCGACGTGTCCCCTGACGGACGCGACCACTTCGTCGCCGAGACGCGCGACGAGGCAGTACCCGCGGTCGAGTTCGGCCTTGAGATCGTCGAGCGTCTGGGTCAGCGGCTCGATGGTGTAGTCGCCGTACAGCTCGGCCTCGTTCTGGTAACACAGATACTGCAGCTTCAGAATGTGCTCCGCGTCCTGTGCGCTCGCCGCTGCGATGGTCACGCTCATGCCCATGTGTGCATGCCTCCCGCTCACCTGATCCGCCGGTTGTTTACCGCTCCCTTCCCCACGGTTCAGGAGCCGCAACCTCCGCCCTCAGCATTCTGCGCAGGCATCCCAGACATCTCGATCGCAAAGGACCCAAACTGCCCTGTGACATACCCAACTCGCCCGCGATTTCCCGGTAGGTCGGGTCCTTCGGGGACAGCATCGCGGTCAGCAGCCGGGGACAGTGCCCGGGAGTACGGCCGACCGCCGCGCTGCGCACCGACTCCGAGGCGCACGCGCAGCGCGGCGGTCGGCCGTACTC
>NZ_MAUD01000531.1 GCF_001700515.1 Streptomyces lushanensis
CCGCCGGACCCGCCGACGCCGGCGCAGGCGGAGAAGAAGAGGCAGAGGGCGACGGCGTCGGCGGGTCCGGCGGGGAGTCCGGTGAAGACGCCGCGGGCGGGGTGGACGCCGACGAAAGGGTCGCCGGCAGGGGCGCCGGAGAGAAGGGCGGCGCGGCCGGGAACGGGGCAGACGAGTCCGGCGCGGTCGACACGGACCCGGGCGGCGTAGACGGCGGAGCCGCCGGAGACGGAGAAGGCGCGGGCGCGGGCGCCGGAACCGGAACCGGAACCGGAACCGATGACGGCGGCGGTGACGGCACCGGAGGAGCGACCGGTGGAGACACCGGGAGCGTGGACGCCGGAGAAGCGGACAGCGACGGCGAGGGCGGCGGGGAGGCGGGCGGCTCCACCGGAGGCGCTGCCGGCGCAGCCGGGGAGGCGGACGCGGGAGCAGGCTGAAGCAACGGTGGCGCGGCCGACGCGGCCGGGGACTGCGAGGACGGGGGCAGGGACGGTGACGGAGCCGACGCGGGCGGAGAGGACAGGAGGGACGGCACGGCCTCGGCCGACGAAAGCGGCACCACGGGCGGAGCCGCGGACGCGGACGTCGGAGGAGACACAGGGGACACGGGCGACACGGGCGACCCAGCCGACGGAGAGGACACAGGCGCCGCAGCCGACGGAGGAGACACAGAGGACACGGCCGCAGCCGACGGAAGCGGCGACACGGGCGAGGACGGCGACGGCGACGGCGACGGCCCATGCGACGGCGACGGCGGAGTCAGCGCGAGGGGAGACGACGAGGACGCGGAGCACGACGCGGAAGGAGACGGAGAGGACACGGGCGAGGGCTTCGGGGGCGACGCGGACGGCGGAGGCGCGGCCGGCTGGGACGGCGACGCGGACGACGGCTGGGACGAGGGCGGGCCTGCGGACGGGGTGGCGGACATGGGCGGGCGACCTCCGCGACAAAGGGAATGAACAGGGCGGACCGGACAGAGCTCAGGGCCTGTCCGGCGGATCTTCGTGGATCGGCCCGGGGCGTCTGGTGGAGGGGCACCTCCCGTGCCGTTCAGGCCACGGGGGAGCATCGCAAGGCGGAGGATCGTCCTCGT
>NZ_MAUD01000532.1:0-297 GCF_001700515.1 Streptomyces lushanensis
CAGGGGCGCGGCGCGGCGCTCCTGGATGATTCCGGCCGGGTAGAGGACGAGATGGCCGGTGAGGATGGCCAGATCGATCGCGCTGGCGCGGAGCAGGGCGGCCGGGGGTGTCGTGGCGTCGCGTACGCGGCTCATCTGGCGCAGCAGCGGAGGCAGGAGCGGCGAGAGCGGAAAGAACGGCAGAATTTGCATGGCCGACCTCCGAACGGCACCCGGGAGGCGGCTCTGACCCCCGTGTGCCCTCATGGGGCGCCGCTCACGCGGGTCGGATCGCGGCCGACGTGCCGGAGCCGGCGC
>NZ_MAUD01000532.1:404-737 GCF_001700515.1 Streptomyces lushanensis
CCGGGCCGGGCGGGCGCGGGGGACCCGGGCCAATTGACGACGCAGTCCGTATGCGTCGGTATGTGGAGGCAGTGATGGGTGTGACCGGTCCGATCCGCGTGGTGGTGGCCAAGCCGGGTCTCGACGGGCACGATCGCGGGGCCAAGGTGATCGCGCGGGCGCTGCGCGACGCGGGCATGGAGGTCATCTACACGGGGCTCCACCAGACTCCCGAGCAGATCGTGGACACCGCGATCCAGGAGGACGCCGACGCGATCGGGCTGTCGATCCTCTCCGGTGCCCACAACACGCTTTTCGCGAAGGTGATCGAACTGCTGAAGGAGCGGGACGCGG
>NZ_MAUD01000533.1 GCF_001700515.1 Streptomyces lushanensis
CCGTCGTCACCGTCCCGGCGGCCCGTCAGACACGGCCCTCCGCCCGGGCCCGCCGGGACGGTGACGACGGTGCCGAAGGGCCTGCGAGAGGTTCGAGGGGAAAGCGCAGCCGATTACGGGTGGCGTGGCGTGCGAGCGTCCCGCGGTCCGAGAGCGGACGGCGCCACCGCCGCGGCTTCCGGCGGTGCGTCGGTTCCGAGAGGAGACACGGGTGAACCGGGGCCGCGCCGAGCGGCGCATCTGGCAGCGGACCCGCCGTATCGCCGCGTCACTGACGCTGCCACGGCCGTTCACCCCGGAGGCGTTCATCGCCGCCCTCGCGCAGCAGCGCGGACGGCCCATCGAGATCCTGTCCGTCGCCCTGGGGCACTGTCTGCCCTGCGGACTGCTCGTGACCACCGACCGCGCCGACTACATCCTCTGCGCCGAAGGCACCACGGCCTTCCACCGGCGGCACATCCTGCTGCACGAGGCCGCTCATCTGCTGTGCGGTCATGACCAGGCGCCGGCGGCCGACTCGTCGGCGGCCCGCCTGCTGATGCCGGGCCTCCCGCCCGCGCTGATCCGCCAGGTCCTCGGCAGGACCGTCTACACCGAACCGCAGGAGTGCGAGGCCGAGTTGCTCGCCTCGCTGATCCTGCACCGGGTGGCGCGGGACGGGGCCAGGCCCGCGCGGCCGGCCCAGGACCACGGCGACGCGGGCTGGCTGGTGGGCGCCGTCGACGGCGGGGGACCCGGCCGTGGATGAGGTGCTGGCGTACTGCCCGGCCGGTCTCGCCGTCGCCGTGGGCTGGTACGAACTGCGCCTGGCGCGGCGCGGCGGATCGTCCTCCGCGGTGCGGATGCTGTGCTGGTTCGGGCTGACCATGGGCGCGGCGATGGTGCTGCTCGCTCCGACCACGGTGACCGCGGCCCAGCACCTGGTGCCGGGAGCCGCGCCGGGATTCCATCTCGTGGGACGTGAGCTGGAGATGGCCGCGACGGCCTTTCTGCCTCAGGCCGCGCTGCGGCTGACGCCCCGGCCGCCGGGGCGCATGGCCGGGCGCCGCCATCTGGGCGCGACCGCCGCCGTCCTCGCCGTGTGCCCTGTGCTCTTCCTCCTCGCACGGCCCGAGGTCGCCGGAGGGACGGTCACCACGGACGCGTCCGGGTGGCCCTGGTTCGCCGCGTTCGACTCGGTCTTCACGCTGTACACGCTCTTCTGCCTGGGCCTGTTCACCGTGCCGGTGGTCCTGCACGCCCGAGGTCTGCCGCCCGGTCCGCTGCGTACCGGTCTCCGGTTGATCTGCGCCGGTGCCGTGGTCGGTCTGGCGTGGGGGCTCTGGGGTCTGGCGGCGGTCGTCAGCATGGTCAGGTCACACCGTCAGGGCGCCGGCCTCGATCCGGTGGCGGTGGCGCTGGGGACATGCTGTCTCGTGCTCGCGGCCCTGGGGGTGACCGCCGCCCGCTGGGGTCCCGCACTCACCGCTCCGGCCGGCTGGCTGCGCCCCTACCGCGAGCTGCGCGCCCTGGAGCCGCTGTGGTCCGCCCTGCACACCGTCGTTCCCGGCACGGCCCTGGGCGTGTCCCGGCGATGGACGGGACGTGTCGACCCGCGCGCGGCCGAATTCGCCCTCTACCGGCGGGTGGTGGAGATCAGGGACGGTTATCTCGCGCTGCGTCCCTATCTCGATCCGCGGATCGAACTGTGGGTGGAGGGCGCCCTCATCCGTTTCCCGGTGCCGCCCGCCGGTGTCGCCGCCACGGTCGAGGCGGCCACCATCGCGGCGGCGCTGGAATCCGCCCGCGCCGGGCGGACGTACGGTCACGGTGGCGCCGGTGCCTCCGGCGCCACCGCCGGGCTCGCCTCGCCGCCCGCCGAGGACACCGTCGACGCCGAGGCCGCCTGGCTGATCAGGGTGGCCGAGGCCTTCACCTTCTCCGGCGCGGTGGAGTACACCCGTCGGCGGGCCAGGGACGAACTGGCACGCCCGTGAAGGAACTGGGCAGGCCCCCTCCGCCCTCCACCGCCCCGGTGGGTCATGAACTAGAATGAATGAGCAAGGACGAACGAGCAGCGGAAAACGATGCGCGAGCCGGGGACGGGGTCCACCGGGCGGGCCCAGGAGGTGACGGACGCGATGGCCGACGAGAAGGCCGCTCCGTCGACACTGGCCGGAAGGATCGACGCCCTGTTCCGTGTGGTGCGCCGTCCCAGCCGTGAGCAGTACAGCCACGAGGAGGTCGCCCGGGCCTGCCGCGAGGCCACCGGGGACAGCTTCTCCGCGACCTATCTGTGGCAACTGCGCACCGGACGCCGGGACAATCCGACCAAGCGCCATCTCGAAGCCCTGGCCCAGTTCTTCCATGTACCGGTCGCCTATTTCTTCGACGACGACCAGGGCGCGGCGGTCGCCAAGGAGCTCGAACTGCTGGGCGCGCTGCGGGACGCGCAGGTGCGCAGCATGGCCCTGCGCGCGGTCGGTCTCTCTCCCGAGGCGGTCGGCACGATCAGCGACATGATCGATGTGATCGCGCGGCGGGAGAGGGAACACGGCGCGGCGGACGACATCGCGTGAGCGATACCGTCCGCCGCTGACTGCCCGCTCCCCCGGCCCCCGCCGCTGTTCTCCCATCGATGGTCCCGCCGTCGGCGGTTACGTCGGCCGCTCCGCCTCCACAGGCCCCTCCCGTACGGCCGCCGTCCCCTCGGCGGCCTCGCGCAGCCGCCGGGCGGTACGCAGCGCCCGTGGCAGGTTCGCCAGTACAGCGGCCAGTCCGAGCAGGGCCATGGCCCACAGCGCCTCGCGGACACCCCACCGGCTGCCGAGCGCGCCGCCCATGAGCGCGCCGAGTATCCCGGCCGCCGCCGTGCACACCTGAAGTGCCGCCATGGACCGGCCCAGTACGGCCTCCGGTACATCGGCGACGAGCACGGAGGTGACGGCCACATTGGCGATGGCCCCGAAGAACACCGGAAGCCCGATGCCCAGGGCTGCGCTCGGCGCGGCGAGCGCCGGCGGGCCGGCGGAGAGAGGCAGCAGCAGCGTGCACGCGACGGCCAGTGTGAAGGTGAGCAGCGCCACCCGGCGCGCGTCGCTGCCGGGCCGCAGCAGCCGCGCGGCCACGGCCGATCCGCCGAGGCCCATGACGCCGGAGAGCGCGAAGACGGCTCCGAACGCCTCCGCGGGCAGTTCCAGCGTCCGCAGCAGGAAGGGGCTGGTGAGCGCGGTCATCGCCGCCGCGGTACAGGTCGGTACGACGATGAAGACCGCGAGCGCCCGGTGGAAGGGGTCCTTGGTGAAGAACCGCAGTCCGTCCGCCGCGCCACGCAGCGTGGCCACAAGGGGCTGCCCTGCCCTGGGCGGCATCCGGTCGGGCAGGCGCATGCTCAGCAGGGCCACCGCGCTCAGCAGATAGCTCACGGCGTCCAGGGCCAGGGCCGACGCACCGCCGAGCACGGCCACGGCCGGGCCCGACAGCAGCCGTCCCAGGAGCGAGGCGCCGTACTGGCCCGCCTGGAGCCTGGCCCGCGCGGGACCGATTCCGTCCGCTCCCGCCAACTGCTTGAGATGCAGGAAGTAGACGGCGGTCGTGAGCGTGGAGATGGCGCCCAGGGCCGCGCTGAGGCAGGCCAGCCAGACCACCGTCACGATGTCGTGGGCCAGTCCGAGCGCGACCGCCGCGACCGTCACCGCGGACACGCAGTCCAGCGCCAGCAGGGCCCGCCGCGGCCGGGTGATCCGGTCGGCGAGCGCGCCCGCGGGCAGCCCGAGGAGCAGCACGGGCAGGGTCGCGGCGGCACTCAGCAGACCGACCTCCATGGCCGAGGCGCCGAGATGGACGACCGCCACGATGGGCAGGGCGATCGCGGTGAACACGGAACCGAAGGCGGAGGCGGTCTGGCCCCACCAGTACAGGGTGAGGTCACGGCGTCGCGTCCCGGCCTCCGCGCCGGGCGCGGATGGCTTCCCGCCATGCCGGCCCGGCGGCCGTGAGGTGCTCTGTGGTTCATCCATGAAGGTGCCTCACCGGGTGGTCAGGGCGGACTCGGCGGTGGATTCCGCGGTGGGTACGGCGGTGCGTACGGCGGCCGGGAGCGGGCTCTCCGTGAGCAGGGCGCCGGGGCGCGGGTCGAGCAGCTGCGACAGGAAGAGCAGGACTCCGGCGGAGCCGCTCCACAGATCGGCGCTGAACCGCAGCAGCCGGTCGCCCAGGAAACGCACACCGGTGGCATGCGGAACGGCGAACTTGTAGAGCCCGCGCGCGATCCGGATCGCCTCCTGGCGGCTCGTCCCGTCCCCGGTGAGCTCGGCGTGGTCGGCGAGCGCGAAGCCGAGACCGGCGAGTCCCTGCTGGAGCCCGGACATCGCGGGAGCCCCGGAGCGCAGGGCGGTCAGCAGCCTGGGCAGTGCCTCGGCCAGCCGCCGGTCGTCGACGACGCGCAGATAGCGGGTGACCGTGTACGCCGTCCCGGCCGAGCCGCAGTAAAGATAGGGCAGGCTGCGCCTGTCCGCCGCGGAGATGGGGAAGTACATCCCAGGCGCTCCGGGAGCGTAGTCCCGGTCGAGTTCGGCGTGCAACAGCCCTACTCCGCGCAGGAGATGGTCCCGCTCGCCGGTGACACCGGCCAGTTGGTACAGCATCAGGGCCACTCCGCAGCGGCCGTGCATCAGACCGGTGGCGTCGTCGGGGCCGAGCAGCGGAGTGAGTTCCTCGTCGGGGGGCAGGGCCGCGGCGAGCGCCCGCGCCCGGTCGACGTGGTGCTCGTCGCCGGTGCGGCCGTACAGGGCGAGATGGGCCAGGGCGAGCCCGGCGGAGCCGCCGTACAGCGTCGCCGACGCGGCGCCCGTGGTCAGCGGATGGCGGTCGGCCACCGCGAGCAGTTCGCGTGCCTCGTCCAGCAGTCCGCGGTCGGCGAGTGTCCGGGCGATCCCGGCGAGACCGACGTACAGCCCGGGGGCGAGGTCGTTCCTGGCGGCGAGGGCGTCCTGGCGCAGCCGTTCCAGCAGCCCGTCGGGCAGCGCCCGGCCGGCCCGGTCCAGGGCGTGCACGACACCCGCGGTGCCGTAGGCCACGCAGAGGGTGTTGGTGCGGTAGCCGTCCGGGATCGTCGGGAACACCCGGTCGCGATGGCCGAGATCGGCCATCGCGAGCAGCGCGTCGCCCGTCCGGTCCCTCAACTCCGCGAGATGACGCAGTGGTTCCGCCGCCACCGACTCGGGCGAGGGCAGCCGCCCGGACGTGGACGGCCGCTCCGGCCGGCCGGAGGGCTCCGTCGTCGCGGTGACCGGCCCGCCCGGCCGGTGGTACTTGGTGGCACGGTTCCACAGGATCTCGGAGACCGGGCCGTACGCGGTCAGCTCATGGCGCAGATGAGCCAGTACGTCGGGGTTGTGCCGGATGGAATGGTGGTAGGGGCCGACGAGCAACTGGGCCAGTGCCGAGACACCGTAGTCGTCGTAGAGGGACGGATCACCGTCCGCGCCGGCGCGGAGGGCGGCCGGCGGGGCGTAGCCGAGGGTGCCGACCGGTGTGAACGGGGTGCCGGGGACGTGCACCGCCTCGAAGTCGACCAGCCTCACCCCGTCGCCCTCGGTCACCAGCACATTGCCGGGGCTGACGTCCACGAAGAGGTAACCTGCCGCGTGCAGCCGCTCCAGGGCCTGTTCGATCCCGGCGAGGATCCTCTCGGACCGCGCGTAGTACGCGGCGAAGGCGTCCGAGGACAGTTCCCCGCCCAGCAGCGGGTGGTTGTCCGCCGTCCACGGCTGCAGCCCCTTGCCCTCGATCGTCTCGGTGACCAGGAACTCGTGCTCGCCCTGGCGGAAGTAGGCGACCGGTACCGGGGCCAGTCCCGGCGCGGTCGTCCGCAGCTCCTGGAGGACCCGCCACTCGGCGCGCAGATAGTCCGGCGCGGCGGCGCCGTTCGGGGCGACGCCGGAGTGCGCCCGCGCCTCCTTGATGAACACCGGGCGCCCGGTGGCCTCTTCGCGTCCCTTGTAGACCCCGCCGCCGTTGCTGAACTGCACGGCTTCCTCGAAGGCGTATCCCTGGTAGGAGAGCGGCCTGCCGCCGCCTCCGGATCCGGACCGGACGGCACGGCGGGCGCCGGCCGTGCGCTCGGCGAAGGGGTCCGAGATGCCCTCGGGCAGGACGAAGGACATCCCGCGCCGGTCCTCCGTCTCCCGGCCGTTCCCGTCGCGGACCAGCAGCAGGTCCGTGCCGTCGGGCCGGACACGGCCGCGGCGCGTGAACGCCCCGTAGCGGTAGTGGACCGTACGGGAGTCCTTGTAGCGGCGGTCGGTGAGGATGTGCGGCCCCTCCTCGTCCGCCAGGGCCTCCCGCAGCCGCTCCATCAGCGCTCCGGCGGCCTCGGCGCTCCTCGGATAGGCGGCGATGAACTTGCCGTTCACCTGCCGGGCCGCCTGCTTGTGATGGGTCCACAGATAGAACAGCCGGCAGGACAGGTGCTTGAACGCCACGTCCTGCTCGAAGCAGATCCCGGCGACGGTGTCGAGCACCTGGGCCAGCCGGTCGAAGCGGGCCGACACATGGACCTTCCAGCCGTCCTCGACGCCCGGCTCGCGGTCCTCCCGGTACCAGGTGGTCCAGAACCCGAAGTCGAGGTCGCGCCAGCCCTCGGGCGGGCCCGAGGGCCGGAAGACCTCGCCCCGGTCCCGGCTGTTCTCCAGCGGTGCGTAGAACTCCTGGTCCGCTACGGCGAAGGCGACGGGCACGTCGGTGAACCTCTCTCGGGTGGGGACTTCCGGTGGGACG
>NZ_MAUD01000534.1:0-419 GCF_001700515.1 Streptomyces lushanensis
GGTGGGTGTCCCGGGGCGCGGTCCCGGACCGAGCACCCGATTCGGCGGCGCGCTGACCCCGCCGGACCCCGGCCCCGGCAGCACGCGCCGAAGCGCGCGTACCAGCGGCGCCACCGACGCGTGCCAGGCCCGGGGCGCCGGCCCCGCCGGGCCCCGGTGCCGACGCCGCCACCACCGCAGGACCGGGACAGGTCCCGTCGCCGCGGGCCCGCTCCGATCGTGACCCCCGCGCCCCCTCCCCGTAAGGTGGTCGCCGGGACCGCACCCCGTCCCACCAGCCGCTTCACCGCCAGTGCCACCATGGCAACACAGCACCGCCCCGTCCGCCCGAGGAGTCCCTGCCGACATGGCCGAGCACGCGCCGCACGCCGAGCCGCACACCGAGCACCCCGCCTACCCCGTCGGACTCCGCCTGTCCG
>NZ_MAUD01000534.1:441-606 GCF_001700515.1 Streptomyces lushanensis
CCGTGGCCAACCGCACCGCATCCGCCGAGGCCGAGCGCCACCGCGTCTGGTGCGTCCGCAGCGACGACGCCGAGGCGGCCACCGCCTGGACCCCCGCCACCGGCCGCAGCGAGGGCGTCACGGTCGCCGTACTGACCGGACGCGACCCGCGCCGTTCCGCCGCCG
>NZ_MAUD01000535.1 GCF_001700515.1 Streptomyces lushanensis
ACCGACATGCTGCTCACCGGCTTCCCGGTGGCCGGTGACACCTCGAAGTTCTTCCCGGCGCTGCGCCCCGAGCAGGTGGCCATCGGCCTGCCGGCCTCGACCCAGGCGGGCAACGGCCACACCTCGCCCGCCGAGGTCAACAAGGCCCTGAACTGTCTGACGAAGAAGACCGACTGCGGCTCCTACCAGACCCATGGCACCTGGCCCGCGCTTCGCGGACTGATGACCTGGTCGATCAACTGGGACCGCTTCAACCAGTGGGAGTTCTCCCGGAACTTCGACGCGTACTTCGGCTGAGCGCGGACGACCGCCCGCCGGGCCCGGGAGCCCCGGGCGGTCCGATCGCACGGAACGCCCGCTCCAGGGCCAGGAGCAGCATTCCGCACAGCGCCAGGCTGCCGAGGACGTCCAGCGGCCAGTGGTAGCCACGCAGGACGAGACCGATGCCCGTCGCCAGGGTGAGCAGGACGGCGACGGGCATCGCCCGGTTCCGCCGGACGTACGGAGCCAGGAGCAGCGCCGCGCCGCCGTACGCCACCATCGCCGTCGCCGTGTGCCCGGACGGGTAGTAGCCGGTCGCGTCGGTGAGCGGTCCCCGCCGGTCGGTCCAGATCTTGAGCGGTACGACCAGCACGGGCACGGCGGCCATGGCGAGCGCCGCGGCCAGGGCCCGCGCGCGCTCACCGCGCAGGAGGGCGTATCCGAGCGCCACGGCCAGTACGGGCAGCGCCACCGGCATACCGCCGAGATCCGCGAGGAATTCCGTCAGAGGTGTGGGCCCTTGGCGGGCGAGCGCCCGGCCGAGCCGTTCATCGATGTCGCGCAGCGGTCCGCCCGCGGCGGCCTGCCAGGTCAGAAGCGGGAAGAGGACCGCACAGAGCACGAAGGCCAGGGTCCTGGAGACTCTGGAAGTTCCGGGCGCACCGGAGGTTCCGGGGGTTCGGGAGGTCCCGGAGAAAGAAGGGGGCCGCCCCGGAACAGGGGGGGTAGTTCCGGGGCGGCCGTCCGTATCGGTGTACCGCACGCCCCGGGGGGTTTGGGGCGGGCGGCCGTCCGATCGGCAAGGAGTTCCAGAGCCTGAATCTCCAGTGGTGTGCGCGAAGGCACGACCAAAGCGGGGCTGGGGACGCTCCGCTCCGGTGTCGCCCGCAGTCCCCTGCGAGCGGGGTGTTTCTCTCATCTGCGGAAACCGTACGGCAGGGCGGCGAGGACCGACAGCCGGAAACGGCTCCCGCCATCGCCCTCGCACACCTTCTTCACAGGCCCTCACCGATGTCCCGGCCGGGCTCCCCGGATGCCCGACCGGGCATCCGGGCCGACGCGGAGCGCCGGTCAGAGGGCCGAGAACGCCTGCTCGACGATGTCCAGGCCCTCGTTGAGCAGATCCTCGCCGATCACCAGGGGCGGCAGGAAGCGCAGCACATTGCCGTAGGTGCCACAGGTCAGGACCACCAGTCCCGCCTGATGGCAGGTCTTGGCGAGCGCGGCGGTCGCCTCCGGGGCCGGCTCCTTGGTGGCGCGGTCCTTCACCAGCTCGATCGCGATCATCGCGCCACGGCCGCGGATGTCGCCGATGATGTCGTACTTCTCGCTCAGGGCGGAGAGCCGGCCCTTCATGACGGACTCGATGCGCCGTGCCTTCGAGACGAGGTCCAGCTCCTTCATCGTCTCGATGGCGCCGAGCGCGGCGGCGCAGGCCACCGGGTTGCCGCCGAACGTACCGCCGAGGCCGCCCGCGTGCGCGGCGTCCATGATCTCGGCGCGGCCGGTCACGGCGGCGAGCGGCAGACCGCCCGCGATGCCCTTGGCGGTGGTGATCAGATCGGGGACGACGCCCTCGTCCTCACACGCGAACCACTGGCCGGTACGGCAGAAGCCGGACTGGATCTCGTCCGCCACGAACACGATCCCGTTGTCCTCGGCGAACCTCGCCAGCGCGGGGAGGAAACCCTTGGCGGGCTCGATGAAACCGCCCTCGCCGAGCAGCGGCTCGATCACGATCGCGGCGACGTTGCCGGCCCCGATCTGCTTGCTGATCTGGTCGATGGCCTGGGCGGACGCCTCGGGACCGCAGTTCTCGGGGCCGGTGGGCCAGCGGTAGCCGTAGGCGACCGGCACCCGGTAGATCTCCGGCGCGAACGGTCCGAAGCCGTTCTTGTACGGCATGTTCTTCGAGGTCAGGGCCATGGTGAGATTCGTACGGCCGTGGTAGCCGTGATCG
>NZ_MAUD01000536.1 GCF_001700515.1 Streptomyces lushanensis
GTCCACCCGCCTCTCGGGGTGCGCGCCTGTCGGCACCTGCCCGTGACCGCGCGACACACCCGGGCCGTCGTCGCGAGCCCGCCGGGGACCGCCGTCGTCACGACCCGTCAGGGACTACGGGACACCCCTCAGCTGTCGAATCCCAGTCCCAGCCGGTCCATCGTGCGCAGCCAGACATTGCGCCGGCCGCCTGGGCGGGGATCGGTCTCACCAAGTGGTCACTGGCGCGGGCGGACGCCCGGGGCGGCCGGCGCAATGTCTGGCTGCGCACGATGGACCGGCTGGGACTGGGATTCGACAGCTGAGGGGTGTCCCGTAGTCCCTGACGGGTCGTGACGACGGCGGTCCCCGGCGGGCTCGCGACGACGGCCCGGGTGTGTCGCGCGGTCACGGGCAGGTGCCGACAGGCGCGCACCCCGAGAGGCGGGTGGACTCCGGGGCGTTCCGGACGCGGTGGCGGCCACCGGACCGCCGATGTCGCCGCCGCGTCGTTCCCCGGCCGGTGATCATCTCGGCGCGGCCGGTGCATCGCCGGCGACCCCGGCGCAGGGCAGCTGTCCGTCGCCGGTCGCCGCCGCGTCCCGTGAGGGCTCCCACCAGCGCACACGCGTCGATCGACGGCGTCGATCAAGCAATCGAAAAGGCGACTTGGACGGGCGGCGGCCGGGGACGCCAGGATGCCGGATGTGTTCCCCGCCTTCACGGACGACGAGCCGCCGTGGGCAGGAAGCGGGGACGGTTCTGGAGTTCCCGTGCTGATTCCGCATGCCCCGCAGGCGCGCTGCCGCTGTACGCCCTCCTCCCGGGCGAGGGCGTCGCACTCATGAGGTCTGTCCGGCACGCCGGGGGAGGGAAGTTCCCGGCCCGCCCGGCGAGGGTCGCGTCGGCGGCCGTCACCACGTCGTTCGGACTGGCCGTCCTGGTGGCCGTCGGGACGCTCACCCACCAGACGGTGCTGATACCGCCGCTCGCGGCCACCACGGCGATCATCACCGCGACCCCCGAGTCGCCGCTCGCGCAGCCCCGCCACGTCATCGGCGGCCATTTGCTCTCCTGCTTAGTCAGCTTCGGGATTCTCGCCCTCGGCTGGCACGGCCCCTGGGCCGCCGCAGTGGCCTGCGGGGCGGCCTGTGCGTTCGCGCTCGTGGTCAGGGCGTCCCATCCGCCGGCCATGGCGACCGCCGTCATGATCATGCTCACCGACCCGCCCGCCGACCGCTTCGTGCCCCTGCTGACCGCGGGCGCGGTGCTGCTCATCCTGGTGCAGATGGTCTCCTCCCGGCTGCAGCGGGAGGTCTATCCGACGGCCTGGTGGTGAGAGGCCCTCGCCCACGGCGGGACCTCGCCCGGGCCCCGGGTTTCCGCCGTGTGAGTCAGATCACTGCCAAGTAGTCGTCCGAACCCGCGTCATCCACCGGCCCCCTCCGTGTCTCGCCTCCTGTGGACACACTGTCCAACAATACGGATGGGAGGCCGGGCTTATGACTGGCTCGGGGGCACAAGGCGCGGTGGAGTGGCTGGCATCGGTGGCACCGGATCCCGAGGCCTGCCGGCGGGAGTGGGAGCGCGACCCGCTCGGGATCGCGCTCCTGCCCGCCGGCCGGCGCTGGGACGTACTGATCCTCCCCGGCGAACTCGGCTATCCGACACTCGATGTGCTGACCAGGCTCGTGGACCGTCCGGGCCCGGTGCTCGCCGACTTCGGCGACTCCCGGATGGGCTTCTTCGTGCCGCCGGGAACGGCCGCGCGCTGGCTCGGTACGGGGGTGCGCGGCGCCGGTCGCGGCACCTGGATCGTCGTTCCGTACCCGGGCCGCGCGAGCGGCGGGATGCGCTGGCTGATCCCGCCGGACGGCGCGGGCACCCTCACCGACCCGTCGCTGCTCGAACTGGCGATGCACGAGGCGGCGGCGGGCATGACGGGCGGCCCCGGCGGCGCCTCGTGCATCGCCAGTTC
>NZ_MAUD01000537.1 GCF_001700515.1 Streptomyces lushanensis
GCGTCGGCGCTGAGCGCCAGGGTATACGGGCCGCCGACGCGTACACCGCCGTGAACGAGACGTCCGACCACGGCTATCCGGTCCACAAGCACATCGACCGGGTGCTGGACGGTGAGATCGTCTGGGCGCCCGCCATCGACGGCGCCTTCCTGCTCTCCACGCGTGGCGGCGACTTCGAACTCCGTCTCGGCCAGGACGTGTCCATCGGCTATCTGTCCCACGACGACACGCACGTGCGGCTCTACTTCCAGGAGACGATCACCTTCGTGGTGTACACGGGCGAGGCCGCGGTGGCACTCACCGCGACGCCGCACCTGTGAGACACGCGCCGAGGCGCACGCCCGGGACACCCGCCCGCCGCGTCGCGTCCGTCAGGCCGTGTCAGTCGCTGAGGCCCGCCAGATCGCGCAGCCGACGGGCCTGCGCCGCGCGCTCGGCCGCGCGCTGCTCCTCGAAGGAGCGGCCCGCCGCGCCCCGGAGGAGCGCCTTGGTCTCGATCACCGCGTCCCTGGGCGCCGCCAGCAGCGCGCCCGCCAGATCCAGGACGGCCGCGTCGAGTTCTTCCACGGGCACCACGAGATTGACGAGCCCGGTGCGTTCGGCCTCCTCGGCCTGGACGAAGCGGCCCGTGGCGCAGATCTCCAGCGCGCGGGCATGGCCGACGAGGCCCACCAGCGGATGGGTGCCGGCGAGATCCGGGACCAGTCCCAGGCTTGTCTCACGCATGGCGAAGCGCACGTCCGACGCCACGACCCGGAGATCGCAGGCGAGGGCGAGCTGGAAACCGGCGCCGATCGCATGGCCCTGGACGGCCGCGATCGACACGATGTCGTTGCGGCGCAGCCAGACGAAGCCGTCCTGGTACTCGGCGATGGCCGCGTCGAGGTCCGCGTCGGAACGCCGGGCCAGTTCCAGGAAGGACGGCTCACCGTCGAATCCCTCGGGAGTGAACGCCTGCCGGTCGAGCCCCGCGGAGAAGGACTTGCCCTCACCACGCAGCACCACGACCCGCACACTGCCCGGCAACGACCTGCCGGCCTCCGTCAACGCCCGCCACAGAGCGGGAGACTGGGCGTTGCGCTTGGCCGGATTGGTCAATGTCACCGTGGCGATCGCGTCCTCGACGGTGAGCCGAACGCCGTCCTTGTCGAGCACTGTTTCACGTACTGGTTCGAGCGAGGTCATACGGGCGCCTCCGGTCCGGGCAGTCGAGCAGCCGGCCGGTCAAGACGACCGGCCAAGTGACTGCACAGTAACCACCTGGGCGATCGCCTGATCGACCCGGGTGGCCACCGTCCGAACCGGTGGCCATGAGGAGCGCACTCGGTTGTCAGGCCGAAGCGGCCTTCTTGCCTCTCGTCGCTCCGCCGCGTCCCCGTAGCGTGACTCCGGACTCGCTGAGCATCCGGTGAACGAATCCATAGGAACGGCCGGTTTCCTCGGCCAGCGCCCGGATGCTCGCACCGTTGTCGTACTTTTTCTTCAGGTCTGCCGCGAGCTTGTCGCGCGCGGCGCCGGTCACCCGGCTGCCCTTCTTCAGAGTCTCGGCCACCCGTGCCTCCTCATGGGAAGTGCGCTCTGGACTTCTCATGATCACCCCTTACGGCCCTCCTGGCCACCCATTCGGCAAGGTCCGTACGACAAGCTTTGGCAGAGTTCAAGCTTCCAGCGCGACCGGAATCCCCGATTCCGGTCATGACCGCATCGGGCAGGGGCCGGGATACGGATCGAAGTGCCAGGTCAGCGACGTGCGTGGAAAGGCCGCGCGAACAGTGTGGCCAACCGCACTCTCCGTCGCGCGGCACGCCGAGGGTACGAGACGCACTCACTCAGATGATGGATCACCGCTGAGCCGAATGATCCATAGGGAGTGGATCACGGTCGGGACCGGGTCCGGGCGGCCCGTGGATCACGGCACACCGGGCCCCCCGGACGGTCACACGGCACCGGAGGGTCACACGGCGGGACGGCCGGCGGTCACGCGAGCGCGACCAGATCCGCGTAGTCCGCTCCCCAGAGGTCCTCGACGCCGTCGGGCAGCAGGATGATCCGCTCCGGCTCCAGCGCGTGGACCGCGCCCTCGTCGTGGGTGACGAGGATGACCGCGCCCTTGTACGTGCGCAGCGCGCCGAGGATCTCCTCGCGGCTGGCCGGGTCCAGGTTGTTCGTCGGTTCGTCGAGCAGCAGCACATTGGCCGAGGAGACGACCAGTGTGGCGAGCGCGAGCCGGGTCTTCTCGCCGCCGGAGAGAACACCGGCGGGCTTGTCGACGTCGTCACCGGAGAAGAGGAAGGAGCCGAGCGTCTTGCGGACCTCGACCAGATCGAGATCGGGTGCCGACGAGCGCATGTTCTCCAGGACCGAGCGCTCCGGGTCGAGCGTCTCGTGCTCCTGGGCGTAGTAGCCCAGCTTGAGACCGTGGCCCGGCGTCACCTGCCCGGTGTCCGGCTTCTCGACGCCGGCCAGCAGCCGGAGCAGGGTGGTCTTGCCCGCGCCGTTGAGTCCGAGGATGACGACCCGGGAGCCCTTGTCGATGGCGAGATCCACATCGGTGAAGATCTCCAGGGAGCCGTACGACTTCGACAGTCCCTCGGCCGTCAGCGGAGTCTTGCCGCAGGGCGCGGGCTCGGGGAAGCGCAGCTTGGCGACCTTGTCGGACTGGCGTACTTCCTCAAGACCGGACAGCAGCCGCTCGGCCCTGCGGGCCATGTTCTGCGCGGCCACGGTCTTGGTGGCCTTGGCACGCATCTTGTCGGCCTGGGAGTTGAGGGCGGCGGCCTTCTTCTCCGCGTTGGCGCGCTCGCGCTTGCGGCGCTTCTCGTCGGCCTCGCGCTGCTGCTGGTAGAGCTTCCAGCCCATGTTGTAGACGTCGATCTGCGAGCGGTTGGCGTCCAGGTAGAAGACCTTGTTCACCACGGTCTCGACCAGCTCGACATCGTGGGAGATCACGACGAAGCCGCCCCGGTAGGTCTTGAGGTAGTCGCGCAGCCAGACGATCGAGTCCGCGTCGAGGTGGTTCGTGGGCTCGTCGAGCAGCAGGGTGTCGGCGTCCGAGAAGAGGATCCGCGCCAGCTCCACCCGGCGGCGCTGACCGCCGGAGAGCGTGTGCAGCGGCTGGCCGAGCACCCGGTCGGGCAGTCCGAGCGCGGCGGCGATGGTCGCGGCCTCGGCCTCGGCCGCGTATCCGCCCTTGGTGAGGAACTCCGTCTCCAGGCGCTCGTACCTCTTCATCGCCTTCTCGCGGGTGGCGCCCTTGCCGTTCGCCATCCGCTCCTCGTTCTCGCGCATCTTCCGCAGCACGGAGTCGAGGTCGCGGGCGGAGAGGACACGGTCGCGGGCGAGGACGTCGAGATCG
>NZ_MAUD01000538.1 GCF_001700515.1 Streptomyces lushanensis
AGCTGAAGCAGTTCCTGACCGTGCCCAACGGTGCCGAGACCTGTGGCCCGGTCATCCAGGAGCGGCGTGTCCTGGTGGCCGTGCAGCACCCGGGCGAGATCACCGGCGCGACCGTCGAGCAGCCCGCGAGCGCGTGGCCGGACGGACCGGGCAAGATGGTCCGCCCCTCGGTCGTGGCGGTCTGGCGCAAGGACGGCGGCGACATCGGCGTCTGACCGACGCCCGCCCGCACGGCACTTGAGCTCTGGGACGGGGGCCCTTACGGCTCCGGAGCCGGGGGGGGCGCAGGCCCTGGAGCTCACGTGCCGTACGGGCGGGGGCCCTACGGCACCGGAGCCGTGCGGACGGAGGTCCCAGAGCTCAAGTGCCGTGCGGGCGGGCGTCGGTCAGACGCCGATGTCGCCGCCGTCCTTGCGCCAGACCGCCACGACCGAGGGGCGGACCATCTTGCCCGGTCCGTCCGGCCACGCGCTCGCGGGCTGCTCGACGGTCGCGCCGGTGATCTCGCCCGGGTGCTGCACGGCCACCAGGACACGCCGCTCCTGGATGACCGGGCCACAGGTCTCGGCACCGTTGGGCACGGTCAGGAACTGCTTCAGCTCACCGCGCCGCTCGCCCTGCGTCGCCACGCCGAAGAGACCGTCGTGCGTGCCGAGCGCGTTGCCGTCCGTCGAGATCCACAGGTTGCCGTGCGGGTCGAAGGCGACGTTGTCCGGGCAGGAGATGGGGCTGACCTTCTCCTTGGGGAAGCCCGCGAAGTAGGTGGCCGGGTCGGCCGGGTCGCCCGCGACCAGGAAGAGCCGCCAGGCGAAGCCGTCGCTCGCCGGGTCGTCCCAGTTCTCCGCCAGCTCCAGGATGTGGCCGTGCTTGTTGGCGTTGCGGGGGTTGGGCTCGGTGGGGCCCTCCTTGCCGGCCTTGCCGCGGTCGGTGTTGTTGGTCAGCGCGACATAGACACGGCCGGTGCGCGGCGACGGCTCGACGTCCTCGGGACGGTCCATCTTGGTGGCGCCGACCTTGTCGCCCGCGAGGCGCGTGAAGATGTACACCTCGTCGGCGGTCATGCCCGGGACGTGCGAGACATCGCCGGTGGCCAGCGGGATCCACACGCCGGAGCCGTCGAACTCACCGTCGTTGGGGAGCTTGCCCGAGCCGTCGAGCTCGCCCGCCGGGCTGTCGCCGGTCAGCTTCGCGACATACAGCGTGCCCTCGTCCAGCAGCGTCAGGTTGTGCTGGTGGTCGGCACGGCTGTTGCCCTTCTTCATCCGCTTCGAGGAGACGAACTTGTAGAGGTAGTCGAAGCGCTCGTCGTCGCCCATGTAGATGACCGGGCGGCCGTCGGCGGTCAGACGGGGCTGCGCGGCCTCGTGCTTGAAGCGGCCGAGGGCGGTGCGCTTCTTGGGCGTCGAGTCGGGGTCGTACGGGTCCAGCTCGACGACCCAGCCGTGGCGGTGGATCTCGTTCGGCTCCTGCTTGAGGTCGAAGCGCTTGTCGAACAGCTCCCACTTGCGCTCGGTGGCGCCGGTGCCGACGCCGTAGCGCAGGTCGGTGGGACTGGAGCCGTTGGCGAAGTACTGGTTGAAGTTCTCCTCGCCGTGGAGCGTGGTGCCCCAAGGGGTGGTGCCGCCGGCGCAGTTGTTGAGCGTGCCGAGGACGCGGCTGCCGGTGCGGTCGGCGGAGGTGCGCAGCAGCTCGCTGCCCGCGGCCGGTCCGGTCAGCTCGAACTTGCTGGTGGCGGTGAGGCGGCGGTTGAGCTCGTGGCGGGAGACGGCGGTGAGCTTGCCGCTCCTGCGGTCCTCCTCGACCACGACGACGGAGAGACCGTGGGCGGCCCAGGCGATCTCGACCTGCTCGCGGGTCGGGGCGGCGGGGTTGTAGCCCTTGAACATCAGGATCTCGTCGGTGTACTCGTGGTTGGCCACGAGGACCTGACGGTCGCGCTCGCCCTTGAGGGGCAGCAGGCTCAGGAAGTCGTTGTTGTAACCGAACTGGCCGGCCTGTGCCTTGGCGGTCTGCCGGTCCGGGTTGAAGGCCGGGGCGCCGCGCAGGATCGGGTCGCCCCAGCGGATCACGAGGTTCTGGCTGTAGCCGGAGGGAACCGTGACCTGGTCCGCCACATTCGGGGCGACCGGGGTGAAGCGGAGGCCGCGGGCGCCGTCGGGGGCGGGCGTGTGGCCGTGGCCCTTGCCGCCGCTCAGCGGGGTCGCGGAGGCGACGGAGTCACCGGGGCCACCGACGACGACCGCGGTGCCCGCGGCGGCGGCGACGGTCACGACGGCGGCGGCACGCACCATCGAACGTCTTGACATGGCACCGGCAATGATGTCGCCGACGTACTCGTTGTCACTCTTGTTGGGGACTTCGTGGAAACACGCGTCGCCGCAGCGGTAACGACAGGTCAGAGCGGAACGTCCGCCCGGGTGTGAGTTCAGCAGCGGCAGCAGTTTGCGCACTTTCGCCTCCGGTGGGTGTGGTGGTCTCGGCGCGCCCCGCGCCGACATGTCCGACAGGCTGTCGGGATGTCTCGGCCGTGACGGTAGGGGGAGCGGCCACCATGACGGCGGCGGCGCAGTGAACGAAAAATGAACGCGAGACGACGTGGTGGTCGGGAGAGGGTAATGGCGCGCCTGGGCGGACGGGGTGCGGGTGGGGGACGGGAGGCCGGTGCCGTCCTCGCCCATACGTGGGGCCCGTGCGGCCCGCGGAGGCCGCCCCTGCCGTGGATCACCGGGGTGGCCGCTAACCTTACGTATCCGCCGTGGCCAGGGATGCGCCATTTTCCCCGGCGGCGGACACCGCACCCAACTGATCTGAAAGGCCTCGCCCATGGGCATTCGGAGCTTGCTGCGCAAGGTGTTCGGACGCGACCGTGCGGAGGAGCGCAACCAGCGGGCGGCCTCGGTGCCCTCGCAGACCGCCGGTACGAAGCCGGCGGAAGCGGCCGTCGTGACGGACGCGGCCGGCACGGCGGCGGAGACGGCCGGGGCAGCGGGAGCCGACAAGGGCGCGACCGTACCGGCGCCGGGGGAGGCTGAGGCGCCGGTGGAGGCGGGGACGCCGGGGCCGGCGCTGTCGGCGGAGGCGGCGGCTGCGGACCTGGTGGCCGCGGCCTTCGACAACCCGCGTGCCCCGGAAGCGGATCCGAGCGTGCCGCCCCAGATCTCCCGCGCCCTGACCCCCGAGCCCGAGGAGCCCCGGGCCACGCCGACGGTCCCGGCCCAGACATCGGCGGAACCGGACCTGACGCCGCTGCCGGAGGCGGAGATCCCCGCGGTAACGCCCCCGGAGCCCGCGCCCACGGCCAAGACCGAGGCAACGCCCGTACCGGAGACGGGGATTTCGGCCCCGGCCGATCCGCGGCCCACACCCGCGGCCGGCGGCGGGACGGCCCCCGCCTCCGAGCCCGGGGCAACACCCCTGCCGGAGACGGGGATTCCGGCCGTGGCCGGGACGGCGTCCGCGCTCACCGCCGACGCCGGGGTACCGGCCCCCGAGCCCGAGGCCGCCCCGGTGGCGGACGTACCGACCGAGCCCGAGCCCGAGCCCGAGCCCGTACTCCCGGCCGACGCCCTCCCGCGGTCGGCCCCCGCCGCCGAGGCAGAGGCAACGCCCGTACCGGAGGCGGACGTTCCCGCCGTGGCCGACCCGCGGCCCACACCCGCGGCCGACGGCGGTACCGAGCCGGCTCCCGTCCCCGCGCCCGTCACGACACCCCTGCCGGAGGCGGACGTTCCGGCCGTGGCCGGGACGGCGCCGGCACCCGCGGCCGGCGGGCGGGCCGCGCTCTCCCTCGCACGGGTCAAGTCCCTCGCCCCCGGGCTGGTCGAGCACTACAAGGCCGCCGGGGCCGCGCTCAAGAAGCTCGGGCTCACCGGGGAGCGGGCCACCGTGTATCTGGTTCTGGACCGGTCCGGGTCCATGCGCCCGTACTACAAGGACGGCAGCGCCCAGCACCTCGGCGAGCAGGCACTCGCGCTCTCCGCGCATCTCGACGCCGACGCGACCGTACCCGTCGTGTTCTTCTCCACCGAGATCGACGGGACCGGCGAGCTCGGCCTCGGCTCGTACGAGGGCAAGGTCGACGAACTGCACGGCTCCCTCGGCCGGATGGGACGCACGCACTACCACTTCGCGGTCGAGGAGGTCGTGGCGCTCCACGAGAAGTCCGGCTCCACCGGGCCCGCGCTGGTGATCTTCCAGACCGACGGCGCGCCCAACGCCGTCCGCGCCGCCGAGCAGGCCTTCGCCGACGCGGCCGAGCTGCCGTTCTTCTGGCAGATCGTGGCATTCGGCGAGGAGGACGCCAAGGGCTTCGACTTCGCGCGCAGGCTCGGCGCGGACGCGGCCACGGAGAACGTCGGCTTCCTGCACGCGGGCCCCGTCCCGGGCGAGCTGCCCGACGGCGCGTTCTACGGCGAGGTGCTCACCGCCTGGCGGGCCGCCCGCACCGGCTGACCCTGCGCGAAGCGGAGCGAACCCCCGCTGCCGCCGGCCCGCGTCATCCCGACGCGGCCGGCGGCAGCGTCACGGTGACCTCCAGCCCGCCGCCCGAGCCGCCCGGCGCCGCCGTGACCTTCCCGCCGTGCGCCACCGCGATCGAGCGCACGATGGACAGACCGAGCCCGGCGCCCCGGCCCATCCGGTCGCGGCCCTCCCCGCGCCGGAACGGCTCGAACAGCGCCGGGATGTCGTCCCGCGCCACCACGGGCCCGGTGTTCCGCACCACCAGCACGGTGCCGCCGACCTCGACGTCCACCGTCCCGTCGGGCACGTTGTACGTCACCGCGTTGGCCAGCAGATTGCCCACGAGCTGACCGAGCAGCAGCCGGTTCCCCCGGACCACCTCCGCGCCGGCGACCGACACGGCCCCGTCCAGACCGAAGCGGGCCGCCTCCTCCGTCACCGCCTCGCCCAGATCGACCAGCTCCTGGTCGTCCACCTCGCGCTCGCTGCGCGCCAGCACCAGCAGCCCTTCGATGAGCTGTTCGCTGCGCCGGTTGTTGTCCAGCAACGTCTGCTTCGTACGGGCCAGTTCGTCCGGCGAGCACAGGTCGTCCAGGCCGACCTGGATCGCGGCGCGCTGCGTCGCCAGCGGCGTCCGCAGCTCGTGCGAGGCGTTGGCGATGAACCGGCGCTGGCTGTCGAAGGCCTTCTCCAGCCGTGCCAGCAGCGCGTCCAGCGTGTCGCCGAGTTCCTTCAGCTCGTCGTCGGGACCGCTCGCACCGATCCGCTCGTGGAGATTGTGCTCAGAGAGCCGGCGGGCCTTCGCCGTCATCGCGTGCACCGGCCGCAGCACCCGTCCCGCCGTCCACCAGCCGACCACCACCGCGCACGCCGCCATCACCAGCAGCGCGGCGGCCGACCAGAAGAGCATCTCGTCCGAGGCCGCGTCGGTGACATTGTCGGTGAGCCGGTAGACGGTGAGGGGCGCGATCCGCTGCTCGCCGATCAGTCCGCGTACCGAGGCGGCCGGCATCGCCGGCGCCACCTGGGCGGGCACCACCCGGGCGACCATCTCCTGCGCCTCGTTCTGGGTGCCCGCGCCGGCCAGCAGATTGACGACGGTGAGCAGACAGCCGCCGAGGACGACGAAGACACCGCCGTACACGAGCGCTATACGGGTGCGGATGGTGGAGCGGGAAGCAGGCGGGAGCGTGGTCGTCCTCACAGCGCGTATCCCACACCCTGGACCGTGCGGATCAGCGGAGGTTCGCCGAGTTTGGCGCGCAGCTTGCTCAGACAGACCCGTACCGCCCCGGTGAACGGATCCGCGTGCGCGTCCCAGGCCCGCTCCAGCAGCTCCTCGGCCGAGACCGGCGCTCCGTCCGCCTCCAGCAGGATCTGGAGCACCGAGAACTCCTTGGGCGACAGATCCAGCGCCCGCCCGTCCCGCGAGGCCGTCCGCCGTACGGAGTCGAGCCGTACACCGTGCCGCTCCAGGAGCGGCACGGTGTACGGCT
>NZ_MAUD01000054.1 GCF_001700515.1 Streptomyces lushanensis
GTCCACGACGTCCTGGACACCGACCCCGCCCACCAGCAGCTACCCGGCGCCCCCACCCGCACAACACACCCGCAGCACCACTGAACGGCGCCCCGAGACCTCCCCCGGCTTTGGGCACGAGTTCGGGTTCCGGCTCAACTTCCCTGCAGTGGCCACGAGGAGTGACGGATGAACTTGCCCACGCGGTATGCGAGGTCGCCCGGAAGTAGGCGGTGGTCCGTGCGGCTGGGTTGACAGTCGTTCCTGCTCTGCGAGTTCTGCCGGGCTTCGACTGGCCGGGCTTGGTCTTCTGTGACCGAGTTCCTCGGATTGACGGATTGGTATCAGGTCCCGCTGGGCAGTGAGCAGGAGCAAAGTCGTGTCATGTGCACGACCACTTTTCCTGTAAGGAGATCGCCCATGCAGGTCCGTACGTTGACCGGAGGACTCGCCGCCGCCCTGGCCGTGACCTTTTCCCTGATGGGTGGCCAGGCCGCCGTCGCCGCCCCACCGGCGGACGCGGACAGAGCCCTGGCCGCGCGTGTAGTCACCTACGACGCCAGCGGCTCCGCGGAGTTCAGGTCCGCGGTCGACCGGGGCGCGGCGATCTGGAACGAGAGCGTCGACGCCGTCGAACTGCGACCGGCCGCAACCGGGCAGCGCGCCAACATACGGGTCCTGGCGGACAACGGCTGGCCCCGCGCCATCACCACCTCGCTGGGCAACGGAACCGTCTACATCGGACGGCAGGCGGTGACCGAGGGTCACAACACCATCCGCATCTCGTCCCACGAGCTGGGCCACATCCTGGGGCTGCCGGACCGCAAGCCCGGACCGTGTTCGAGCCTGATGTCCGGTTCCAGCGCGGGAACCTCCTGCACGAACGCCTATCCGAACGCGACCGAGAAGGCCGAGGTCGAGCGGTACTTCGGCGGCGCGTTCGCGGCGACGGCCCCCGCGGTGCCTCTCAACACCGTGATCGTGGACTGAGACACGGCGCAGATCCCCGAGCGGGAGTGACCGTACGCCCCGGAGCGCAGACCGCGCTCCGGGGCGGCTCGCGGAGACGGACCCGTTCGCCTCACGGAACGACGTCACCGAAGCGTTCCGCATCGCCACGCGACGCCTCCAACGGACCCCGGAACATCGTCCTCCGCAGCGGATCACGAGGGTGATCCCCATCGTGGCGCTTCGTCGCTCTCGGGCCGCGCCGGGTCGGCTGTTGACAGACTTGGTTAATGACATTAGCTTTTAGCTAACATCATTAGCCAACTTGAGGAGCGTCATGACCGAGTACCTTGCTGTCGACGGCGGCACGATCGCATACGAGGTCGCGGGGTCCGGCCCGTTGATCGTTCTCGCGCACGGTATGGGCGACAGCCGCGCCGCGTACCGTGCCGTGATCCCGCCGCTGGTGGCCGCGGGCTACCGGGTCGCCGCGGTCGATCTGCGCGGCTGCGGCGAGTCCAGCGTCGGCTGGCCGGCATGGAGCCGCACCACCATCGCCGGCGATCTGCTCGCCGTGATCCGCCACCTGGGCGGCCCGGCACTGCTCGTGGGCCACTCGATCTCCGGCGGCGCCGCCACCATCGCCGCCGCCCAGGAGCCCTCGCTGATCAGCGCGGCTGTCGAGCTGGCGCCGTTCACCCGCAAGCAGTCAATCCGCCTCGCCGACCTGCGCGTGAAGCGCTTCCGGCAAGGCATGCTGCGGCTGCTCGGCGCGGGAGTGTTCGGCAGCGTGCGGTTCTGGCGCTCGTACCTCGACGTGGCCTACCCCGGCGTGAAACCGGCCGGCTGGACCGAGCGGCTCGGCCTCATCGACTCCCTGCTGCGCGAGCCGGGCCGGATGAAGGCCATGCAGGGCATGGGCCGCAGCGCCCCGACCGACGCCGGCGCGCAGCTCGGCAACGTCCGCTGCCCGGTCCTGGTCGTGATGGGCACGCTCGACCCCGACTGGGCCGACCCGCACGCCGAGGGTTCGGCGATCGTTGACGCCCTTCCCTCCGGCCTCGGCCGCCTTGAGATGATCGAGGGCGCCGGGCACTACCCGCACGACCAGTTCCCCGACCAGGTCGTTTCGCTCCTGCTCGCTTTCCTCCGGTCGGAGGCCGCCCGTGCCTAGGGCAGGCCTGGATCCGGCGGCCGTGGTCGCGGCCGGTGCCGCCCTCGCCGACGAGGTGGGTCTCGCCGGCCTGACGATGGGTCTGCTGGCCGAACGGGTGGGCGTGCGTACCCCGTCCCTGTACAAGCACGTAGGCGGCCAGGAGGACCTCAACCGGCGCATCGCGGCCCTGGCGTTGAGCCAGGCCGCCGACGCCGTCGGCGGGGCGGTCCAGGGGTACGCGGGCCGCGACGCCCTGGCCGCCGCGGCGCGCGCCTTCCGCGCCTTCGTCCTGGAGCACCCCGGCCGGTACGCCGCCACGCTCGGCCTGGAACCGTCCGGCCCGGACGATCCGCTGGCCACCGCGGGCCAGCGGCTGCTCGGCGCGTTCACGGCGGTCCTTCGCGGCTACGAGATCGCGGAATCCGACGTGGACCACGCCCTGCGCATGCTCCGCAGCTTCTGCCACGGCTTCGCCACACTCCAGGCGGCGAACGGCTTCCAGTGGAGCACGGACATCGACGAGAGTTTCGAGTGGCTGATCGCCTTCACCGACCGGGGCCTGCGCGCCATCTGAGCCCGCGCCCAAGGTCCGACGGCACAGGACCGCGCCACAGCCGGATCGGTGTCCGCGCCGAAGGAGAACGAGCCTGACCACTCTCCGCCGACGAGGAGTTACGAACAGGCAGCCACGGCAGCGGTCGACCACCAGGCGTGCCGGATGCTGAGGCTGCCCACGATCAGGACCGAAACCGCCATGGCCGGCCACCGGGCCAAGCAAGTACGTCCTCGCGACGCGCCTGACGATTCGTGCGCACAGGGAGGGCCGGGCCGGCCTCCCCGTTCGCGGGGTGTCGGTGTCCTTCAGCGCTGCCGGGGCGCCGGGCCGGTGGAGTCCCGTACGACGAGGTGCGGCACAAACGCTTCCTGCCGCCGAGGGGTGTTGGGGTCGGCGATGCGGGTTCTGAGGATGTCGGCGGCGCGTCGGCCCATGTCCGCCTTCGCCGGGGACACGGCGGTCAGAGGCACCTCGCACAGGTCGGCGACCTCGTTGTCGTAGCCGATCACGGAAAGATCCTCGGGAACACGCAGTCCGCGCCGCCTGGCCGCGCTGACCAGCAAGGACGCTTCACGGTCCGCGAAGCAGAGCGCGGCCGTCGCCCCCTCGTCCGCCAGACTGCCCAGAAAGCGGTCCGCGTCCTCCGCGCTCCAGCGGGGCAGTGACGCCGCGACCACGGGAGCGGGGTCGAGTCCGGCGTGCTCCAGTCCGACGGCGAGGCCCGACCGGATCTGCGGTGCCGTGTGCGGACTGGTCCTTTCCATGTAGCCGATCCGGGTGTGCCCGAGCCGCAGCAGATGCTCGACGGCCGCACGCGCCCCGGCCGCGTGATGGGAACAGACGAACTCGTGCGAGGTCGCCGGCAGGTCCATTCCCCGCTCCACGAGCACCGCGGGCACACCGAGTTCCCCCGCGTCCCCGAGCCAGTGCCGGGGGCCCTCTTCGCCGAGTGTGGGTACCAGTATCAGCCCGGCCGATCCCGAGCGGACCAGCTCCTCGACCGCCCCGTGCTCCATGCGCGGGTCCCAGTCGGTGCAGCGCAGCAGCATCCGGGAGCCGTGGCGGGAGAGTTCGCGTTCGATACCGGCGATGACGCGCGGATAGTAGTAGGTCAGCGAGGGCACGACGACGCCGACGGCATAGCCGGTGTCCGGTGTCCGGGAGGCCGAGACATACGTTCCGGATCCCTGCCGGCGGTAGACGAGGCCCTCCTGGACCAGCAGATCGACCGCCCGCCGTACGGTGTTGAGACTCACCCCCTGGTCACGGGCCAACTGCTGCTCGGTCGGCAACTTGCCGGCCGGCCAGCGCAGTTCGGCGATGGCCCGGCGCAGTTCGTCCGCGAGATGGCGTGTCTTGTGTCCGCGTACGGCGGTGCCGGCAGGAGCGCGTGACGAACTCACCGCATCCCCCTTCGATCCGCATCCGCACCGGCTCGGTCCATATCGGCACCGGTCCGGTGCGACGACCCTACGACCTTACCCGTCGCGGGGTCGCAGATGGCAGAGCATCAGCCCTCATTCATTCCAATGAATCTGTTGACGCATGGCATGACTTGACCCAAACTCCTCACCAGACACCGCGCGGGTCACCGCGATTCCCCACACCCCCACAAGAAGCCGAGGTCTCCTCGTGGCCGTCACCATGTCCATCAGCACAACGACCAGGCGCACCGCACTCTTCGCCTGCGTAGCGTTGGCCGTCGGGTTCCAGGCCGACCGCGCGGCCTTCGGAACCGCGACCTCCCCCGCCGGGGCCACGGCCGCGGCCTACTACGTGGACCCCGCCACGGGCTCGGCGAGCAATCCCGGTACGGCGGACCGACCGTGGCGGACGTTGCAGGAGGTCTTCGCGTCGGGGAGGACCTTCGCCGCCGGAGACATCATCTATCTGCGCAGCGGAAACCACGGAAGCCCGGTGATCACCGGCGGCGTCGCGGCGGGTGTGCGGACCATCAAGGCCGCGTCAGGCGCGACACCCCGGATGAAGACCCTGAGGTTCGCGTCCGGCGCCACGCGCTGGACGGTCGACGGGGTGCTCGTCTCGCCCCAGGAGGCGGACGGCACGTACACCACGGGCAACCTCGTGCAGTTCGACGCCGGCGCCACCCATGACGTCCTTCAGAACTCGCAGGTCCGAGCCGCGAGCGACGCCTCCGCGGACACCTGGTACAACAACGACTGGGTCGGTCGCAGTGGCACGGCCGTCCTGGTCGTCGGCGCCAACAACCAGGTCCTCGACAACCGCATCCGGAACGTCCGCAACGGTGTGATGCTGGAGCGCACCTCCCAGGCCGGCGTCGGCGCGACCGGGGCCGTGGTCAGGGGAAACAGCGTCGACCACTTCTGGGAGGACGCCTTCCGCTGCAAGGTCAGCGGCTGCCTCGTCGAGTACAACTCGGCGGTGAACAGCTACGCGGTCGTGCCGGCGGGCACGGAGAACGACCCGCCGCACCGGGACATGTTCCAGAGCTACCGCGGTGACGGCAGTTTCACCCCGGTGACGGATGTCGTGCTGCGCGGAAACGTCTTCGTCAGCCGCACGGGCACCCGCTACGCCAAGATTCCCTTCCAGTACAACGGCAAGTACACGATCCAGGGCATCGGTGCCTTCGACGGCCCCTACCGCAACTGGACCATCGAGAACAACGTGGTCCAGGTGGAGGTCGGTCTCGCCATGGGCCTCTACGGCATGAACGACAGCAGGATCGTCAACAACACCGTCGTCCCGCGCTATCCGGCCACGGACAGCGAGATCCGCCTCACCAACCAGAAGGACGGAACGCCCTCGAACGGCAACATCGTCCGCAACAACCTGGCACGCACCTTCAACACCGGCGCCGGGACCAACACCCAGCACTCCAACAACATCACGGTGGGTACGGCCTACTCGACGTACTTCACCGACTACCCGGGCGGCAACCTCCACCTCAGGCAGGGCTCCCCGGCGATCGGCGGCGCGACCAACAGGGACGCCCCCACCGTCGACGCCGACCGGAAGCAGCGCTCCGCCCCCTTCGACGTGGGCGCCTACGAGTTCTGACCCTCGTGCCGGCGTTTCGCCGCGGGCCGTCCGTCCGGCCCGCGGCCGTTTCCCGCGTACGGACGATGCGACGGCCCCTCCGATCCCGTTGAGCGGCTTCGGGGGAAGCATTGTCATCGCCTTGGATCGCCGACCGCCCGCACCGAGCGGCCTGCACACGGAACGGCACCGGCCGCGACAACTGTTCGCGGACCGCGGCTTCGGCTTCGACCACACGGCATGGCGAGGACCGGCCGTTGACGGCCGGCGCCGGGCCGGGCTGTGATGGATGGAGCGGCTGCTGATGTCGATCAACACCGTGGCACGGCGCAAGAGTTGGATGGCCGAAGGGATCGACGGGTGATCGTGACGGAGTTTCGGACGGTGGACGTGCCGGTGGAGGACCGGTTCGACTACTGGTGCCAGCTCGTGGGGAAGACCATGGTGCCCGTGGACATGGACAGCGACCACGCGGCTGACTACCGCGGGGAGATGCGGGTCCTCGGGGTCGGTGCGGCCTCGGTGTGGCCGGTGACGACGCAGCCGGTCCGCCTGAGGCGGACACCCCGGCTCATCCGGCAGCACGATCCGGAGCTCTACCGCCTGCTGCTGCCGCAACGCGGCACCCTGGAGGTCACCCAGGTCGGCAGACAGGCCGCACACGGCTCCCCGGACATGACGGTCACCAATACGTGGCGCCCCTTCGACCTCCGCTATCCCGAACCCGTCACGGTTGTGGGCCTCGAGGTGCCCCGAAGACTCCTGTCGCTGCCCGAAGCGAGGGTGGAGGGACTGCTGTCACGGCGACTACCGGCGCAGGAGGGCATCGGCGCGTTGCTCGCCGGTTTCCTCACCACGATGTCCCGGGACAGCGCTTCGTACGGGCCGTCGGACGGCCCTCGCCTGGAAACGGTCCTCGTCGACCTTCTGTCGGCGATGCTCGCCCACCATCTGGAGGAGGAGAACCGATTATCCCCGGAGACGCGGGGACGTACTCTCGTGCTGCGGGTGCGGGCGTTCGTTCAGCAGCACCTGCACGAGCCGGAACTGTCTCCGGCATCCATAGCCTCCGCACACCACATCTCGGTGAGCTATCTGCACCGGCTCTTCCGGACAGAAGGGGTGACAGTCGCAGCGTGGATCCGGCAGGAGCGACTCGCCCGGGCGCGGCGTGACCTGGGGGACCCGCTGCTGAGGAACGTTCCGGTGCATCAGATCGGCGCCCGCTGGGGCTTCTTGGAGGCCACAGCCTTCAGCCGCGCGTTCCGTACAGCCTACGGGCTGCCACCACGGGACTACCGCCACCAGACGCTGGGCGCCCCCTAGAGTCTTCCGTTCGGATCAGGCCGGCTCAAGGAGCAGGGCCTCGTGCCGCGGATCGCACAGCGGAGGAGGAAGCCAGGGCAGAGCCCTGGTGAGCGACGACAACACGGCGAGGCGCGGTGCCGGGGCTCACGAGCGTGGCACAACCGACTTCTCCAACCCGGTGAAGTCGGTCCCGTCGTGGATCCAGAATCGCTCGGGCTCTGCCGCTGTGCCGATGGCGGAGGCGGCCGGGACCGGCCCGTCGGTGATGACCCGGCGAAGCAGCCCCCTGCCCGGGCCAGGGCTGGAGGCTGCCTGTGGCGGGTGGACCGCCGTCACCTGTTCGGTGGTTCGGGCTGGGTCACTTCCAGTAGTAGTACTCCTGCCCCAGATCGGAGTTCTCTTCCCCGGGCTGGATCTTCTTTCCGCCGTTGCAGATGAAGTTGGTGCTCAGGGTCCACGCCTGGTCGTCGCGGTTGACGATGGAGCGCACCTCTCCGTTGCCCGTGGGAACCCTGTCGCAGGTGTGGTAGGAGGGGTTCTGATACGCCTCCATCTGGCCTCCGTAGTTGGCCTGCGGCCAGAAACAGACCCATCCGGCATAACAGTCCTCCGGCCCGCTGACCGGAGGTGCGGCAGCCGAGGGGATGACACTGGCCAAGCTCAGCACAGCGGCAGCGCCCAGGGCTGCCAGGGAGCGGCGAACCGTTGACGTGAAGCGCATGGGACCCCAATCACCGATGACTACATGTGGTTGGCAAGCAACTCCCCTGGGTGACGGCCTGCAAACTGGCCCGGTTCAGTTGCCATCCATCCGGTGGCAGTCTCGAAAGTCTGTGCCGCAAGGCGATCCGGGCGGTAGCCGCCGGAGGTGATGACCCGCGGGTAGCGCAGGTTCGGGACGCCTGAGCAGCTCCGGTATGTGACACCCGGGCCGGTCCGCGTCTGCCCCAGTCTGGGGGCGTGATCCCGTGCCGAGGATCCCGTATCCCGTCCGGGTGGCTGTGCGGACTACCGCCTCGTGCCCGGCCGGTCGCCGGGGCTGTCCCTGCGGTTCATTGTTCGTACCAGACGATGACCGCGATGCGGATCATGCGGGCCTCGGGCAGAGCGAGGTATTCGAGGAGGATGGGTTCGCGTTCGATCTGAAGGGCGTAGCGCAGGCCCGCGTCGTCCATGGGGACGCCAGGCGGCCGGCGGTCGAGGTCGATCGCGCCGCCTGCTTCGATCGCCAGGGCCCTGAGGTAGTTCGCGGTGGCTTTGCGCAGGTGGTCGGGCATGGCGAGGACGGTCTGCGCCGGTACCTCCCCGATGGTGACCCTCCAGCCGCGGGCGGGCTGGTCGCTCACAAGGTGGTTCCGTCGATGCGGTCGAGGAACTGGTCGACGGGGACCAGGCTGCGGCCGGCCGCGGTGTCGGTGCGGCTGCGCTCGGCGTGGGGTGCGCTGTTGAGCATCGCGGTCATCCACCAGCGGCGCATCACCGCCGGGACGGCGTGTTCCTCGGTGGCCAGCACCTCCGCGAAGAAGGCCAGGCGCTTCTCGCTGGTGAGGGCGTCACCGATGGCACCGATGGTGTGCGGGATCACGGCCACCGGGCCGGGCGGCGGATCTACTGGCTGGGCTGTCACTGCATCGTCCCCTTCGGTCGTGAGTCGAGTGTCCTACGCGAGGCCGCTCCCCTGACAGGGTGCTGTTCCATCCGTACGTCGACGCCCTCTGCTGTAACGATTTCGTGTCTCGTTGCGTGCCTTCGACCAGCATCCTGTCGACCGCGGGCGCGATGGGCCCGGATCGGTGCTCGCGAAGTGGCACGGCACGCGAAGCGGCGGACCGCTCGAACGCGGGCGCGCTGCGGAAGCTCGCCGAGGTCGGGGGTCACCCTGTCGCGGTGAGGAACTGGCGGGCACCGCGGAGGATGGTGCGCAGTTTCCGCTGAGTCGCGCGGCTGTTCAGGCGGACGTCGATGGCGCCGGGAATCCCGCTGTCGGCGCGTGGGCCCGCGGGCAGCCGGGAAGCGTCGAGGCCGTCGCGTCTGGCGATGAGGGTGCCGAGTTCGTGGCGGCTGAGGGCGTCTGCCCCTGCGAGATGGTGCATGCCACGGTTGTCGCGCGAGGCCAGTTCCAAGATGGCCGAGGCCAGGTCGGTGACGTGCACCGGGCAGCGGATGTCGTCGGTGAACAGGACTCCGTGGCGCGTGCCGGCCGCGAGTTCGTGCACGGTGCGCTCGTGAACGGACTGCCCGTCGCCGATGATCAGCGAGGTACGGGCGACGACGGCCGCCGGATGTACGAGCATGACCCCGGTCTCCGCGGCGGCTTTCGCGGCTCCGTACGGGGTGACGGGGTCGGGGAGGCAGGACTCGTCGTAATGGACACGCGAACCGGAGAAGACCACGTCGCTGGAGACGTGGACGAGGCGGCAACCGTACTCCGCCGCCGCGATCGCCAGACGGACCGCCCCTTGGGCGGTGACCGCCCAGTCGGCCCCGCCGCTGGACGCATTGACGACGAGACGGGGGCTGACCTCGGTCACTACCGCCTCCGCGCTCCGAGGGTCGCGCAGGTCGAGGTGATACGACTTGACTCGGGCGGTGTTCCCGGGCCTGGTCGTGTACGTCGCGGCCGTCGGTTGCCCGCTCGCTGCCGCCAGCCGGATCAACTCGGCGCCCAGGAAGCCGCTCCCACCGATGATCAAAATCGTCACGTCGCGACACCATAGCCCCGCCTGGCTGCTCCGAAGGAGAACCACGGAAGTTGGGCGTCTCCCGGGCCCGTGAACCCATGAATCGGGGAGAGACCACCTGCGTCCGCGACGTGCTCAAGGATCTGCGTGGTGCGGGAGTGAGTCGCCGTTGGCGGTGGCGTACTCGGCGGGCTGGGCCAGGGCCCTCAGAAGGCGGACCCTGAGATGCTCCGGGTCTTCGTCCGGTGGCTGCCGTGCGAGGGGCAGATCGCTGCCCTCAGAAATGGAGATCGGGCGGGAAGCCGGTCCAGCGGAGCTCGACGGGAAGGTGGCCCGTGTCGTTGTAGAGGAGCACGGAGGCGGGTCGGCCGGGCGCGTATCGGATGACGGTCAGCGCGCCATTGGCGTGGTTGAGGCCCATCCAGCGCCACTTCGGTGCGTCGAGAGCGGCCCGGACGAGCCAGCCGATGAGGAAATTGTGGGTGACGATCAGTTCATGGCGAGGCTCGTCACCGTCGACGGGTCCGGTGAATTGCGCCTGAGCGGCCTTGGCCAGCTCGGGTCCGAGCTCACGTTCTTCGGCCGGGAACCGGGCAAGGTGAGCAAGCATGGCGTCGGCCGATTCCGCCGGCAGTTCTCCTCGTTGCGGCATGTAGGGGATGTAATCCCCAGCCAGTTCCGACGGCCGCAAGGGAACGCCGTCGAGTTGGTCGCGGATCAGCTGGGAAGTCTGCTCCGCACGTGGGAGTGGGCCATGGTGAACAGCCGAAAAGGGGATGCGCTGAAGTCGCTCACCGAGCAGCACGGCCTGTCGGCGTCCTTTGTCCGTCAGCGTGCTCTCATCCGCTGACGCTTCACCGTGCCGTGCGAGGTAGAGGTAGCGGGCGGCTGTTCCGGTCATGGGCGAATTCCTCTGCCGACGTTCATGATCTTGCGAACCTCTGGAGGGACGCTGACATGTGCCTTCTGGTTCCACGGCTGACGAACGCGTAGGGCAGAAACACCCGTCGTCGACAAGTGTTGGTCATCCGGAGGGAGTACCTTCCGTACCGTCCAGGCCACGGCCACGGCCACGGCCACGGGGAGCATCGTGGCGCGGAGAATTGCCCGCGTACTGGATGTACTCGGGAAACTCCGGCAACGCGGCGAGCCTCCGTGCCGGGCATTCCGGGCCCACGAAGAGCGACCGGACAGATCTAGCCGATGCGGGCCAGGGCCCCCCAGCCCACGCCGGGAAGTGGCCGCGTGTCCGTGTTGGGGTCGGGGCGCCAGTCGGGCATGGGAACGAGGCCGGGCTCGACCAGGTCGAGTCCGTCGAAGAATCCACCGATCTGCCTCGGCGTGCGCAGGATGTAAGGGATCGCGCCGGACTCGTTGTAGTCGTCCTGGGCAGCCGCGCCCTGGGGGGATATGACGGCGTGGCTGAGGACGAGGAGGCTGCCCGGGGCGGTGGCGCCGACGAGGCGGCGCACGAGCGCGTATGCCTCGTCCAGGTCGGGGATGTGGCCGAGGACATCGGAGAAGACGAGTGCCACCGGCCGGGAGAAGTCCAGGGTGCGGGCCGCCTGGGTGATCACCCGGTCCGTTTCGCGCATGTCGGCCTCCAGGTAGTCGGTGGCTCCTTCGGGAGTGCTGTCGAGGAGGGCTCCGACGTGGAGGAGCACCATCGGGTCGTGGTCCACGTAGACGACGCGGGCGTCGGCGGATCTGTCCTGGGCGATCTCGTGGACGTTGGGTTCGATGGGTATTCCGGCGCCTATGTCGAGCAGCTGGTTCACGCCGCCCTCCGACACTGTCCAGCGCACGGCCCGGCGCAGCCAGTCGCGTGAGGCGCGGACGGCGGGAACGATGCCGGGGGCGGCGGCGGCATAGGCGTCACCGGCCTGTCGGTCGACCTCGTAGTTGTCCTTTCCGCCCTGCCAGTGGTTCCAGATTCTCGCCGAGTGGGGAACGGAGGTGTCAACGCCGGTCGGCGGTCTTCGCTTGAGCCGTGACGTGGGTGAGGTGTCGGACACAGGTGGGCCTCTCAGGCGCGCTGTACAGCAGGTGGCAGTTCGGGCAGGGGCAGCGGGACATGAATGGGCGTGGCGCCGGCAGCAACGTCCATGGCCTGGCGCAGGGGCGCGACGACGGCGGGATCGTCGTCGACCCGGTCGTCGCCGGGCAGGTCCCATACCGCGTAGTCGCCGATCTCGGGTACCGGGATACGCAGCAGACGCAGTGGCGGGGCCGCGGTCAGCGGATGGGGGGCCGCGGTCAGCGGTACGACCTGGATGGTGCAGTGGCGCTGCTCGGCAGCGGCGCGGAGGTGCTCGTGCTGGGAGCGCATGATCTCCGGGCTGCCGACCATCGTGTGCAGGGCGGCCGCGGACATCAGTACCCACAGCCGGGCGCCGCGGTCGGCCAGCCGGGTCTGCCGCTCGGCCAGCAGTGCGAGTTTCTGGTCTTCACGCTCGGCATCATCGCCTGGGCTCCGCACCCGGTACAGGACGCGGGCGTAATCCTGCGTCTGGAGGAGGTCCGGGACCAGCGCCCCGTGCCACAGCCGTACCACGGAAGCGGCCGATTCGACGCCGATCCACCGCTGCTGCTCGGGGCTCATCACCCGCCGGTGGGGGTGCCACCAGCCGGTCCGATTGGCCTCGGCGACGCCGGCGAGCATCCGCCGGGTCTTCTCCGCGGATGCCCCGTACAGGGCGAGCAGAGTGGCGACCTGATCGGCGTCCGCAGCGGTCTCGGCCGCCTCGATGCGCCTGACGGTCATGGTGTGGGAACCCAGCGCGCGGGCCGCGTCATGCAGGGTCAGACCACTCGTCTCCCGCATCAGCCGCAGCCGCGTGGCGAGTACGAGGTGGTCCATCGTCGGTCCCGAGCGCGCTCGGCTCACACATTCCTCCAGTCGGTCGGTCCATTGGAGCCTACGAACCGGCGGCCCTGCGAACCAGCGTAGAAGTTCACCGTGGGAATTGCGCACTCTGTGATTCACACGCATGCTGGAGGGCGTGACGATTCACCGCGCCTCCGGGCGCCGCTCCCGCGTGCGCCCGTGCCCCGAACCGGACCGTCCTCATCGCCAGGGGCCGCCGAGCGGCCATGGCTCCGACCCCCATGTGCTTCACCCGCGCCCGGGCCGATCACGGACGCGCGTCGGCGACACAGTCGGCAGACGCAGGCCGGGCAGATCTGTCCCTCAGTCCCCGCCATCAGCACGGAGCACCAGGATGACGTCCGGCAGCATGACGACCGGCAGAGCCGCCCGCGCCGGCGAGACGGAGACCGCGACCCGAGATCGCCTCGCCTCGCTCAGCCACCTGGAGGCACTGGGCGAGGCGCGCTTCCCCGTGGGCGATACGGACGCTGCGCCCACCGGCAGACCGCTGACGGTCGCCGGCCGGGGCCACCGGGGCATCCGCCTCAGAACTGAGGGCATCGTCCGGTCCTCGCCCGTTGACGACGCCGAAGAAACCGCCCCCGGCACCCCGCACCGCAGCACACGGATATAGGGCCCCAGCCCCCCGCCCGGGTGGCGCAGCGGAAGACGCAACCGCCTTAAAAGCGGACAAGCGCGGGTTCGAATCCCGCCCCGGGTACTCACCACATCCATGCGCGGCCATGGCACGTACTGTCGAACCGTCACTCCGGCCGCGTCCGTACCACGGGTCATCGGGATCGGCGACAGCTGCTGTCTCACCGCCGGCGCAGGAGCCCGAGGCGTTCCCGGCCGGCCGCGCGGTCAAGGACCGGGGGATGGTGCCGCATTCGATGCGCCGGCCGAATACGACCCACTCCCCCGAATCCCTTGCCCCGAGGGAGGCCGCGGCTGAAGCTGTGTGTGCTCTCCTTCACCGTCCTGAAACCGACCGGCAACCGGCAGATCGGCAGAGGCGGTTGTCAGCTTCGATGCTGACGTGCGCGGGCCCTGAAGTTCTCGGGGACCCATTCGTGTCGGCAGAAGCAGTCGCCGTCGCCACGATCTCCGATCTGGTTGTTCTTCGACAGCAGGGACTCAACATGTCCCCTGCCACTGGCGCATTGGCGGTATCCGGCCTCACCGTCGCGGGTGTGCCGACCCAAAGCCTCGGCAAGATAGCCGACGTTGTACAAGGCATCCGACGGTATGCGGGAGTTGAACCCCCGGCAGTACGCGTGGAACATGATCTCTTTGTATGCGGGCTGCACACCGTGAATGAGCCCGAACTCCACGAGACAGAGAGCGTCGTGTCTCATGTGCTGATACATAACCGCGTCTCGCTTGGAGCGTTCTTCTGGAGAGTTTTCGTTGAGCCAGTCATCCACGGAGTTCCCGAGATGCTTGGCAAGGTGCGCCAGGGAATGAGTCACTAAATGCGTAAGCGGGTCCATGCGAGGATTGAAGACTTTCGCACCCGGACCGTCAAGGGGAATGCCCCATACCCCTTTACGGTGCAGACGTGGCAATGGCTGGTCACGCACCCCTGGGCAGGGATGCCGTGCGTCGAGGCGGGGACCGGCCTGCACGGCGAGTGTGTTCGCCCGTAGCCGCGGTACGCCAGGTTGGTATGGGCGTTCACCGCAAAGGTCTTATGTCTGTTGATCTTGGTGCACGCCTCGTTCTCCGCTCATGCCCGGGATTCCCCGTCCGCCCGCGCCCGTCACGCCAGGCACCACGGCGCCGCACCTCAGCCCCGGCCGGGAATGAGGGCGGCGCCGGTGGAATCCTTGTCGGCCGACCGGTTCCGACCCGTGTTCGGTCAGAGGCGGATCCAGGGACTGCAGACGGTGTCGGCGCCGGCCCGTCCGGTGCACACCTGGTAGCTGAGGGCGGGTGTGCTGCGGGCCATGTTCTGTTCGCCGCAGCCGGTTGTGACACCGTTGGCGTCGCTGACGGTGCGTGTGGCAGTGCCGCCCGTGGAGTTGCGGTACGTGTAGTGGGTACGCACGCCCCAATTGTCGGGGTTGGTGTCGCAGGCGTAGACACGCAGGCCGTCGTCATCGACTCCGCCGTAGCCACGGGCCTGGCCCTCGGCCTGAATGGTGTACTCGCTCACCGAGGCGGCGGTGGCGGTGGCCGTTGCGGCGAACAGAAGGGTGCCGGCCACCGTGGCGGCGGCCAGCAAGGCCCGGGTCGTGTGTCGCATACTCATCTCCCCTGTGAGTGCGGATGTCCCCTGTGGGCGGACCTGCCGACTTGACCGGTGACCGGCGGGGCGTCACCCCCTGGACCGGCAGGCCCCTCTGGGACATGACCCAGCCGGAGCGCCGGTTAAGCCCGCATGGAGGATTTATCGCCCCGGAGGGTTACCTATGGGATATGAGTCTCATACCAGGCATCCGACGAGGAGGACCTCGACGCGGCGGCGGCAGCCGTGGGGACGGACCCACGGGCCGTGTCCGCGGCGCCGTTCCCACGTCAGCTCGATGAATTCTTCCCCCAGCACGAGCGCCGGGTGGATCTCGAACTGGTCGAGACGCGCCCCCTCAGCCCGAGAGTCGTCCACCTCCGCCACCGCGTGGCGCGTTGGCCCCGCGCAGCGCCTGACAGCGCCTGACAGCGAGCAGTACGGCCACGGTGCCCCTACATCCACGTCGACAACGACTCCGCCATGGCCCGCGGCTGGATCCAGGGCTTCCCCAAGAAGCTCGGCGCCGTCCACCGGACCCGCGCCTACTCCGTCGGCGGACCCGGCACCCCTGTCCTCGGCCCCCGCGGACAGTTCGGCGCCACCGCCTCCGCCGCCGGACAGCGCATCGCCGAAGCCAAGGTCTGTTACGGCTGGACGAGGCATGGCGGTCGTTACATTGGCCGTCCCGACTCCTCCGGTTGTGTCACATCACCGGCCCCGTCGAAGCCCTCGGCGACGCACACGGCGAGTCGGCAGGCTGACCAGTGCGACTGAGAAAAACAGTGGTCGAACGGCCTCGCCCAGGACAGGATGCGGCTATGCGTTTCGCCAACCAGGACCCCGAGTTGCTCGCTCTTGTCCACCGCTACGTCAGGCCCGACAGGCGCTACCTCAGACTCGGCGGCCCTCTCAGGCGCCTGACCGAAGCCGAGCGCACCAAGTTCAAACGGGAGCTCGGCGAGGACGCCGACGACATCACGTCCCGTGAGCTGACCATCCTGCTCGAAGGCACGTGGCGCGAACGGAAAACCGCAGCCTGGCTCATCGCCGTCGCCCGCAGAACCGAGTTCCGCGAACGCCTCGGCGAAATGCTGCTTGCCAGCGAGGTCTGCTTCGCGGGGACGGCCTACTGCGTCACCTTCGCCACGTTCGCGACTCCCGCCGACGCGGACCCGCTGGTTGCCTACCTCGATCGCTACCTACGACGACCCGACCTCTACTACGACCAGCCGGCCGCCATGGGCGCGCTTCTCCACCTCGACGCCAAGCTCGGTACCGATCGAGCGGCCCGGCTCCTGACCGCGGACGGCCTCTGGCATCAGTGGATCGACGGACCGCCCCGCAAGGAGCACCACGGCACGCCGGACAGCTATCGCGAGATGATCAGCCGGCTCTGCGCCGTCGCCGATGAGAGCGCCGGGCACCGCCCGGCAAGGAATCGATGACACTGCCGGTCCGCCAACCGCCACGGGCCCGGCCGGCTGGTCATTCCGGGCGGTTGAAGCGGTGGGCGGCCCACAGGAGGGCCATCGCGCCACCGGTCAGGAGGAGGGCGGCTTCGAGGAGCAGGGGAAGTTGCCGGCCGGCCCATTCGATGCCGCCGACCGCTGCCTGATCCGGTACGAGCAGGGCGATGCAGCGGCGCAGCAGGTCCACTCCGTAGGCGAGCGGATTGGCATCGGCCAGTGCGCGGGCCCAGCCGGGCATGGTCGCCAGCGGGAAGAAGGCACCGGAAAGGAACAGCAGCGGCATCATCACCAGGCCGAGCACCATGTGGAACGTCTCGGCGCTGCGCAGGCTGACGGCCAGCGCCAGCGCCAGGGCGGTGACGGTGAAGGAGGCCAGGATCATGCCGGCGAGAAGCAGCACCAGGAGCGGTGGGTCGTAGGGCAGGCCCACGGCACCGGCCAGGCTCAGCAGCACGGCGCCCTGGGCCGTGGCGACCAGGGTGCCGCCGACGCAGCTTCCCAGGAGCAGCGTCGAGCGGCTGACCGGGGCCATCAGGAGTTCTCGTAGATAACCGCTCTGCCGGTCGGCGATCAGGCGCATGCCGACCGTGATGGCCGGCATCTGCACCGTCATCATCAGCATCCCGGGGAAGAGATAGGTCTGGTAGCCGACGCCCAGTGAGGTGCTGGGGATGAGGGCGGCCAGTCCGCCTCCCAGGACGAGGAGGTAGAGCACGGGGTGGAGCAGCATCAGGGCGGTGTGGGTGCGCTGGCCGGCGAGGCGCAGCAGATCGCGGTAGACGAGGGCGTGGACGGCGCGCAGCTCGTGCCGCAGGCGGGCCGGCCGTTCGGTGCCGGAGTCGGCTGGGGCCTGGAGGGTGGGTGTGGTCATCGGCCGCCCTCGCCTTTTGCCGTGGTTTCGCTCGGGTTGGTGTCGGCCGGTGTCCGGCCGGGTGCTGTGGCGTGGATGCTGCGGCCGGTGTGGTGGAAGAAGACGTCGTCGAGCGTGGGTGGGGTCGCGGAAGCGGCGTGCACGGCGATGCCGTGCCCTTCCAGTGCCGCGCACAGGCGGGGAATCCAGGCGCTGCCGTCGGGCGCCCGCAGGCAGACCCCGTCGGCGTCCACGGTGATGGCCTGGTCCGACGGCGCGATCCGGCGCACGACCTGTTGTGCTGTCACGTTGTCACTGGTGCGCAGTGCCACCCGGTCGTCTCCGATCGCGGCCTTGAGAGCAGCGGGCGTGCCCTGCGCCACCAGGCGGCCACGGTCGATGATGGCGATGCGGTCGCAGTTCTCCGCCTCCTCCAGATAGTGGGTGGTGACGAAAAGCGTGCTGCCGTTCCGGTCGCGCAGTGCGCGCAGGTGCTCCCACACCTGGGCGCGGGCGTGGGGGTCGAGTCCGGTGGTCGGCTCGTCCAGGAACAGTACGCGCGGAGAGTGCAGCATTCCGCGGGCGATCTCCAGGCGGCGCCGCATACCGCCCGACAGGGTGCGAACCGGGGAGCGACGCCTGTCGGTCAGTCCGACCATCTCGAGTACCTCGGCTGCGCGCTCGCGGGCGTGGCGGCGGCGCAGCCCGTAGAGGCGCGCGTGGATGTGGAGATTCTGGTCGGCTGTCAGGTCCGGGTCCAGTGCGCTGTGCTGGAAGAGCATGCCGACCTGCCGCCGCACCTCATGGGGTTGGGTGACCACGTCGGCACCGGCCACCCTGGCGTGACCGGCGGTGGGACGGGCCAGGGCGCACAGCAGGGCGATGGTGGTGGACTTCCCGGCGCCGTTGGGGCCGAGAAAGGCGAAGGTTTCGCCTTGTCGCACCTCGAGGTCCAGGTCGCGTACGGCGTGGATGGCGCTGCCTGCCGGACCCGGGTAGCTCTTGACCAGACCGCGGGTGCGGATGGCGTACGCGGGCTCCGGAGGGTGGGGGGCGGCGTTCGGGTCGGCGATGAGGGCTGCTCGGGTGGGACGGTCGTCACCGGCGCGCAGCTGCCGGCTCACGGTGTGGCCTCCTCGCTCGGCGGGTTCCCGCCCTGGGGCGGCGAGGGCGGCGAGGGCCATACGGTGACCGGTGGTGGCGCGGTGACCTGCGATTTCGCGTCGTGCGACGGTTGCGTCGGCGCCACGGCGTCCTTGTGCGCGCGTGCGGCGGTCGATGGGTGTGTGACGTCCGCCCGGTCGGCGGCCTCGGTGATGTTCGCGCCGTCCAGCGCGGTCGGGACCAGGCTCGGGATGGGGTTCATCCGCCGGCAGGTATCGGTCCGCCGGTGGAGCGGGACCGTTCCCTCGGCGGTCGAAGCGGTACGGATGTACGGGCGCGGGACCAGGGGGCTCATGTCGTCTCCTTGGCCTGACAGGTCGTGGGATCGGCGAGGCCATGCCGCCGGCGCGGCAGATGGCGGTCGGCCCCGGAGGGGCGCCCGCCGGTGGAACGGTGCCGTCGGCGGGTGGCGGGACCGTACGGTTCGGGTGCGCTGCGAAGCCGCCGACGGCCGCGCCCGAGGCCCGGCCGTCACGCCGGCCGGCGGCTGTCCGGAGCAGTCGCCGACCGGGTGGTGCCACTGTGCCTAGGCGCAGCTGATGCCGATGCAGATGGTGTTGAGGAGGGTCAGCAGACCGATGCACTCACACGTCTGGGCGAATCCCGCTCCGTCGACGCCGACGGGGTCGGTCTCGGGAAGAGCGTGGAGTCGGGCCAGCAGTTCGAGGTCCTGGTTTTCCATGGGTTTCTCCATTTCTTTGGGGTGGCGGCAGAACTTCCTGCCGCTCAGACCGGCAGCTGGACCATCCAGTGCCGGGGACCGGTGTGGCGGAGCCGCAGGAGGAAGGCAAGGATTCCGGCGGATCCGTCGCTCCAACTGGTCGAGACGTCGCCGTACTCGTTGGGGAAGACCACGTGGCCGTGGCGATGGGCCCGTTCGGCGAGGATGAGGCGGGCCAGGCCCTCGGCCATGGCGCGATATTCGGGGTCGCCCGTCGCGTCGGCCACGTCGAGAAGGAAGTCACCGTTGCCCGCCAGTCCGTGGCACTGGGTGAGGGCGGCGCGGGAGGCGCGTTCCACGACGGCCCGCGTACCACGGCGTACGACGTCGCCGAACCTGTCGTCGCCGGTGACCTGCCACAGCCGGACGAGGAAGGTGCCGACGCCCGCGGCTCCGTGGCACCAGTACGGGGCCGTGGGTACGTCCGTGGCCTGGGCGGGCCAGTGTGCCGCGCCGCCGATGAACGCGACGTTGGCCAGCAGGTGTTCGCCGGCCGCGACAGCCAGTTCCAGGTGCTCGGGGCGTTGCGAGACGGCCGCGGCGGCGAGGAGGAAGCAGCCGATGCCTGCCGTTCCATGGGCGAAGCCGAGGTAGCGTTTGCCGGCCTCCTCGGAAACGGCCTCCGCGGGAACCGCCCAGCTCACTCCTGACGGCTCGCGCCATGCGGCGGCGGCCAAGCGGTCGGCGGCGTCGACGGCCAGCTCGGCGAAGCGCGGGTCGCCGGTACGGTGCCACAGGTGGAGGGCGGCCAGTCCGCTCCCCGCGGTGCCGTGGGTGATGTCGTAGCTGGGCGTGGGCAGTTGCGGTGCCAGGGCCAGGGCCAGCGCGTGATCGGTGAGTCGCCGGTCGCCGATGGCGCGTCCGGCGTCGTACAGGGCCCAGGCGGTCCCGCGTCCGCCGAAGTGCAGGCCGGGGCGTGGGAGGGCGGTGTCGGTGCGGCGTGCGATCCAGTGGCCGGCGGTGGAGATCAGCTCGGGCAGACGGGGGTCGCCGGTGAGTGCGTGGTAACGCGTCAGTACGGCCAGGACACCGGCCGCGCCCTGCTGCACGGTACAGGGGTCGGTCTCCCCTGCCGTGGTGGACACGGGCCACAGCCGTCGGTCGTCCGCCGGGGTCATCGAGTCGATGAGGTGGTCGACCAGGTCGGCCACCGGATCGTGAGGGTCGTCGTCCTCTGCCGTGCGGGCAACGGCGTCGGACGCCGGTCGCGCCGGGGTGGACTTCCGGAGAGCCTCGCGGGCCCTGGGCGGGTCCCACCGCTCGGCGGGATCGTCCTTCATCAAGCCGAGGAGCATGTCCGTCACGCCGTCCGGCAGGGACAGCGTTCCGGTCCAGGCGGCCAGCCAGCCGGCGAGCCGCTGTTCCGCGGCCCTGGCGGCAGGCTCCTCGGGCAGCAGGTTCGGCACCTTCCCGGCCAGGACGAAGCAGGCGGTGGCGCCCAGACTGTAGTAGTCCGCCGTCGGGGAGACGGGGGCGTCGGAGAGACGTTCGGGGGCGCTGAAGCACGGGGTGCCCAGACGGGTCGGCAGGGGGAGGTCGTCCGCCAGAACGGCGAGTTCCAGGTCGATCAGACGCAGTTCGCCGTCGGGGCGGACCATGACGTTGCCGGGTGTGAGGTCCCGTAGGACGCAGCCGTGGGCGTGGGCCGCCGCGACCAGGTCCACCAGGCGTGCGACCAGGGCCAGCGCGTCGGCGCGGTAGCGCTCGCCTCCGACGTCGCGAAAGTGTTCGGCTACCCAGGTACGCAGGGGAACCCCGGGCACCTGGTCCTCGGCCAGGAACAGGTGCCCGCTGTGTTCGAACAGCGCCAGCAGCTCCGGAGTCAGCCCCAGGCCCTTGAGCTTCCCGAGGGTCCGGGCCTCGGCGCGCAGCCAGTCACGGACGTCGCGGCCGGAGGCGTCGGCATCGACGTGCGGCCGGGCCTCCTTGATCACCACGCCGGCGCCCGTACGGACGTCGGTACCCCGGTAGACGCCGCCCTTGTTCGTGTGCCGGATCGCCTCCCGTACCGCGAAGCGTCCGGCGAGCATCACCGTGCCGCTCGTCTCCTCCGCGGTGCGCGACGGGACGGGCACCGCGGTGGGGAACGGGCACACCGCCCAAGGCGGCGGAGTGTACTGGCCGGTGCGCTGGTCCTCCACGGGGTTGCCGTCGGGGTCCTCGATGAACCAGACCAGCAGGCCGTTGTCCGACAGCCGCCGCCGGCCGACGAAGGAACCGTAGCGGTAGTGCACCAGGCTGTACGCGGTGTAGGGCTGGTCGGACAGGATCCTGGGGCCGGGCAGGCCCACCGTGGCCCGGTGCAGATCCTGCGCGAGCCGGGCCGCGTCCGTGTCGGAGCGGGGGTAGACGGTGATGAACTTGCCCGAGCTTCCCCTGGGCGTGGCACGGGAGTTGAGCGCGCTCACCTGGTCGAGCGACCTCGCGAACTTGAACGCCGAATCCTCCGGCAGCAGTACGTCGAGAGCCCTCGCGAGGACGGTCGGCGCGGACGCGACGGTGGCCGACAGGTGCAGCTTCCAGCCCTGTTCGCGCCGCGACGCGGACCGAGGCGCGACGCGGCACCATGTCTCGTCCGTGCCGGCCGTCCAGCGCGCGCCTGTTCCTGAGGCTTCCAGCGCTCGGTGAAGGAGGCCCTCCAGTCCGGCTTCGGAGCGGAGGGGACCCTCCAGTCCGGCTTCCATGGTGTGACTCGTCATTGCCTGTCCCTCCCAACAGCGAGAACCGCTGGCGGTGGGATGCCCGGTGACATAGACACGCCAACACGTAGCCTGCCGGATTCACCCCATTCGGGGAGCGTGCGGTGTCGCGCTCACCTCCGGAAAGCGCGCCCGGCGCAGGGAAGCGGTGCGGGGTGGTGCGGGTGCCGGGGGGACAACTCAGGACCAGGTGACGGGCAGTTCCACCGGCCGGGTGAACAGGTAGGTGTCCGGCTCCCAGGCGATGTCCTCGTGCTTGGCCGCCAGTGCCAGATCCGGCAGATGGTCGAACAGCGTCGAGAGCGCGGTCTCCAGGTACATACGGGCGATGTTGACGCCGAGGCAGAAGTGGGGGCCGGTGCCGAAGGTGACCGCCGGGTCCTCCTGCGTGCTGCGGTCGAGGCGGAACCGCTCCGGTTGTTTGAAGTGTTCCGGGTCCCAGGTCGCGGCGACCCAGGGGGTGACGACGGCGTCGCCGGCCCGGATGAGCACCCCGTGCAGTTCGGTGTCGGTCAGCGCGACACGGGGCATGGAGGTCATGCCGTTGTGGTGCAGTCGCAGGAGTTCGGCCACCGCGGTGGGCCACAGACCCGGGTCGCGGAGTATTCGCGCGAGTTGGTCGCCGTGTCGCAGCAGGGTGTAGACGCCGGTGGTGACCGGGCCGGTGACGGGTTCGGCGGAGGTGACGAAGAGGTACATCACCGTCGCGTGCAACTGCTCCCGGGTGATGGTGCCGCGGTGGTGGGCGCGTATCAACGCCTCCACCGGGTCGCGCGGTTCGCTGTCGAGGTCGTAGTCGGCCCCCTTGGCGCCGATGACCTCGTCGGCGAAGTCGAGCATCCACCGGGTGGAGGTACCGATCGTGGCGACCGGTGTCGTGTAGTCGACCTGCGAGCGCAGTCGGGGCACGATCTTGCGGCGTTGCCGCGGTGCCACACGCATGAGGTCGCAGGCCAGTGTCGCCGCGAGCGGGTGCGCGTACGCGCGGTGCAGGTCGGCGGGGTTGGGACCGTCGCGCAGCACCATCGCCAGATCGGCGGCGGCCAGGGCGACCGCGGGTTGGAGGGCCGTCGCGGCGGCCGGGTTGAAGAACGGCTGGACCACGCGCCGCACGATGGTGTGCGCGGGAGGGTCGAGGTTGAAGATGCCGCCGGGGACGCTGTTGAAGTCCTCTCCGGCGATGCGCTGCCCACCGGGGCCGGTGAGGTCGCGGGAGAAGTCGCGGCTCGATCCGATCGCGGTGATGTCGGTACGGCGGGTCACCAGCCACGCCCGGTGGCCGGAGGGGAACGCCACCCGGGCCACCGGCCGCTCGCGCCGCAGGACGTCGAACATCTCCGGGGGCAGGCCGTGCCCGCGGGTGGGGAAGGAGTCGGGCCAGGTCAGTTCATCGGGAATGGTCGTCACCACGGTCGTTCCTCTCATCGGTGAGCACGGACAGGACATGGCCCGCCCCGACGGTGAGGCCGGGAACTCGGCCCGCGGCCACCACGTCGTAGACGGGCACCCCGCGGTGGTACACGAACAGCGCGCGGGGTCGCGCCAGCACTCCGGTGGAGTCCAGCAGCAGCGGCGACTCGGCGAAGATGTAGCGCGTGTTGTCCTCGATCTGGGCGGGTGTGGGCTCGGAGTCGACGGAGGTGGCCAGGGCCGTGCGCGTCATCGCGTGCACCGCCTCGCGCATCGGGGCCTGGGTGCGATACGCGGTCTCGACGCGTGCCCGGATCTCCCGGTAGCGCGGCTGGGAGGCGAAGCGGGTCAGCACATGGACCCGGGAGTCCGTGTCGGGCACCCCGCAGTCGGCCAGGGCGCGACGCGCCACGTTGCGCATGTTGTGGATGACGCGCTTGGAACGCAGGACCGCGCGCCGTGGCGCCTTGCCCGCGGAGATGTCCCGCAACGCCGATTCGGGCGCCCCCGGGAGAACCACGTGCACGTCGGAGAAGGACACCGCGGCGCTTCGGCACAACGCGGTCACGGTCTCCGTGGAATAGAAGGAGTTGAACGGTGACAGCCCCAGCACCACGGTGCCGTACCGCTCGGACAGGCGAGGGCTGTGGAGGTCGAGCCCCTCCACCCGGAACCCGCTGGGATCCACGTTCACTTCTCCTCCGTCGGTTCGGTGGTTTCCGCCGGGAGGGCGCGGTCCGCGAGTTCGGTACGGGGGCCGGCCTGCGCGTGGACGATCAGCGCGTGGGGGCAGTTGAGGTAGTTCGCCCAGAACGCCTCCCCGTACCTCGCGCGGCCCTGTTCGGAGACGGTCGGACGGATCCACGAGACGCGGTCGAAACCGGCTGCCTCCAGAGCCTGTTCGTGCGCTGCCGCGGACCAGCGGAAAAAGTCCAGGTCCAGTACGTCCGGCCCGACCCAGGCCCGCATGTGCCCCGGGGTGCCCTCCGCCGGTGACTGCCGCGCGCTCAGGAGCATGCCGTAGCCGCGGTACCACTGCGGATCCGTGGAGAACTCGGGGTTGAGGACCGCGGCCACGAACCGCCCGCCCGTCGCGCGCAGTGCCCGTCGCGCCACGACACAGAACCCCTCCAACGCCTCCCGGCTGGGGGCGTAGGGCAGCACGTACACGGCCGTGACCACGTCGAACGCCCCGGCGATGCCCGGCAGATCACCGGCGGCCGGATCGGCGGCGTCCGCGGCCCGGTACTCCACGCCCAGTCCCTCGCGCTCCTCGCGCCGCCGCGCGTGCTCCACCATCGCGGCCGACTCGTCCATCCCGACCACCCGGGCCGCCCCCGCACGGCGCAGCCGACGGGCGTACAGCCCGCTGCCGCACCCCAGGTCGAGCACATCACGCCCGACGACGTCACCGACCGCGTTCAGGAAGCTGTACGCCTCGACGTGTTCCCGGAAGGGCATCAGCTCCATGCTGCGCTCGTACGCCGCCACCGTCGTGTCGAACTGGGAATTCATCGCCATCTCCTCATTCCTTTGTGTCACGTGTGTCACGCCCGGTCCCGGGACGAGTGCCACACCCTTGAAAGCCTCTGGAAGGCAGGGGCAGCCGCGCCGCCGACTCGAAACTCTTGGAGGCCCGGGCGCACCACAGCCCCGGCGTTCGGACACACGGTGGGTGTCGGGCGGGTGCCGTCGGGCACTCGTCGGAACGCGACGTGTCGTCCCCGAGCCATGGGAACGGTCGCGCCCGAGGCCGGTGTCACCGCCGTCCCCGGCGGGGCCGCGGCGGACTTCCTCGGTCGGCACCCCTCGTGCGGCCGGCGCTTCCGGCCCAGGGTCCGTACTTCGTGTCAGTCATCCTTGCCGCGATACGGCGCGGCGAGAACCCACGGGCGGCGCCGGAAGCGTGAACACGTTGAACGCCAGTCCGATCGCGAACAGCACCGGCCCCGCGGGAACAGGCACAGGCACTGGCCTTGTCGTCTAACCTCGTCACCATCGGGGGTGGGGATGGATCAGGCGGTTTTCGAATCGGTCAGGTACTTCGCCGTATGCCAGGACTGCGGTGCCGAGCTGGCATGCTGGGGAGTCCAGGCCTTGGTGAACAGCCAGTTGCGATGGGACGTGGAGTCAGCGTGTTCCGCCTGTGGATTCGCGGTAGCCGTGTGCGGTGACGACATGCCGGCCGAGCGACGGGATCAGATGCTCTTCGAGCATGGACCCGCGAGGCTGCGGGTGAGCAGTCCGCCGGCGAAGGGCGTCGCGATCATGCGTGTGCTGCGGGCCGAGTTCGGCATCGACCTGATCAACGCCCAGGCTGTGCTGCGCCGCGTGCTGGACGGTGACTACTCGGGAACGCTTCCCGAGATGGAACACCTGGCCCGCACGCTTCGGAAGTCGGGCATCGCTGCCGCAGCCACGCGTCCTTAGGTGTCTGCTTGGTGGCCCGCAAAAGTTCGCCTGGGCTCGGTGCGACTGCACAAGGCCCGCGAATGCCCGGGGTGTTGGCCATGGCACAGCCAGGCCGTACCGCGGCGGCCGGCCCGGGGGAAGCGGGGCCCTCTCGCCAAGTAGGCACGGCGCCACGGCCGGGCCGTGGTCGTACCGGCTCGATACCACCTCACCGGCACCACGACCGCCGTCATATTGTTGCCCGATGCGCGCACACCAAATTGACCGCCCAGCCGATCTCGACGTGGTCCGTGAGTCCTACGACCGGGTGGCTGACAACTACGCCCACATGGTGGTGACGACGGGAGTCGGTGACATCCGTACCCGTCCGTGGCTCAAGGCATCAATCGACGCTTTCGCCGACGCAGTGGGCGAGCTCGGGCCCGTCCTCGATGTCGGCTGCGGGCCCGGGACGGTGACCGGCTACCTCGCCGGACGCGGACTCGACGTGTCCGGAGTCGATCTCTCACCCCGCATGATCGAGAACGCGCGCCGTCTTCATCCGCAATGCCGCTTCAGCGTCGCCTCTGCCACCGATCTCGACCTGGAAGAAGCGTCCCTCGGCGGCGTGCTCGGGTGGTGGTCGCTGTTCAACCTCCCCCGCGACGTCCTTCCTCAGGTTCTCGCCCTGTTCGCGCGCGCCCTGAAACCGGGCGGCCACTTCATCACCGGAACACACGTCGGCGACGAGGACGCGGTGCGGACCGAGGCCTACGGAGGCGTACCCGTTCGGTGGACGACGCACAAATGGCGGCCGGAACAGTTCGTGGACCTGATCGAGCAGGCTGGACTGCACCCGGTCGCGGAACTTCGGCTCCCGGCGGACGAACATACCGGGCCCGGTCTGGTCGTCATGGCCAAGCGCCCCGCCTGAGGACCAGGTCCTGTCCGGTCGGTCTTCACGGATCGGCCCGGGACGTCCGACCCCGGGACGTCCGACGGAGGACGTACGCGGACGTACCTCACGTGCCGTTCACGGGTACGGGGAGCAGCGCAAGGCGGAGGATCGGCGTTGCCGATGGCCCGGTCGTACAAGGGCCATCGGCAACGCGGCGCGGTGCTGACCGTCACGGCAGCCGGCGCTCCGGGCGGGATCAGGCCGGCGGGAGTCGTTGGCCTTCGCCGCCCGGTGCCCTCCGCGCCTCGATGGCGAGGAAAGGGATCAGCAGCCGCCGTCGGGCTCGGCGCGCAGGGAGCTCACCTTGCGGTCGAAGTCTCCGAGGAGGTTGGTCTGCTGCTGGGGCGTCACCAGCTTCCACTCACCCTTGTAGTTGCTGTCGCGGTACAGGCACCAGTCGTCAGACGTCTCGTTGTTCACGCTGCGTGCCTTGTCGTTCCAGGAGATCGTCGAGAGGTCAGGGATGTCCTGGCCGACGGCATAGACCTCGCCGCCTCCGTTCGGCGAGGAGTAGAGACAGATGGATTCGTCGTGGCACTCGTACCCGGCGGTCAGGGCCACCGCCGTCTGCACGGGGGCGGCGGACAGAAGTGCCGCCGCTGCAGCGGCGGC
>NZ_MAUD01000539.1 GCF_001700515.1 Streptomyces lushanensis
CGAGGCCACGGTCCGCTACACGCCCACCCGCCCACCCCGTCGGCCGACCGCCACCCCTCAACGGGGCGCTACGCGCCCACCCGCCCAACCCGTCGCCCGACCGCCACCCCTCAACGGGGGCGCTACGCGCCCACCCATTCTTCTGTGCCGTCGGAGAACTTCTGGTGTTTCCAGATCGGGACCTCGCGCTTGAGGTCGTCGATCAGCTTCCGGCAGGCCTCGAACGCCTCGGCCCTGTGCGGGCAGGAGACCGCCACCACGACCGCCAGATCTCCGACCTCCAGATCGCCCACTCGGTGGACGGCCGCCAGCGCCCGCACCGGATGGTCGGCGACGATCTTCTCGGCCACGCGCCGCAGCTCCGCCTCCGCGGAGGGATGACAGGAGTAGCCGAGGGTGTCCACATCGGCGCCGCCGTCGTGGTTGCGCACCGTACCGACGAAGAGGGCCGTACCACCCGCGGCGTCGTCCCCGACCGCGCGGAAGACCTCGTCGACGGTGAGGGGGGTGTCGCGGATCGCCAGCAGCCGGAGGGGGTCCTGTCCCGGCTGCTCACCCGGGTGGGAATGCGTGCTCGCCATGGTCCCCATCGTGCCGTACGCCACTGACATCAAGGAACAGCGCGTACGGTCCGTACGGCCGCTCCGGCGGCGGCCCGCGCGGCGGCCCCGTCTCAGCGGCCCCGTCGTGCCTTGCGGGCCCGCCGTACCAGCGCGGCCGTACCGAGCAGCGCCACCGTCGCGCCCGCCGCGCCCGCCGCGGTGGCGTCCTTGCGGCCGAGCCGGCGCCCGACGACGGTGTGCCGGCCCTCCACCTCCTCCAGCAGCGCGGCGAGCACCTCCTCATTGGTCCACCGTGGCCGCCAGCCCGCGTCGTGCAGCCTGCTGACGCTGACCACCCAGGGATGCATCGTGTACGCGAGATCGCCGGCCGGGGAGGGCGTGAGACCGATCCTGTGCAGCCTGGCCGCGGCTCCCAGGGCGACCGCGGACGGCAGCTCCATCCGGCGGATGCCGCTCAGCTCCTCGACCTCCTCCTGCTCCAGCCAGCCGTCGCAGCCCACGGCGAACTCCCCGTCGGCCTTTTCGAGCGCCGCGTACTCCAGGGCGCTCACCAGGTCCTCGACATGGCAGAACTGCCAGGTGGGACGGGATCCGGCGACCACGAGCAGCCGCGGCGACTCGAAGTAGCGGGTGAGGGCCGTGTCCGTACCGCCGACCAGGACGGCGGGCCGTACGACCGTCACATTGAGCCCGGGGTGCGCGCGGGGCGCCCGGCGGCCCAGCCGCTCGATCTCCAGCAGATCGCCGACGGCGGTGGCCTCGGCCGTCGCCCTCAGCTCGGCGTCCTCGGAGAGCGGGATGTCGTTGTCGGGCAGCGCGCCGTAGACCATCGCCGAGGTGCACAGGACGACACGGTGGACGCCCGCCGCGGCCGCCGCCGTGAGCACGGTCTGGGTTCCTCGCACGTTGTAGGCCGTTCGAGCGGCGGGATCGGTCTCCAGATCGAGATCGAGCGCCATGTGCACCACCACGTCCGCGCCGCGCAACTTCTCCGCGATGGCGGGATCACGGACGTCCAGGATGTGCCACTGCGCCTCGGAGACCTCACCCCGGCGCTCGTCGATGGCGATGACCTGCTTGATCTCGTCGGAGGCGGCGAGGCGCCGGGTGAGCAGGTCACCGACGCCGGAGGCGGCGCCGGTGACCGCGACGACAGGGCCCCGGGACGGGTGCGTGGTTGAGCGGTTTCGCGCTGCGCGAACCTGCGGATCTGGGGAACTCACCGGGCGTCTCCAGCGGTTGTCTTCAATACGTACGTGAATGACGCGTACGTACCAGGTGACGTCCATCCTGCCGCAGGCCAGAGGCCGACGGAGCACTGAGCCCGGAAGCCGCCCGGGTGTCGCAGCCGTGCCAGGCCGCCGGAGGCGGCCGGACCGAGCGGGCCGAAGGCGGAGTCCGGGTCGTGCGGCCGGGCCCGGCCGACGGCACGCGGCACCGCCCTCGTCCACCCGGTGCCGCTTAGGCTGGGTGGTGTAGTCGGGCAGCCGCCGCCGGCAGAAGCCGGCGGCCCTACGAGCCGAGGAACCCCGTGAGTGACACCCCATTCGGATTCGGCCTTCCGCCGGAGGAGCCGGAGGACGGCGACGGCAAGAAGAAGGACCCTGCCGGAGGTGGTCAGGGTGCCGGTGGTCAGGGCGGTCCCGGCAATCCCTTCGGAAACTTCGGGTTCGGGCTGCCGGGCGGCGCGGGCGGCGGTGACAATCCGTTCGCCGCGATGTTCGGCTCGCTGAACCCCAGCGATCTGGGGGCGGCCTTCCAGCAGCTCGGCCAGATGCTCAGCTATGAGGGCGGTCCCGTCAACTGGGACATGGCCAAGCAGATCGCCCGCCAGACGGTCGCGCAGGGCACGCCGGACGGCACCAAGGACTCCAGCGTCGGCCCCTCGGAGCGCGCCGCGGTGGACGAGGCGGTGCGGCTGGCCGATCTGTGGCTGGACGGTGTGACGTCCCTGCCGTCCGGCGCGAGCACCTCGGTCGCGTGGAGCCGCGCCGAGTGGGTCGAGGCGACACTGCCCGCCTGGCAGCAGCTCGTGGATCCGGTGGCGGAGCGGGTCGGCACCGCCATGGGCGAGGTGCTGCCCGAGGAGATGCAGTCCGTGGCGGGCCCGCTGATCGGGATGATGCGCTCCATGGGCGGCGCCATGTTCGGCCAGCAGATCGGCCAGGCCGTGGGCGTGCTCGCGGGCGAGGTGGTCGGTTCCACGGACATCGGGCTGCCGCTGGGCCCGGCCGGCAAGGCCGCGCTCCTCCCGCTGAACATCGAGGCGTTCAGCAAGGACCTCGGTGTGCCCAAGGACGAGATCCGGCTGTATCTGGCCCTGCGCGAGGCCGCCCACCAGCGGCTCTTCGCCCATGTGCCGTGGCTGCGGTCGCACATGTTCGGCGCGGTCGAGGGCTATGCCCGCGGGATCAAGGTCGACACCACCAAGCTGGAGGACGTGGTCGGCCAGTTCGACCCCACGCACCCCGAGGAGCTTCAGGAAGCGCTCCAGCAGGGCATGTTCCAGCCGGAGGACACCCCGGAGCAGAAGGCCGCCCTGGCCCGTCTCGAAACGGCGCTCGCGCTGGTCGAGGGCTGGGTGGACGCGGTGGTGCACGAGGCGGCGAAGTCGCGGCTCACGGGAGCGGACGCGCTGCGCGAGACGCTGCGCAGGCGCCGTGCCTCCGGTGGCCCCGCCGAGCAGACCTTCGCCACGCTCATCGGCCTTCAGCTCCGGCCGCGCCGGCTGCGCGACGCCGCGCGGCTGTGGGCCTCGCTCACGGACGCGCGCGGGGTCGACGGCCGTGACCGGCTGTGGGAGCACCCGGACATGCTGCCGACGGCTTCGGACCTGGACGACCCGGACGGTTTTGTCCACCACGAGCAGCTGGACTTCTCCGAGCTGGACCGGATGCTCGGCGAGGCAGCGGACGGCCCGGAGACCTCGGGCGCCCCGGGCGACAGGCCGGACGCGCCGGATCTCAAGAAGGAACGCGGGGACGCCAAGAGCGACGAGGACGACACCGACAAGTGAGCCTGCACGACGACGCCGTCCTCGTACTGAAGGGCTACGAAGGCCACCGGGGCCGGTCCGAGGACCAGGAGGAGCTGCGCGGGCTCTATCTGGATCATCTGTCCGCCCATCCGGACGCGATGTGGAAGTCCTGCACGGCGGGTCATCTCACGGCCAGCGCGCTGGTGATCGATCCGGAGCGCGGCCGGGTGCTGCTGACCTTGCACAGGAAGCTCGGTATGTGGCTCCAGATGGGCGGTCACTGCGAGCCCGGTGACGACACCCTGGAGCGCGCCGCGCTCCGGGAGGCCATGGAGGAGTCCGGGATCCTCGGTCTGCGACCGCTGGACGGCGGTCCCGTCCAGCTCGACCGGCACGCCATTCCGGCCCCGTGCCACTGGCATCTCGACGTCCAGTACGCGGCGCTGGCCCCGGCCGGGGCGGTCGAGCGGATCAGCGAGGAGTCGCTGGACCTGCGCTGGTTCTCCTACGAGGAGGCGGCGGAGGTGGCCGACGGCTCGGTCGTACGGCTGGTGGAACGGACGCGCGCCGCGCTGGACGGCCGCCGGTCCTAGGCACCGGCACTTCCGGACAACGGCCTTTCCGGAGAACAGCCGCGAAGGAGGCGGCCTCCCTCAGGAGGCCGCCTCCTTTCCGTTCGATGCGCGGTGGCCGGTACGCGACGGCGGTTGCGCGGCGGCCCGTACGCGGCGGCCGGAGCGTGATCACCTGCTCCAGGCGTTGCCCTGGTTCTGGCCGTGCGCCCCGTGCTGGCCCACGCCGAACTGCGCGGCCACGCCCTGTCCCAGCTGCGCGTTCTGCGGCGGCATGACCTCACTGGGCTGTACGAGCGCGAAGCCCTGCCCGAGGAAGCTCAGCTCCCAGCCCTCGCCGGTGTTGCCGCGGCGCCTCAGCACCCCGGAGGAGTGCGTCTGCGCCTGCATCTGGACCCGCAGCGAGGAGGACCAGGCGACGATCGCGTCGGCGTCGGCGTTGACGTACTTGTCCGGCGTGATCTGGAGCATCAGCGGCTGGCCCGAGGTCATCAGCGCGACCCTGCCCCGGCCGGAGATGTTGAGCTGGTACTTGCCGGAGCCGGAGATGCCGTACTGGCTGTCCACCGCGATGACCTCGGTGTGCAGGGAGGAGTCGAGCGCCAGCACATAGGCGCTGTCGACCGTGATCCCTTCCTGCTCGACCTCCACCACATGGATGTACTGGGCGAGATTGGCCAGATAGACCGTGCCCTGCCCGGAGCAGCGCATCAGATCGAGGCCCTCGCCGGTGCGGCCACGGGCCTGCCGCCGGCCGTGCGACTGGTACTCACCGTCGAAGTCGATCAGCCCCTGGTAGGCGACCATCGCGCCCTTGCGGGCGAGGACATCGTCCTGGCCGGTGAGCGCCACCCGCAGGAGCTGCGGGTTCTGCACCGCGTACCGGTCCTGGGACTGCTGTTCCGTATGGGCGAAAAGCGGACTCTGCATGGTGTGTTCTCGCTCCTCTCAGCCCTGGATCCGCAGACGGTCGGTGCTGTCCTCGCTGGGCTGTACGACGACGATGCCCTGGCCGGAGAAGGCCATCTGGAAGGCCTCTCCGCTGCCCCGCCCAATGAGCGCCGAGGCCTTCAGGCTGCGCTTGCCCTTCACCTTGAGGGCCGGGGACCAGGCGACGAGGGCGTCCGGGTCGACATAGGTCTCGTCCTCGCCACGGCCGCAGTCGACGACGATCGGGGTGCCGCGCGAGGTCAGGGCGACCCAGCCGGTCCCGGAGATCCGTACGTTCCACAGCCCTTGCCCGGCGAACTTCGCCAGGCCCTTCACCCGCTCGACGCCCCACTGGAGATGCGCGTCGAAGGCCAGCAGATTGGTGCCGTTGACCGAGAGGGCGTCGTTGTCGAGGTTGATGACGACGACATCCGCGCCGTAGTCGGCGAGATAGAGCAGACCGTCTCCGGAGCACTTCATCAGCGGCGTGCCCTCGCCGGTGACCCACTGGGAGGCGATCTGGCGGATGGCGGGCGGATTCGGCTCGTACTGGATGAAGCCTTCGTAGGCGACCATCGAGCCGGTCCGCGCGAAGAGGTCGTGCCCCGAGGCCATGGCGACCTTGAGCAGGGAACGGCCGTGGTTCTCCATCCGGGCCGCGATGGGGGTGGGGGCATAGCCCGCGAGCTGTTGGTTCATGGTCCGGGCTCCCTCAGACCTCGTACGGCTGGACGACGATGAAGTTGCCGGGGGCTCCCCGGAACTGGAGGTTCACGGTCTCTCCGCTGTGACCGGGATACGCGTTGCGGCGCAGCCTGACCTGGCTGGAGATGATCACCTGGGACGCGGCCGACCAGGCCACGACGGCGTTGCAGTCGGCGAAGGTCGTGGGCGTGACGGGCAGGACCACCGGGGTGCCGTGGGTCTTCACGACGACGGTGCCCGTGCCCTGGAAGAGCATGGTGAACAGGGCGCCTCCGGGAATGCCGTGGCCCTCGATGCGGCGGACCTCGTACTGGAGTGACTCGTCGAAGGCGAGGACGTTCTCCGCCGAGACACAGATGCCGTCGCCCTGGAGCTCCACGGGATGCAGATGCGCGCCTTGCTCGGCGAGGAACACCTGACCGCGGCCGGTGCAGCGCATGAGCTGCATCTCCTGGCCGGTGACGCTGCCGACGACACGGCCGGCGAAACCGGCGCTCTTGTAGCTGAAGTCGACCTTGCCCTGATACATCACCATGCTGCCCTGGCGGGCGAGGACCGGAGTGCCGCCCATACCGAGGTCGACCCGCATGAGCTGGCCGTTCTGCGGGGTCCAGCGCTGGCCCGTGGGCAGTTCCTTGTACACCTGAAGGGCGGCCTGGAGACCGGCGCCGCCGGGCGGTACGCCTGGGGGCACGCCCTGAGCGGCGCCGCCCGGAGGCGGACCGGGCGGCTGCCGCTCAGGGC
>NZ_MAUD01000540.1 GCF_001700515.1 Streptomyces lushanensis
CGACCAGACCGCGTAGCCGTCGGGGCGCACCAGTACGGCCTCCGTGCCCCAGGTGCCGGCGACGGGAGTGGCCGTGACGACGGTGACGCGGTCGGCCCAGGGACCCGCCACCGCCCGCAGGGCGGCGTCCCCGGACAGGTCCAGCAGGAGCGGGCGGGCGTCGTGCAGCAGCTCGGCGAGTACGACGGGCCCCTCGGCGGTCTTCAGCGGCAGGCTGGGCACCATGCGCCCGGCCAGCGGGTCGTCGCCGCGCCCGCCCACGTCGTACACCACCCCCGCACCTGTGATCATGGTGCTCAGATGGGCGTTGACCTCGTCGAACCGCATCAGTTCCGTGAACAGTTCGCGCAGTGCGTCCGTCCGGGGATCGGGGTCCATGAGGGCCACCTGTGCCTTCACGTTGTGCAGCACCGCCGCCGCCACCGGACGCCGCTCGCCGTGGTACGTGTCGAGCAGTCCGTCCGGCGCCCGGCCGCGGATCTCGGCGGCCAGCTTCCAGCCCAGATTGACGGCGTCCTGGAGGCCCAGGTTCACACCCTGTCCGCCGGCCGGGAAGTGCACGTGCGCCGCGTCGCCCGCCAGCAGGATCCGGTCCTTGCGGTACCGCTCCGCCAGAAGTGACGCGTCGCTGAAGCGGGCGATCCAGTCGGGGCCGTCCATCGGGACGGGCCGGCCCGCGATGCGTTCCACCTCGCCGCGCAGCTCGTCCAGGGTGACGGGGGAGTGCCGGTCCTGGTGCGGCCCCCGGTAGTCGTACGTGCACACACGGCTGGTTCCGTGCGGGTTGACCCACAGCAGTGTCCAGCCCCGCGGTGTGCGCTGCCAGCCGCCGGGCGCACGGGCCGGGTCCAGCAGCCGCACCTCGCCCATCAGGGCCGCGACGGTCGGCCCGTCGCCCAGGAAACGGATACCGCTCAGCCGGCGCACGGCGCTGCGTGCCCCGTCCGCGCCGACCACCCAGCGAGCCGTGAGCGTCCGTTCGGCACCGGACACCGACCGCAGGCTCAGCCGCACATGGTCGTCGTACTGGTCGAGGCCGACCAGTTCCGCGTCGCGCCGCAGGCGGGCGCCGAGCCGTACGGCGTCGGCCGCGAACACCTCCTGCGCGAACGCCTGCGGGCTGCCGACGATGGCCGGGCCCTCGTCGAGGACCCGGGACAGGTCGAGCTCGAAGATCGAGGCGAAGTGGAAGCGCACCGGGCCGCTCGCACCGCGGGCGGCGGTGTACGGGCCGGGCTGCACGGCCTCCAGCAGCCCCCGGCGGTCCAGGGTCTGGGCCGTGCGCGCGTGCAGGGTGCTCGCCTTGGAGACGCCGTCCGGCCGCGGCAGCTTCTCCAGGATCGTCACATCGATGCCCAGCAGGGCCAGTTCCCGTGCGACCAGCGTGCCCACCGGTCCACCGCCGACCACCGCGACCTCGGTGTCGACACCGGCCCGTGCCGCTGAGTCCGCCGCTGTGTCCGCCCCGGCACGCATAGTGCTCCCCTTCGTCGCCGCTGCTCCGAGAGAACGAACACCGAAACCGGCCGAACGGTTGCGCCGCGGCGTGCTCCTCCGACGCCCGCTCCTGCCACCTGCGGAAACGGGTTGGCTCGATTCTTCAGCGGCCCTTGCGAGAGTGCAGCCATGAGACAGAGCTGTCGCGAACGAAGGGGCGTGTCATGACGACGATGCCACTGACCGGGAAAGCGTTGCGCCTGGCTCGATTGTCCCGTGCAGGTGACGGGCGGTATCTGTTCATCCCGCTCGATCACTCTGTTTCCGACGGACCGATCGTCAGCGCTGCGGGATTCCCGGAACTGGTCACGGACATCGCGAAGGGCGGCGCCGACGCCGTCGTCGTGCACAAGGGCCGGGCGCGGCTGATTCCGCCGGCCGTCCTCACCGAAACCGGACTCGTGGTGCACCTGAGCGCCAGTACCAGCGCCGGCCCCGACGTCGACGCCAAGGTGCTGGTCGGTGACGTCGAGGAGTGCGTCCGCCTGGGCGCGGACGCGGTGAGCGTTCATGTCAACATCGGATCCGACACCGAGGCCGCGCGGATAGACCATCGCGATCAGGGGCATGCCCCAGCGGTCGCACGCCGCCGCGACGGTCCCGAGGTCGCTCAGCTGCGCGGCCTCGGTGTCGG
>NZ_MAUD01000541.1 GCF_001700515.1 Streptomyces lushanensis
CCGCGCCGCGGCGCGGGCAGCAGAGTCGTGGCGGCCGTGCGGCTGTCCGGGTCGGCGTAGTGGCCGGAGTGGGTGGCGAGGGCGTGGGCGAGCCAGTCGTCGATCGCCTCGGCGCGGTGGCCGCCGCAGTCGTTCGGGAACAGGCCGGGGCGGCTTCGTCACCCGGCCTGCTCCGCCACGGTCTGGTCGAGTCGGCCGTCCCCGGCGAGGGCCCCCGTTCATCGGCCCGGCGGCCACCCGCTGCTGCTCCTGGCGACGCTGCCGCTCGGTTTCCTCGCGGCGCCGGTCTTCGGCGAGCTCCTCCTGGACGACCGCGTCGGCGTCCGGGTCGTACGGGCCACCGGTCGCGGCGAGCAGCCGCGTGAGGCGCTGCCACTCCGCGAGCTCCGCTTCACGGCGCCCGCCGTCGTCGGCCAGGTCCTCATGGCGTCGGTCCAGGTGCGCGGTGCAGTTCGGCCTCCTCGAGCCCCTTCACCGCCTCGCTGGGCGTCATGCCCCGCGCGCGGCGCCGCGCCGAGGACCGGCCGATCTTCGCGTAGTCGATCGGCGTGCGCGGGGTACCGATGCGGCCGCGGACCTCGAAGACACGGCGCCGCCGCTACCCGTCGGATCTGTTCATCAGGACTCGCCTTCGGCTCGGATACGGAAACGGGGGCCCGTCCGGGAATTCCTGATCCTGCCCGCGGCGGTGCTGATCGTGACGTACCTGGGACGGCCACCGCGTGCTGCACCTGATGGTGGTCGTGATCGCGGTGTCGGGGGCGGTGCTGCTGGGGCAGATCACAGGGGTGGACTGCCCGGCGCGGGGACCGTCACAGGGCTCCGGCGTCCCGGGCCGTCCAGACACTCGGGTAGATCGGCCGGAAGCCGAGCTCCCGGCGGATCCGCTGGTTGGACATGATCCCGAACCACGGGTCGGGGTCCGTGAGCTCGTGGAGCCCGGCGGGCACCTCCACGCCGTTGAGCTGGTACAGCTCGACCGTCGTGACGGGGGCGTCGTCGGCGATGTTGTAGATCCGGTCGGCGATGCCCGACGTGTACAGCAGACGCATCAGGCCCTGGGCGACGTCCGCGTGGTGGGCCATCTGCAGGCGCTGGTGCGGTGCCCAACGGACGGCCCAATGCAAGGAGTTGGCGAGGTGCGGGTCGCCTTCGCCGTAGACGAAGGGGAGGCGTCCGATACGGACATCCAGGCCCTTGAGCGCGAGCAGTTCGCGCTCGGCCTCGGCCTTGGACTCCGGGTAGGCGCCCCACATCGCGCCGCCCGGGTGGCTCTCATCCTCCTCGGTCAGCGGGCGGCCCCGTCCGACGCCGTACACATTGCCCGTGCTGACCTGCACGAACCGCTCCACGCCGGAGGCCTGCGCGGCGCGGCCCAGAGCCACCGCGGCGTCCCGGTTGACGGCCCACGCCTCCTCGTCCGGCACTCCGCGGAAGGAGGCGGCGACGTTCACGACGGCGTCCACGCCGGCGAGCGCCTTGCCGAGTGTCTCCTCCTCACGCATGTCTCCTACGGCGACCTGGGCGCCAAGCTCCGCGAAGCGCTCGCCGCGGGCCGCGTCCCGCACCAGGACCCGCACCTGCTCGCCCGGCTGCCGCTGGGCCAGCAGCCTCGGCACGAAGCGGCGTCCGACCTGTCCCGTCGTACCGGTCACCAAAGTCAGCATGATGTGCTCCTCACGCACTGTGTCGCCTGTCGTTGACAACCAGCCTCGGCCGACGCGGGGACGACCGGGAGAGACCTCTTGATCAGGGGATCGAAAGTCCCTGGATAAGTGGGTCGGCCTCCCGCACCCTGGAGAGGTGAACCGAGCCGAACTCGCCGACTTCCTGCGCCGCACCCGCGCCCGCCTGGCCCCTTCCGACGTGGGTCTGACGGCCGGAGCCCGGCGCCGTACACCGGGGCTGCGCCGCGAGGAGGTGGCCCAGTTGGCCGGCATGTCCGTGGACTACTACACGCGGCTGGAACAGTCCCGGGGCCCGCGCCCTTCCCGCCAGATGCTCAGCGCGTTGGCCCGCGCCCTGCGTCTGACGGAGGACGAACGCGACCACCTCTTCCACCTCACCGGTGAAGAGTCGCCCCGCCGAGAGGCGGCCGGCACGCACGTGCGTCCGGGCCTGCTCCTGGTGCTGGACCGGCTGCACGACACCCCGGCGACAGTGGTGACCGACTGCGGCGAGGTCCTGGCCCAGAACGCGCTGTCGCGGGCGCTGAGCGGAGACGTCCTCGCCCGCCCGCCCCGAGGACGCAACATGATCCGCCGCTTCTTCCTGGACCCGGCGGCCCAGGAACTGTTCCCGCCCGAGGACCGCCCGGAGCGCGCCCGCGAGCAGGTCGCCGGCCTGCGAGCGGTGACCTCGGCCCGCCCCACGGACCCCGAACCCGCCGCCCTCGTCACCGAACTGCGCGCCACGAGCGAGGAGTTCGCCCGCCTCTGGGACGAACACGAGGTCGCCGTACGCCGCACCTCCACCAAACGCTTCCGGCACCCTGCGATCGGCATCCTCGAACTCGACTGCGAGGTCCTCGTCAACTCCGACCACAACCAGCAACTCGTCATCCACACGGCCCGCCCGGGCACGGAGTCGTACGAGCGCTTGCAGCTGCTGCGGGTGGTGGGCCTGCAGGACCTGACGCCGGCGGGCTCCTGACCGCGTGCGCCCGATGGCAGTAGAAGTCCGAAGTCGCCGGGGCCACAGCAGGGATCACAGTAAGTAACTTTCCATGCCGGACGGTAACGTCACCGCAACCCTACCGTCCAGCCTCTACTTGCCCCTGCCCCACACCAGCCCCTTGCGATCACGACGTGGAACGCTCGGCCGAGAAGCCCGGTCGTGAGCTGACGAGCCGTCACGAAAGTCAGCATCGGGTCAGCATGAGGTCTGGCACAGACGGGAATAGGCGGCAACACCTGCGACTCGAACAGGCCCTCCGAAGCAGACCTGGACCACCCCGGCCGAGGCGCCCGATCACCCGGCCGAGGGAATTGACGATCAACGAATGCCCTTGGGCCAACAAACACGAAAGCGCAGATCAGCGCGTGCGTCCCCGTGGTTTCAGCGGGACCGGGGGGAGTTCGGGGG
>NZ_MAUD01000542.1 GCF_001700515.1 Streptomyces lushanensis
CGCTCGCCAGCAACCGCCCGGGCCGGCCGGGCGGTTGCTGGCGAGCGTGGAGACAAGGACGGGCAGCCGGCCGGAGAGCCGCAGCACGTCCCGTACGACCGGCTCGTCCACGACGCCCTTGTCGGCGAGCAACTGCCGTGCCTCGCTTTCCGTGAAGGGATCGAGAGGCAGATCGGTCACCGCGTCCAGATGGTCGCCCCAGCAGCCGAGGTCCAGCCGGCGCTGTCCGGCGAGCGTGACCACGACATGGTCGGGCAGCGCGCCGTACCGCTCGGTGGTGATCAGATCGCGCAACCAGACGTCCAGATACGGTCCGGTGCGTTCGTAGGTGTCGAAGAAGAGCGTGATCCAGGGCGCGTCGGCGCCGGCCCGCCGTATCTCCGAGACCAGGACGGGAGTGAGCACCCGCAGCGGTGACAGCACCAGCTCCGTGTCCTCGTGTCCGCGCAGCCGGGCCGCGACCGCCGCCCGCAACCGGTCCGCGCCCTCGGCCACCTGTGCCGGATCGGCCGCCCCGGCGAGCGCGCCGACGCCCGGCACCAGGCCCAGCCCGGCCAGCCCCGCCGCGGCGACGGCCCGGGCACCGGCCGACGGCCCGGCCGGAACACCGCCCGGCGGCCCGCCCGACGGCCCGGCCGCCCCGGCCGGCGATCCGGCGGTCATCGCGGCCGACTCCACCTCGAACCGCCGCTGCCGGTAGGTCGCGAGCGCCCTGTCCAGTGCCTTGAGCGGTCTGCCCTGCCGCCCGAACTGCTCGCTGATCGCGGCCATCGCCTCCGGCACCCCGGCCACGGCCTCGTCGGTGTACGCGGTCAGCGCCCCGCGTTCCCGAGCGAGTTGCTCCCACTCCCGTACCAGCGAGGTCTTGCCGACCCCCGCGTTGCCCCTGACATGGAACAGGAACCGGTGGCGTTCGTCGTCCGGCGGAAGGTCGAGATTCTCCCGGAACAGCGCCAGCTCCCGCCGCCGTCCGACGAAGGACGCGTGTCTGCGGCGCCGGATCCGCTCCTGCATGGACGGTCGCGTGGCTCCCATGGCGCCAGTCTGGCACGGCACTTGACCCGCAGCAGCCGGCCGGCCCGCC
>NZ_MAUD01000543.1 GCF_001700515.1 Streptomyces lushanensis
CGGCGGTCCCGGCGGTCCGGGCCCCCGGACCGCCCGGACCGCCGGGACCGTCCGGACCGCCCGTACGTCCCCTCGTACCGCACGTCCCCCGTACCGAGCGACGGCCGCTGAAAACCGCTCGGTCGCTGTCCGTGTCCGTTGTTAGTCTCCTGGTCCCGTCAAGATCGGCGGGGCCGCACAGGGGAGGGGACACATGGCCATGCGCAGGCGTGGAAGACGTTTCACGACGGGATCACTCGTCGTGGCCGCGGTTCTGGGAGCTCAGGGGACGGCGGTCGCGGCGGTCGCGGTGGAGAATCTGCCGCCGCGACAGCCGGTCCTGGCGGATCTGCTCACCCACTCGAAGCCCTGCGGGGCGGGGGAGACCAGGACGTATGTCCCCGGCGCACCGGTGCTCAGCGCGGTGCTGTACGACCCGGTGGAGGACGACCGGCCCGCTGAGGGCAACCGGGTCAAGGGGGAGTTCGAGGCGTGGTGGCAGGACGCCGACGGCACCGAGCGGCGCCTGACCCATGTGTCGGCGGCGCGGTTCTCGGGAGACACCGTCCCCTGGCAGCTCCCGGCCGACGTCCCGGTGGACACCGTCGTCTCCTGGCGGGTCCGCGCGGACGACGGTACGGCAGTGTCGCCCTGGAGCTCGGACGCCGGGGGAGGGGTCTGCGAGTTCGTGCGCGACGCGGCGAGCCCCCAGAAACCCGTGGTGCGTTCGGCCGAGTACCCGGACGACGACACATGGTCGGACGGCGTCGGCAACTACGGCACCTTCACCGTCGATTCGCCCTCCGACGACGTGGTGGAGTACCGCTACAACTTCACAGGAGGCCCGCTCAGGACCGTGAGGGCGGAGACCATGGGCGGTCCGGCGTCCTTCCGGTTCCTTCCGCCGAGCGAGGGGGTGTACGTGCTGGAGGTCTCCGCGATCGACCGCTCGGGACGCAACGGCCCGCCGGCCACCCATGTGTTCCGGGTGGGCGACGGCCGTGTCCCGGTCGCGCGGTGGCAGCTGGCCGACGCGGTGGGTGCCGGGACGGCGGTGGCCGAGACCGGCCCGGCGGCTTCGGCCGGCGCGGGTGTCGCGTTCGGCGGGGCCGCTCCGGAGGGTACCGCTCTGACCTCCACGGCCCGGCTGGACGGCACGGCCGACGGCTTCCTCACGCCCGGCACATCCGTCGTCGACACCACGAGGACGTTCGCGGTCGGCGGCTGGGTGCGCCCGGAGCGGCTCGACGGGAACATGACGGCCGTCAGCCAGGACGCGGGGGCGGCGCCCGGGTTCACCCTCGGGGTACGGACGGAGGACGGCCCGTCGGAGGACGGCCCGTCGGGTGAGGGGGAGTCCGCCTGGTCGTTCGCGTACGGCGGCGCCCGGGTGTCGGGAGGCACGCCGCAAGCCGGCGAGTGGGCGTACGTCCTCGGTCAGTACGACGCGGAGACGGGCATGACACGGCTGTACGTGAACGGCCAGGAGGTCGGTGAGCCGCGGCGGGCGACCGCCGTGGAGAGCGCGGGACACCTCCAGATCGGCCGGGCACGGGACGAAGCCGGCTACCGGGACCACTGGCGGGGCGAGATCGGTGACCTCCGCGCGTACGACCGGGTCGTGATGACCGAGGAGGTGGCCCAGCTCGCGCACCGTTCGCCGCGGCTGCGGGGCCACTGGTCGCTGGAGAGCGCGCGGGACGGCGCCAGCCCGGAGCTCCACGGCGGCGCGCCGCTGAAGCTGGGCGCGGGAGCGACGATCCACCGGGGCCCCGACGGCTCCTGCCTCCCGGGGATCGACCCGGACTGCCCGGAGGTCGAGTACGCACTCGTCGGTGACGGGCATCTGGTGCTGGACGGTGAGACGGGCTTCGCGGCCACGGACGCTCCGGTGGTCGACACGGACGACAGCTTCACGATCGGTGTCGTCGTCAAGCTGGCGGACAGCGAGCCCGAGCGTCCGATGACCGTGCTGTCCCAGGGCGGGGAGAACGGCGACGCCTTCACGGTGCGCTATGTGCCCTCGACATACACCTGGGAGCTGGTGATGTCCCACGCGGACGAGCAGGGGGCCACGGAAACGGTCGTGAGGCAGCAGTCGGGATGGCCGGACGACACCGTGAGACTGGCCGTCGTCTACGACAACGCGACCGACCGGATCAGCCTCTTCGTGAACGGCTCGGCCGACGCCGACGGGACCGCGGCCTTCCGCCACCCCTGGAAGAGCACCGGCGGCCTCCAGGTGGGGCGGGCCCGCACGGCCGACGGCTGGGGAGAGTATCTGCGCGGTGCCGTGGACGAGGTGCACGCCTTCTCCGGTGTTCTGAGTGGTACGGCCCTCAACCAGCTCGGCTTCGGACTGGAGCCCTGCCCTTGCTGAGGGGCTCGCGCTGAGGGTTCCCCGCTGAGGAGTTCCATCCGAGGCGGACAGGCCGAGGCGGACGGCTGGGGGAGGACCGGGACGGACGGCCGATCACCCGCGTACCGCCGGGGGCGAACGGCCCCCGGCGGGCTCCTCCCGGCCCGCCTCGCAGGGGGC
>NZ_MAUD01000544.1 GCF_001700515.1 Streptomyces lushanensis
GCCCGGCCCGTTGTGTCCACGGATATCCCGTTCACATGGCCGGCCGCGGGAACCTGGTAGCCCCGGCGTCCCGCGCGCTGCCCGCCGAGCCGTATATCCAGCTTGCGCGGTACGGAGTCGGCGGTCAGCGACTCGACCAGCCAGAGATCGCCCCCGCACTGGTAGACCACCCGGCGGCCGTCGGACGAGGCGTGACGTGCGTAGAAGGCGTCGTGATCGGTGTGGCGGAGCAGATCGGTGCCGTCGGGACGGCAGGAGTAGAGATTGCCGACGCCCTCGTGGTCGGAGAGGAACGCGATGCGTCCGCCGACGAACATCGGGCAGTCGAGATGGCCCCCGAGGCCCGCGAGCAGCCGCTTGCCGTGCAGCCAGAGCCGGCCCGTCGCGCCGCCGCGGTACCGCTTCCAGGCGGCCGGTTCGTGCGGTGGCTTGCCGGTGAGCAGGAGCGTGCGGTGCTCGCCGCCGATGTCCGCGACGGCGATGTCGTTGACCGGGCCCCAGGGCAGCGCGCCGCCGGGAGAGCCGTCGGTGGGCAGGCCGTAGGCCCAGGCGAAGTACGAGAACGGCTGGCCGTGCGAGGAGACGGCGAG
>NZ_MAUD01000545.1 GCF_001700515.1 Streptomyces lushanensis
CGCCTTCCCCCGGCCCCGTATCCTCGCCTCCGCCTGCGCCCACTTCTCCGTCCAGCGCGCCGCCGCCCTCCTCGGGCTCGGTGAGGACGCCGTGCTCCCCGTCCCCGTCGACCGTCGACTCCGTATGAGAACCGACGCGTTGGCCGCCGCCCTCACCGGCTGCGTCCGGCGCGGCGAACTGCCGGTCGCCGTCGTCGCCACCGCCGGGACCACCGACACCGGCGCCGTCGACCCGCTCCGCGCCTGCGCCGCACTCGCCGCCGAGCATGGCGCGTGGCTGCATGTGGACGCCGCGTACGGCGGCGGCGCGCTGCTGTCCGACCGGCTCGCGCCGCTGCTGGACGGTCTCGCCCTCGCCGACTCCGTCTCGCTCGACTGGCACAAACTCGGCTGGCAGCCGGCCGCCGCCGGTGTCTTTCTGGTCCGGAGGTCCGAGACGTACGCCTCGCTCGCCCGCCGCGCCGCCTATCTCAACCCGGCCGACGACGAAGAGGCCGGCTACCCGAGCCTGCTCGGCCTCTCCCTCCGTACGACCCGCCGCGCCGACGCGTTCAAGATCGCGGTGACGCTCCGCACGCTCGGCAGGGAAGGTCTCGGCCGGCTCGTCGACGCCTGCCACGACCTGGCGGTGGCGGGCGCCAGAACCGTGCGGGAGCACCCCCGGCTCGAACTCCACGCCGAACCCGTCCTGACCGCCTTCCTCTTCCGCTATCTGCCGGCCGA
>NZ_MAUD01000546.1:0-902 GCF_001700515.1 Streptomyces lushanensis
GGGCGGGCACGTGTCTGCGACGGGCCGGTCACAGGGCGATGTCGAGGGATTTCACGGTCCTGACCAGCGGGGCCAGTTCGGGTTTGTCGGCCGCCTCGTCGAGGGCCTCCCGCAGCGCCTTGTCATTGGTGGGCCGGGCCTGAGCGAGCAGCCGCAGCCCGGCCTCGCTGACATTGGTGTAGATCCCGCGGCGGTCGGTCGGGCAGAGATAGCGGGTCAGCAGTCCGCGGTCCTCCAGCCGGGTGACCAGCCGGGTGGTGGCGCTCTGGCTCAGTACGACCGCGTCGGCGACCTGCTTCATCTGGAGATGACCGCCCTCGCCGTCGTGCTGCCGGCTCAGGACGTCGAGCAGTGAGTACTCCCGGAGGCTGAGACCGTGGCCCGCCTGGAGCACGCGCTCGATATGTCCCTCGATCCTGTCGTGCAGCACCGAAAGGGCACACCAGCCCTGGGCGAGCCCCGTGAGCGCGGTGTCCGTGGCGGTCATGGCTTCCTCCTGCGGGCGACGTGAGGGCGTGCCGAGGCCCCTGTGTTTCCAGGATAAAACATCGACGCAATATCCCGCGCTTGCAATTAATCCGCGCCTGCAAGTATTGTGTTCGCGCGTAAGCCGCAGATGCAACCGTTTGGGAAGGCCGGAAAAAATCCATGCCACTCGCGCTTCTCGCCCTGTCCATCGGGGCATTCGGGATCGGCACCACCGAATTCGTGATCATGGGACTGCTCCCCGAGGTGGCCGGCGAATACGGCGTCTCGATCCCCACCGCCGGACTGCTGGTCACCGGTTACGCGCTCGGAGTCGTGCTCGGCGCACCGCTGATGACCGTCCTCGGCACCCGGATCCCGCGCAAGCGGATGCTGATGCTCCTGATGGGACTGTTCGTCGCGGGCAATGTGCTCTC
>NZ_MAUD01000546.1:983-1709 GCF_001700515.1 Streptomyces lushanensis
GCCGGACTCGGTGTCGTCGGGCTCGCGGGCATCGCCAGGCTCGTACCCGAGCAGCCCAAGCCCGAGGGCGTACGGCTGCGCCACGAACTCGCGGCCTTCCGCAATGTACAGGTGCTGCTTGCCATGGCCATGACCGTGCTCGGCTTCGGCGGAGTCTTCGCGGCGATCACCTACATCACCCCGATGATGACCGAGACCGCCGGATTCGCGGCCTCCTCGGTGACCTGGCTGCTGGTGCTCTTCGGGCTCGGCATGGTCGGCGGCAATCTGCTCGGCGGCCGGTTCGCGGACCGCAGGCTGATGCCGCTGCTGTACGTGTCCCTGGGAGCGCTTGCCGTGGTCCTCGCGCTGTTCACGCTCACCGCCCACCACAAGGTCGCGGCGGCCGTCACCATCACACTGATCGGCGCCCTCGGCTTCGCGACCGTACCGCCGCTCCAGAAGAGGGTGCTCGACCAGGCGTCCGCCGCTCCCACACTGGCCTCCGCCGTCAACATCGGGGCCTTCAACCTCGGCAACGCGCTCTCCGCCTGGCTCGGCGGCATCGTCATCGCGGCGGGGTTCGGGTACACGGCACCGAACTGGGTGGGAGCCGCGCTGGCGGGCTCCGCGCTCGTCCTCGCGGTTCTCTCCAGCGTGCTGGAGCGCCGTACGGCCGCCGCGAGCCGGGTGGTCGTCACGGCGGCGGGCACCGCGGAGCCCGGCCGGGCCGCCACCGCCCGCCAC
>NZ_MAUD01000547.1 GCF_001700515.1 Streptomyces lushanensis
CGGCGCGAGCCGGCCGGGACGGAGGTGACGGCGGTGCGGGACGTTCCTCGGCGGCCCCTGGTCACCATTGCCATGTACACGCGGCGGCACATCGACCTCCAGCGTGTCGCCGCCGCGCTGTGTCCGGCGTCCGAGCCCGTCGCCGCGCGACACTCCGCCGCCTAGACCCTGACCGGCCGGTCTTCGTACCGGGGTACCGGGTCCGCCCGGGCCGACTCCGTACCGGAGCCCTTCTTTCTTCTTCCCTCCCTTCACATGGGGCTCCCCCGTCCCCCTTTTCGCCGACCCTCCACCCCGACCGAGCACCGGCGCGGACACCTTGCGGACATCTTTCGGCATGCTCACAGGAAGCGGTACGCCCATGCCCCGAGCAGCACACACAGCCCTCCACCTGGCCGTCGCCCTCGACGGCGCCGGCTGGCATCCCGCGGCCTGGCGGGAGCCCGGCGCCCGGCCCGGTGAACTGTTCACCGCGCGGTACTGGACCGACCTGGCCACCGAGGCCGAGCGGGGTCTGCTGGACTTCGTGACCATCGACGACTCCCTGAGCCTCCAGACCTCACGGCACCCCGAGCCGGACGAGCGCACCGACCAGGTACGGGGCCGGCTGGACGCGGTCCTGATCGCCGCCCGGGTGGCGCCGGCGACCCGGAACATCGGGGTGATCCCGACCGCGGTGGTCACCCATACCGAGCCCTTCCATCTCTCCAAGGCGATCGCCACCCTCGACTTCGTGAGCGCCGGACGGGCCGGAATCCAGGTCAGGGTGTCCGTACGCGCCGACGAGGCCACGCACTTCGGCCGCCGTACGGTGCCGGACCTGCGGGCCGAGGACCTGGCCACGTCGGCGGGACAGCCGTGGCTGAAGGAGCTGTTCGACGAGGCCGCCGACTATGTCGAGGTGCTGCGCAGGCTCTGGGACAGCTGGGAGGACGACGCGGAGATCCGCGACGCCGCCACCGGCCGCTTCATCGACCGCGACAAGCTGCACTACATCGACTTCGAAGGCCCGCACTTCCATGTGAAGGGCCCCTCGATCACACCGCGCCCGCCCCAGGGACAGCCGCTCGTCGCCGCGCTGGCGCACGCGACCGTCCCGTACGAACTGGTCGCACGCTCGGCCGACATCGGATTCGTCACCCCGGGCGACGCCGCCGACGCCCGCGCCGTGCTGGCCGAGATCCGCGCGGCGCAGGACTCCGCCGGCCGCGCCGGCGAGACCGTGCACGTCTTCGGCGACCTGGTGGTCCTCCTCGACGACGACCCCGCCGCCGCCGCGGACCGCAGGGCCCGGCTGGACGAACGGGCCGGTGCCGCGTACAGCGGGGACGCCCGCGTCTTCACCGGGTCACCCGCGCAACTCGCGGACCTGCTGGAGGAATGGCGGGACGCCGGACTGACCGGGTTCCGGCTGCGGCCCGCCGTCCTCCCGCACGACCTGGAGCAGATCACCCGCCGCCTGGTGCCCGAACTCCAGCGCCGCGGCCTCTTCCGTACCGCGTACGAGGCGAGCACCCTGCGCGGGCTGCTCGGACTGCCCCGCCCCGCCAACCGCTACGCCGCCGCCTGAGCCGGAAGGACCGTACGAGTGATGAGCACGTCCACCACGCCACCGCACACCACGTCACCGAAGTCCGCCACGCCACTGAAGCGGATCCATCTCGCCGCGCACTTCCCCGGCGTCAACAACACCACCGTGTGGAGCGACCCCGAGGCGGGCAGCCACGTCGAGTTCAGCTCGTTCGCGCACTTCGCGCGGACCGCCGAGCGCGCCAAGTTCGACTTCCTCTTTCTCGCCGAGGGCCTGCGGCTGCGGGAACAGGGCGGTCGGATCTACGACCTGGACGTGGTGGGGCGGCCCGACACCTTCACCGTCCTGACCGCGCTCGCCGCCGTCACCGAACGCCTCGGCCTGACCGGCACGATCAACTCGACCTTCAACGAGCCCTACGAGGTGGCCCGCCAGTTCGCCAGCCTCGACCATCTGTCGGACGGCCGCGCCGCCTGGAACGTCGTCACCTCGTGGGACGCCTTCACCGGCGAGAACTTCCGGCGCGGCGGCTTCCTGCCGCAGGACGAGCGCTACTCGCGGGCGAGGGAGTTCCTGAGCACCGCCACCGAGCTGTTCGACTCCTGGCAGGGCGACGAGATAGCCGCCGACAAGGAATCGGGCACCTTCCTGCGGGACGCGCGGGCCGGTGCCTTCGTGCACAAGGGCCCGCACTTCGACATCGCCGGACGGTTCGACGTCCCGCGCAGCCCGCAGGGGCGCCCGGTCATCTTCCAGGCCGGCGACTCCGAGGAAGGGCGCGAGTTCGCGGCGTCGGGCGCGGACGCGATCTTCAGCCGCTACAGCACCCTCAAGGAGGGGCAGGCGTTCTACACGGACGTCAAGAGCCGCCTCGCCCGCCACGGCCGCACCCACGACCAGCTGCTGATCCTGCCCGCCGCGACCTTCGTACTCGGCGACACGGACGCGGAGGCGGAAAAGCTGGCCCGCGAAGTGCGCCGCCGGCAGGTCAGCGGGGCCACCGCGATCAAGCATCTGGAATTCGTCTGGAACCGCGATCTGTCCGCGTACGACCCGGAGGGCCCGCTCCCCGACATCGACCCGGACCTCGGCGAGCACACCATCGCCCGCGGTCGCGCCCAGGTACGGATGTACCGCGACCCGCTGGCCACCGTCCGGGAGTGGCGGGAGCTCGCGGCGGCCAACAAGTGGTCGATCCGGGACCTGGTCGTCGAGACCGGCAACCGCCAGTCCTTCGTCGGCTCCCCGGCCACGGTCGCCGAGACCATCAACTCCTTCGTGCAGGCCGACGCGAGTGACGGATTCATCCTCGTCCCGCACATCACCCCCGGCGGGCTGGACGCCTTCGCCGACACCGTGGTCCCGCTGCTCCAGGAACGCGGCGTGTTCCGCACGGAGTACGAGGGCACCACTCTGCGGGACCACCTCGGCCTCGCCCACCCCGACGCCGCCCCGCCGGCCGAGCGCGCGGCGTCGGGGTGGGCGAGG
>NZ_MAUD01000548.1 GCF_001700515.1 Streptomyces lushanensis
CGGCCGGACCGGGGCCGGCCGCACTGCCCTGCCGGAGGGCCCGGCCGGAGGGCCCGGCCGCACTGTCCGGCGCACAGGGCCCGGCCGCCGCGAGGGCCGCTGTGCACGAGCGCCGCTCGGCCCGGGCCCGGGACACATCCGTTCCGGGCCCGGCCCTATGGTCGTCCCATGCCCGCCCCTGATCCGAGCGACCTGCGCGACCGCGATCTGCGCGACCGCTTCGCCGCCACGCTCCTCGCCGTCCGCGGCGAAGGCCCGCCCGACCCGTACGTGTACGCCGACGACCTCCTCGCCCGCTGGGCCGAACCTCAGCGCCGCTACCACACCACCGCTCATCTGCTCGCCGTCCTCGACCACATCGACACACTCGCCGAGTACGCGGACGACCCGGACGTCGTACGCCTCGCCGCCTGGTTCCACGACGCCGTTTACCGGCCCGACCGCTCCGAGAACGAGGAGCGCTCCGCCCGTCTCGCCGAACGCGCCCTGTCCGAGGCCGGTCTGAGCGACACCCGTACGCGCGAGGTCGCCCGGCTCGTCCGCCTCACCACCACTCACGCCGCCGCGCCCGGCGACCGCGACGGTGCCGTCCTGTGCGACGCCGACCTCGCGATCCTGGCCTCGGCGCAGGACGCGTACGCCGCGTACCAGAGCGCGGTCAGGGAGGAGTACGGATTCGTCCCGGACGCGGAGTTCCGCGCGGGACGGGCGGCCGTACTGGAGCAACTGCTCGCGCTGCCGGGCCTGTTCCGTACCCCCCATGCCGTACGGGAGTGGGAGCACCGCGCCCGCCACAACCTGACCACCGAACTGGACGCCCTGCGGGCGTGACTGCGGGCGTGACTGCGGGCGTGAACGCGGGCGGGGGCGTGAGCGCGGGCGCTACCGCGGGCGTGGCGGCGGCCGGTCGCACGGAGGGGAATGCCACGACCGACACCGGCGTTGGCACCTGTCGTGCCCGATTCCACCGACGCCCGCGATTCCGCCGACATCCGCACGAGCACCACCGGCAGCACGAGCAGCGCCGACACCCTCACGAGCACCGACCGACGCTCCGGCATGCCCCTCGCCGTCTACATCCTCGGCCTCGCGGTCTTCGCCCTCGGCACGAGTGAGTTCATGCTCTCCGGCCTGCTGCCGCCGCTCGCCGACGACATGAACGTGTCCATCCCCACCGCCGGACTCCTCATATCCGCCTTCGCGATCGGCATGGTGATCGGCGCTCCGCTGCTCGCCGTGGCCACCCTGCGGCTGCCCCGCCGCACCACGCTCATCGCCCTGATCTCCGTCTTCGGCCTCGGCCAGGTCGCGGGCGCGCTGGCCCCGACCTACGAGGTGCTCTTCGCGTCCCGGGTGGTCAGCGCCTTCGCCTGCGCCGGATTCTGGGCGGTGGGCGCGGCTGTCGCCATCGCGATGGTCCCGCTCGACGCGCGCGCCCGCGCCATGGCCGTGATGATCGGCGGCCTGTCCATCGCGAACGTCCTCGGCGTACCGGCCGGCGCCTTCCTCGGCGAACACCTCGGCTGGCGCTCGGCGTTCTGGGCCGTCGGCGCCGCCTCGGCGGTCGCGCTGGCCGGTGTCATGACCCTCATCCCGCGTATCCCGGTGCCGGCCGAGAGGCCGCGGCTCAAGCGGGAGCTGACCATCTACCGCGACCGCCAGGTCTGGCTCTCCATCACCGTCACCGCGCTCTCCGCGGGCGGTGTCTTCTGCGCGTTCTCGTATCTCGCGCCGCTGCTCACGGATGTGGCCGGGCTGGACAGCGGCTGGGTGCCGAGCGTGCTCGGACTCTTCGGTGTCGGCGCGCTGGTGGGTACGGCGCTGGGCGGCCGGTACGCGGACGCGCATCTCTTCGGCGTGATGCTCAGCGGTATCACCGCCTCGACGGTGCTGCTCGTCCTGCTGGCGCTCACCGCGTCGAACCCGGTCGCCGTGGTCGCGCTGACCTTCCTCCTCGGCGTCTCGGCGTTCTACACGGCACCGGCCCTCAACGCCCGTCTGTTCAACATCGCCGCGGCGGCCCCCACCCTCGCGGGCGCCACCACCACGGCCGCGTTCAACCTGGGCAACACGGGCGGCCCCTGGCTGGGCGGCACGGTCATCGACGCGGACCTCGGCTTCGCCTCGACGGCCTGGGCGGGCGCGGCGATGACGGTGGTCGCGATCGCGCTGACGGCCGTGTCCCTGCGCTTCCACCACAAGGCGACCAGCCGGGTGGTGGCGGGCTCCTCACGCACGGCACCGCCCGTACCGCCCGCACCCGCCGACGCCACGGCCGGGACGGCAGAGGTGCCGGGGGCCACCGAGGCCACCCGTGGCCAGGGCGTGTTTCGAAACAGGGCCTAGGACGTCCGGGACGGTGGCATCGGACGCGGGCGGCCCTTGGGCCGTCTCAGGCCCGCCTCCGTGAGTCTGCGGACGAGTTCCTTGGAACCGATTTCCACCGCGCCCGCGCGCACCACGTCGCCGTAGCGGTCCGACGGGACGTCGTAGTGGTCGCGTTCGAAGGCGCGGGGCGGGCAGCCGACCGTGGCCGCGAAGGCGTGCAGTTCGTCGAACGAGACGTCGCTGACCAGGTGGGACCACATACGGCCATGACCCGGCCAGGTCGGCGGGTCGATGTAGACGGTCATGAGGCGCCGCCCGGCTCGCCGGAGGCGTCCCGGCCGCCCCGGCCGTGCTCCGGCCCCGCCGGATCCGTATCGGTCCCGCCCACCGCGCGCCGGCCGCCGCCCAGCGATCCCACCGCCGCGATCACCACGCCCGCCTTTCCGCAGACCCAGTGCGGATCGGGCCCCAGCTCCGGTTCCACGTCCAGGGCGTGCGACTCGGCCTCCACGCCCTCGGCCTCCGAGCAGACCGGGCAGAGCGGCCAGCGGCCGTACCGTTCCATCAGCGCGTCCTGGACGTCCTGGGCGACCAGCCCCGCCACATACGCGGCGCCCTCGGGCCACTGCTCGACCCACCAGCGCCGGTGCGACACCGACTCCTCCACCAGGGACACGACCTCGGCGCGCGCCACATCGCCCGCGATCAGATCGGCCAGCACCAGCGCACGCGCGGAGTGCAGCGCCCGCTCCAGCGGGTCCACGCCCCTCGGGTCCACACGAGGATTCTCCTCGTCCCCGCGCTCATCCATACGGTCGTCACGGTCGTCCATCCAGCCATTGTCGGGGACAGCGCGGGGTTGACGACCGGCCAAATCCGAAAATATCTTTCAAAGGTGACCCAAGATGTGAAGGAAATTTTCAGCGTCGACCCCCCACCCGTACCCGCCGCGCTCGCCGCCAAGGTGCGGACCCTCGCGCCCACGATGACCCGTTCCATGCAGCTCGTCGCCGAGGCCGTGGCGGGCGATCCGGCCGGCTGCGCCGCGCTCACGGTCACCGGCCTCGCCGAGCTGACCGGCACGAGCGAGGCGACCGTCGTCCGCACCGCCCGGCTCCTCGGCTATCCCGGCTACCGCGATCTGCGCCTCGCCCTCGCGGGCCTCGCCGCCCAGCAGCAGTCCGGCCGCGCCCCGGCCGTCACGGCCGACATAGCCGTGGACGACCCGATCGCCGATGTCGTCGCCAAGCTCGCCTACGACGAACAGCAGACCCTCGCCGACACCGCCGCCGCGCTCGACACCGTCCAGCTCGGCGCCGTCGTCACGGCAGCGGCGGCGGCCCGGCGCATCGACATCTACGGTGTCGGCGCCTCCGCCCTCGTCGGCATGGATCTCGCGCAGAAGCTGCTGCGTATCGGCCTGATCGCCCACGCCCACTCGGACCCGCATCTCGCCGTCACCAACGCCGTCCAGCTCCGCTCCGGTGACGTGGCCATCGCGATCACCCACTCCGGCTCCACCGGCGATGTCATCGAACCGCTCCGGGTCGCCTTCGACCACGGCGCGACGACGGTCGCGATCACCGGCCGCCCGGACGGACCGGTCTCGCAGTACGCCGACCACGTACTGACGACCTCCACCGCCCGCGAGAGCGAGCTGCGCCCGGCCGCCATGTCCAGCCGTACGAGCCAGCTCCTGGTGGTCGACTGCCTGTTCATAGGGGTCGCCCAGCGTACGTACGAGACGGCGGCGCCCGCCCTCTCCGCGTCGTACGAGGCCCTCGCGCACCGGCACAGCCCGCGCGGCACGGGCCGCTGATCCACCGGCCCGCCGCCTGGCACGGGCAGCAGAACCGGCAGCAGAACCGGCACCCGCACCGGCACCCGCACCCGCACTCCCCCGCCACGCTCACCACGCTCGCCACGCAGAAAGAGCCGTTCCCTCATGACCTCCCGACAGGACCAGCAGGAGCACCAGGAGCAGCACGACCCGTACGGCCGGCACCGCCGGTACGGTGAACTCCGCGCGCAGCTCGACACCCTCACCACCGAGGCCTTCCGCCCCGAGCTGGCGGAGATCGACACGCTGCCCACCCTCGACATCGCCCGGCTGATGAACGGCGAGGACACCACCGTCCCCGCCGCCGTCGCCGCCCAGCTCCCCCGGATCTCCGCCGCCGTCGACGCCATCGCCGAGCGCATGGCCCGTGGCGGCCGGCTGATCTACGCGGGCGCGGGTACGGCGGGACGGCTCGGCGTCCTCGACGCCAGCGAGTGCCCGCCCACCTTCAACACCGACGCGGACGACGTCATCGGCCTGATCGCGGGCGGTCCCGGCGCGATGGTCACCTCCGTGGAAGGCGCCGAGGACTCGAAGGAACTGGCCGCCGCCGACCTCACCGCGGTCAAGCTCACCGCCAACGACACCGTCGTCGGCGTCTCCGCCTCCGGCCGCACCCCGTACGCGATCGGCGCGGTCGAGCACGCCCGCTCCCTCGGCGCGCTCACCGTCGGACTCTCCTGCAACGCGGGCAGCGCGCTCGCCGCCGCCGCCG